>NZ_JAZDCG010000004.1:0-195801 GCF_036321705.1 Brachybacterium sp. J144
TTCCCTATTGTGGGGGGGGGGGGCTGGGGGGGTGGGGGAGGGGAGTCCCCCCCTCCCCCCCCCCCCCCCCCCCCCCCCGATCCCGGTGACCGGGATCACGTCGACGGGACGGGGTGGCTGGGGCGGACGGGGGGAGTCGGACATGGGCCCTCCCGGGCTGTGATCCGGACCCGATGCGCTGCACGACGCGCCGGAGCCGCTTGACGGGGCATAACTACACGGGTGTACTTTAGGCGCGCAACAGGCGACCATGCAGTGGAAGGGGTGGCGGCGATGGACGAGGACCTCCTCGAACAGGGCGCGCGGGCCGAACTGTCCCTGCTCGATCTCGGGGGACAGGACGGCGACGAGGCCGAGCTGTCGTGGCAGGAGCGCGCGCTGTGCGCGCAGACGGATCCGGAGGCGTTCTTCCCCGAGAAGGGCGGCTCCACGCGCGAGGCGAAGAAGGTATGCGTCTCGTGCGAGGTGCGGGCGGAGTGCCTCGAGTACGCGCTCGAGAACGACGAGCGCTTCGGGATCTGGGGCGGACTCTCCGAGCGCGAGCGGCGCAAGCTCAAGCGCCGGGCGGTCTGACACCCTGACCTGGTGAGCGATCGACATGTCACCGCCGTCGTCCTGCTGAGCCGGGCGACGACCGAGCCCTCTCTCAGGGCGACGCTCGCCGGGGCCCAGGGACAGAGCAGGCCGGTGGACCGCCTGGTCGCGGTCGCTCCCCAGGATCTCCCGGAGGACTGCGTCGCGCTGCTGCGCGACGAACGCTCCGCGGGTGGTCTCGACCATGTCCTGACCGTGCCCGCTGGGGCCGCGCGGACGGCCGCGCTGCGCGCCGTGCTGCGTCTGCTCGACGAGACCGACGGCGCGCGCGAGGGATCCGTTGCCGCAGATCACGTAGATCACGCCGTGAGCTCCGCCCCCGAGGTGAGCTCCGGGGAGGCTCCGGCCTCGCGCGGGCGGCGGGCGAGCGACATCGACCCGGACGCCGTCGAGCGCGAGCGCACCCAGGAGCTCGCGGCCCTCGCCCAGGTGCCGGTGCGCCTGCGCGAGGACGGTCCGCGGACCGGACGCCGTGCCGGCCGCAGCGCCGAGGACGAGAGCTGGCTCTGGTGCGTCGTGGACGGCTCCACGCCGGGTCTCGACGCGCTCGAGGCCCAGCTGGAGCTGGTGGCGGAGTCGCCGACCACCGCCGTCGTCGGCACCAAGCGCGTCGCGCCCGCCGCCCCGTCGTCGGGGGTCGACTCCGCCGCGGAGAACGCCGTGATCCGCACCGCTGAGGAGGCGGATGCGCTGGTCGACGTCGGGCTGACGCTCACCCATGGCGGCCGGATCATCACCGGGGTCGACGCCGGCGAGGTCGACCAGGGGCAGGCGGACTGGCGGCAGGACGTGCTCGCGGTCCCCCTCGCCGGAATGCTCGTGCGGGAGTCGACCCTGCGCGCCGTCGGCGTGCTCGACCCCGACCTGCCCGGTCCCTGGGCCGAGATCGACCTGTGCCGACGGGTGTGGCGCGGCGGCGATCGCGTCGCCGTGCAGTCCCGAGCACGCACTCTCCACCCGCTGCCCACGCGCCCGCGACTCGAACGGCTCCAGGAGCAGCGGACCGGTCAGCTGCTGCTCCTGCTGAAGCACCGCTCGCTGTTCGCGGCGCTGCTCATGATCCTGCTCTCGCCGCTGTCCGCGCTGCTGCGCACCGCGGGGGCGATCGCCGCCTCGGAGCCGCGGCGGGCAGGTGCCGAGCTGCGGGCCTGGGCGGGCATGCTGCGTCGGGCGCCCCGGGTGCTCCAGCGCGGCCGACGGGATCGCCGTCTCGCGCGTGTCCCCGCCCGGCGCCTCGCCCCGCTGTACCTGCCCCGCGGCGAGGCCGCCCGCCGGCGGTTCGAGGATCTGGCGACCCGGCTGCTGGCCGATGACGACCGTCGGCGGACCATCCGCCGCACCACCTGGGGCATCGCGGGCACGCACCACGGCCAGGACGACGCCGACTTCGGCCGGCACGCGGTGTGGACCGCCGTGGTCGCCCTGCTCGCCACGGTGCTGGGCCTGGTCGCCCTGCGCGGTCTGTTCGGGCGCGGCGAGCTGAGCGGTCCGGCCCTGCGCTCCCTGCCCGACGACCTCGCGCTGCGATGGCGGGTCGGCTGGTCGGACTGGATCCCCGGGGGTCTCGGGGAGCGCGGCCCCGCCGACCCGCTGCTCCGCCTGCTCGGGAGCATTCCCGTGCCCGGATCGTTCCTGGTCGAGGCGCTGATCCTCACCGCCCTCCCGCTGAGCGCCCTGCTGTCCTGGTGGGCGGCGGGGGCCATCACCCGGGCGGTCGGGGCCCGGCTCGCCCTCGTGGTGGCCTGGACGCTCGCGCCCTCGCTGCTGAGCGCCCTTACGACGGGAGCCTGGCCCCTGCTGCTGGTGCACCTGCTGCTGCCGCTGCTGGCGCTCTTGATCGGGCGCGCGATCGGTCTGCCCCACAAGGCCTCGCAGGCCAGTCCCGCCGCCGCGGCGGCCGGCGGGCTGGTGCTGCTCGTGATCGGAGCCGTGACCCCGGCACTCGTGCTGCTCACCGCCCTCGCGCTGCTGCTGATCCTCCCCGCCGTTCCCGGTCGCCGCCGTCGACTCGCCCTGGTGCTCCTGCCCTCCCTCGCGCTGCACCTGCCCTACCTGCCCCAGTACCTCGGCCATCCGGGGCTGATGCTCTCCGTCGGCGGCATGCCGCTCGGCGGGGACCTGCCGGAGAGGGCCGAGCTGCTCGCCCTCTGGCCCGTCTCCCCGGGAGTCCAAACGGTGCTGGCCCCGCTGGTCGGGGAGATGGCGGCGTTCTGGCTCCCGCTCGCGCTGCCGCTGGCCCCGATCGTCCTCGGCGCCCTCGCGGCGCCCTTCCTCGCCGGTCAGGCAGGGCGTGCGGGGCGTTTCGGGCTGCTCCTTGCGGCGACTGCCCTCGGGGCAGCGCTGCTCGCGCTGGAGCTCCCGGCGGGCCTCGGCGGCGAGCTGCTCGTGCCCTTCCCGCCCCATGCCCTGCTGAGCGCCGCGCTCCTGGCGCTGTGCGTCGGCGCCGCCGCCAGCTTCGACGCCCTCGCCCGGCGGGAGGAGGGGGAGTCCCGTGCGCGTCGTCCCGCCACCGTCGTGCTCGCGTCCCTCGTCGCCGCCTGCTGCGTGATCGCGGTCGCGGGATGGACCCTGCTCCTCCCCGGGCAGCTCCGCGTGGAGCGGACCGAGACCGGCGACGTGCCCGCGGCGGCGGCCGATCAGGGGCGCACCGAGGCGAGGTCCCGGGTGCTGAGCCTGTCGCAGGAGGACGACGGTTCGGTCACGGCCCACCTCGTGGTGCACGGCGGCGACTCCGCCGTGCAGCATGCCGCGATCCTCGACCAGCGCGACGTGGCCGCGGCCCGCGCCGGGGAGGTGGACGCGGATCCGGCGAGCACGGTCCTGCGCGACACCGTCGCGCTCATGCTCTCCTCCGGCGCCGATCCGGCGGAGGCCGACGCCCTCCGTGAGGCGACTGCCTCGCTGGCCGTCGCCTACGTCGTGGTCGAGGGAGATCCCGTGGAGCAGCAGGACCTCATGGCCACCCTCGACGCCTCCTCGACCCTCGAGAAGGTCACCGAGGGGACCCGCGGCGGCATGTGGCGCGTGGTCGACTCTCCCCCCCGCGCGGTCGTCACCGGGTCCGAGGGGAGCATCGCCCTCGCGAGCGAGGCGATCGACGTGAGCGGACGGGTCGAGCCCGCCGCGGAGGAGCGCACCGTCATCCTCTCCGAGCGGGCGGACTCCGGCTGGCGCGCGAGCATCGACGGCACCGCGCTCGAGCCGACCACGGTCGACGGCTGGGCCCAGGGCTTCGTGCTCCCGGCCGGCACCGGAGGCGAGATCTCGATCGAGCGCGCCCAGCCGCTGCTCCTCGCCGAGCGCCTGCTCCTCGGAGCGGCCGTGCTGCTGACCGTCCTGATCGCCGTGCCCTGGCGCCCCCGCGCCCGTGCCGAGGAGATGTATGGCTGAGCCGACGCCCCGACCCGACCGTCCCGGGCGCCGCGGCCCCGCGCGCCCGCTGCTGGCCCTCGCCGCCCTGCTCCCGCTCGCGGCGGCCGTCGCGGCGGTCTCCACCGTCGACCCGACGGAGCAGGCCCCGGTCACCCGCGCCGTCTCCACCACGCAGCAGGGCGGCGAGAGCCTCGCGTGCGCCGGCCCGCTCTCGCTGCCCGAGGCGCTCCTGGAGGGCGGCGGGGACGACGAGCTGTCCGTCACCCCGCCCTCGACGACCGTCGGGCTGAGCACCGTCTCCCTCGAGCCCGACTCCTCGGTGCTCTTCGGGACCGTGAGCGCCTCGTCCACGCTCCAGGACGACCAGGGTCGGATGCGCACCCCGTCGATCACCGCCTCCGACGCCGAGGGCGCCGTGCTCTCCGACGCCTCCGCCGCGGAGGACCTGGGTGTCTCCGTCCAGACCCTGACGGAGCTGGAGACCGCCCCGAGCGTGCGCACCGAGACCGCCGAGGCGGGGCTCCCGGTCGCCGATGCGGTCCAGTCCACCTCCACGACCAGCGGCGACTACCGCTCCCTGGTGATCTCCCGGTGCGGGGCGGCGCAGACCGACGCGACCTTCCTCGGCGTCTCCACCGAGACCGGTGACAGCTCCGTGCTGGTGCTGCGCAATCCCACCACCCGCCCCGCGACCGCCTCGGTCCAGGTCTGGACGGCCGACGGTCCCGCCGCGATGGAAGGCCGCAGCCAGGTCGTCGTGGCACCCGGAGCCGAGGAGAAGGTGCTGCTGGAGTCCGTGGCGGCCGGGGAGGCGGCGCTCGGCGTCGACGTCTCGGTGCTCGGCGCGCCCCTGCAGATGCACGTCCAGACCACCGAGCGGGACGGGCTCACCCCGGGCGGGGCCGAGATCCAGCAGCCCCTCCCCGCCGCCGACGAGCAGCAGATCATGACCGGCGTCGAGACCGCCGGGATCGCCCCCGTGCTGACCCTCGCCAATCCGAGCGGGGCGGACACCCGCGCGCGGGTGCGGGTGCTCGGGGCCGACGGACCCCTTGATGCGGCCGAGGTGCCCGAGGTCGAGGTGCCGGCCGGCGCCGTCGTCCAGGTGCCGCTCGAGGACCTGCCCGTCGGGACCTGGAGCGTCGAGGTGACTGCCGAGGAGCCCGTGCACGCCGTGACCCGCAGCTCCCAGGCGGGCGTGGACCTCGCCGGCGACACCGTCAGCAGCCCCGTCGACTTCACGTTCGCCGTCGCCGCCCCCGCGATCGGCACCAGCGCCCTGCTCGCCCTCCCCGCCCAGGGCGCCGCGGGGGTGCTGTCCCTGACCGCAACGGAGGACACCGCCGTCACCCTCGTCCCGCTCTACGCCGACGGCACCGCGGGAGAGCCGGTCGAGGTCGAGGCCGCCGCCGGGACTGCCGTGGGCGTCACCGACGAGCCGCTGCGCCGCGGGGCCGAGAAGCCCTCGGCCGTGACCGTCGTCCCCGACGTCCCCGGGGTGCTGCACGCGAGCTGGACCCAGCGCGAGAACGACGGCACGGGCGGGGTGCTGCTGTCCTCGCTGCCCGTGCTGCCCGCCCGGCTCGGCGCGAACGAGGTCACGGTCCGCCTCGCGGACTGACCGGGGCGCGGCAAGCGCAGCGCGCGGTGCTCAGTCCTCCCAGGCGCCGGGGTCGACGTCCTCGGGGGCGATCCCGAGGAGGGATCCGACCTGCTCGCTGAGCACTTGGCGCACGAGGGCCTCGAGGTCCTCCTCCGAGGCGCAGCGGGTCTGGATCGGGCGTCGATAGAGGATCGCGCGCGGCGGGTGCTCCCGGGTGGCGGGGAGGGCGCGGCCGAGGAGCACCGCGGCATCCTCCCACGGTGCCGGATCCGTGGGCGGGACCTCCTCGACGAGCACCCGCAGGTGTGCGAGGCGGCGGGGGAAGCGCTCCGCGAGCGTGGCCCCGGACTCCGCGACGAGGTCGTCGAAGACCTCCCGACGGGTCCGGTATCCGGGCAGGTGCGGGGGAATGAGATCGAAGCGCCGGCCCCGCCCGTGACGGTCGCGGCGGCGCGCCGCACGACGGGGACCGGGGGCGCCGGGACGGAGCGGCTCGACATCCATGGAGGGCACTCTAGTGCCCCGGGAGGGGACGGTTCCGGGCCGGGCGCGTCGGCCCGCGGGGCGCACCGGGCACTGCGTACACTGCTGGACGTGCCAGCTCGCGAATGCTCCCGGACCGCCTGCTCGAACCCGGCGGTCAGCTCCTTGACCTTCGTCTACGAGGATTCCACCGCTGTCCTGGGGCCGCTCTCCCGCACCAGTGAGCCGCACGCCTACGACCTCTGCCGCGACCATGCCGCGCGGATGACCGCCCCTCGCGGGTGGGAGTTGCTGCGCGTCGCGGGCGGGGAGGGCGTCAGCGACGACCTCGTCGCCCTCGCCGATGCGGTCCGCCGCACCGAGGCGCCGCTGCCCGCCGGGACGTGGGCCCCGTCGGCCCGGCCCGCCGCCGCACCGGCGAGCCACCGCGCCCCCGCCCCGGGCCGTGAGGCAGCCCGCCACCTCCATGTGGTGCGGGGCGGCGATGACTGAGGTGCAGCATTCCGCCGCGGACCTCTCCGCGATCGTGAAGGCCTACGACGTGCGCGGCGTCGCCGGCGAGCAGCTCACCGTCGAGGTCGCCCGGGCGCTCGGTGCGGCCTTCGCGGACTTCCTCTCGGGCGACTCGATGATCGTCGCCCATGACATGCGGGTCAGTTCTCCGGACCTGGCGCGCGCGGTGATCGAGGGCGCCGTGCGTCGCGGGGCGATCGTGGCCGATGCCGGACTCTCCTCGACCGATCAGCTGTACTGCGCCTCGGGGCTGCACCGCGCGGCGGGCCTGATGATCACCGCCTCCCACAACCCGCCGGCCGACAACGGCATGAAGCTGTGCCTGCCCGGCGCCCGCCCGATCAGCCGGGCGACGGGACTCGACACGATCCGGCGAGCGGCCGAGGCGTACCTCGAGGCCGGCGAGATCCCCGAGCACGGCGAGGGCCGGGCGGAGGACCTCTCGACCCTCGAGGACTATGCCCGCACGCTGCGCGGTCTGGTGCCGCTGACGGGCCGCCGCCCCCTGCGGGTGGTGATCGACGCGGCCTCCGCCATGGCCGGTCACACGGCCCCCGCGGTCCTCGGGGACCTGCCCTCCCTCGAGATCCTGCCGCTGCACTTCACCCTCGACGGCACCTTCCCGCACCATCCCGCGGACCCGCTGGACCCCGCCAACCTCGAGGACCTGCGCCAGGCCGTGCGCCGCGAGCGCGCGGACCTGGGCCTCGCCTTCGACGGGGACGCGGACCGCTGCGTGGTCGTCGACGAGACCGGCACCCCCGTCCCGCCCTCGGCGATCACCGCCCTGATCGCACAGCGGGAGATCGCCCGCGCCCGCGCCGCGGGGGAGGAGCGACCGGTCGTCCTCGCGAACCTGGTCTCCTCCCGGCACGTCGCCGAGGCGGTGCGCGCCGCCGGTGGGGAAGTGCTCCGCTCCCCGGTGGGGCACTCCCTGATCAAGGCGCTCATGGCCGAGCACGGTGCCGTCTTCGGCGGCGAGCACTCGGCGCACTACTACTTCCGCGACTTCTTCTCCGCCGACTCCGGCATGCTCGCCGCCCTGCACGTGCTCGCGGCCCTCGAGGAGGTAGACGGCCCGGCCTCCGCCCTGGTCGCCGCATACAGCCCGTATGCGGCGAGCGGTGAGATCAACGTCCGCCACGAGGACCCGGCCGGTGCCCGCGACCGCGTCGAGCAGGAGCTCGGGGCGGATCCCGCGGTCGAGGCGGATCACCTCGACGGGCTCACACTCACGCGATGGGACGACGGGGCGCCGGCGGAGGAGCGCTGGTGGCTCTCGCTGCGCTCCTCCAACACCGAGCCGCTGCTGCGGCTGAACGTCGAGGCCGCCACCCCCCAGACCCTCGAGCGGGTGCGGGACACGGTCCTCGGTCTGCTCGACCAGCATCCGGGGGACGCCCCCGACCAGGAGGCACCCATGGCGGACACGCCGCTCCGCGAGACCGCTCCCGCCGACGGGGCCGGGTTCGACACCGGGCACGCCGCCCCGCTGCCCGACGGGCCGAGCGGCGCGGACGTGCCCGGCTGGGTCCGCGCGCGCCTGCGCTGCCCCGACTGCGGGGGCGAGCTGCGGGACGTCGAGGCGGCGCTGCAGTGCGCGGACTGCCACCGGGTCCATGCGGTCGAGGGCGGGATCCCCGTGCTCATCGCGGGGCGTGCCGAGGCACCGAACACCCGGTGAGGAGCGCTCTGCGCTGACGCGAATCGGGGACCCGAGGTCCCGAGGCCCCGCTGAGGAGGGCTCTGCGCCGACTCGGGCATCGCCCGTCAGCTGCTGAAGGGCACCGCCCGTACCTCCGCCGAGAGCTCCCGCTGGCGCTCCTGCGCGCGACGCAGGCGGATCTCGTCCCGGCGCGACCGCTCGGCCAGCACCGCGGCGAGGAACTCCTCAGGATCGGTGCCCGGCGGTGGCGCCGGGGCCACGTGCGGCAGGGTCCGTGAGAGCAGGTCCCGGGCGAGCTGCCGACGGGACTGCGGATGGATCGCTTCGGCGCGCGGCAGGAACGAGCGGATGTCCTGCAGCAGCGGGAGGGGCAGGCGACCGACATCCGCCCCGTCCGCCCAGTCGCGCAAGGCGTCGGGCACCTCGGGACGGCGCAGCTCGAGGGCGCGCATGCGCTCCTGGATCACCATCGTCCCGGCGAGCAGATCGCCGATCCGGCGCCCCCGTCGATCGATGACCGCGCAGGTGAGAGCCAGCGCACCGGCCGTCGACCAGATCTCCAGCATCGCCATCAGCGCGCGCAGCAGGCTCTGACGGACGTGCACGGGACCGCCGTCGAGGCGCACCACGCGGGTGCCCAGGGCGAGCCGGCCCACGGAGCGACCCTGCAGCAGCAGCTCGCTGAGGACGGGGAGTCCAACGTACGCGCCGACGGAGACCAGCACCACGGCCGCGGCGATCAGTCCCTCGTCGAGGTCCTGCCGCACGGCGAGGACGGCGACCGCGACGAAGCCGGCGATGAGCAGCGCGAGGGTGATCGCTCCGTCGATCGCCCCCGACAGCATGCGCACTGCGAAGGACGCCGGCCGCAGATCGAGCAGCACGGCGTCGCCGGTGATGAGCGCGTCGCGGTCCGTGCCGCTCACAGCGGCGGCCGCCCCTGAGGTTGCCATGCGCACCATCGTCGCAGAGGCCGCCACGGCCCAGGAGCATCGAGGGTCGGCTTCCGGCACCCTCGGGGGCGACTTTCGTCGGCGGCCCGTGGAAGGTGGCCCGCCCTACCCTGGGGCCGTGGACACCGACGCCTTCATCGCCGTGCACCGCCCGCAGTGGGATCGCCTGCGGGAGCTCACCCGTGCCCGCTCCCACTCGGCCGCGGAGATCGAGGAGCTGCTCGCGCTGTACCAGGAGACGTCCACGCATCTGTCGACGGTCCGCTCCACCGCCCCCGATCCCGCGCTCATCTCGCGGCTCTCGCTGCTCGTGCACCGGGCGCGGCTGCGGATCACCGGGGCACGGGTGCCGCTGTGGCGGCATGCCCGGGAGTTCTTCTGGAACGACCTGCCCTCGGCGCTCTTCCAGTCGCGTTGGACCGTCGCGCTCGCGTCCGCGGTCTTCCTCGTCTCCGCGGTGATCGCGGGGGTCTTCTTCGGCACGGATGAGCAGGCGCGGGCCGCGGTCCTCCCGGAGGAGGCGCAGCGCGCCCTCGTCGAGCACGACTTCGTCGCCTACTACTTCCAGGGCGAGGCCTCGGGCTTCGCTGCGCAGGTGTGGACCAACAACGCCTGGATCGCGATGCAGGCGGTGGTGTTCGGCGTCACCGGCTTCTGGCCGATCGTGATGCTGCTGCAGAACGGCCTGAACGTGGGGCTCTCGGCGGGCGTGATGGGCGCCCACGGCGGTCTCGGCACGTTCTTCGTGTTCATCCTGCCGCACGGACTGCTCGAGCTGACGGCGGTGATGGTCGGCGCCGGGGCCGGGCTGCGGACCTTCTCGGCCTGGGTGCGTCCGGGGCCGATGCCCCGCTCCTGGGCTCTGTCGCAGTCCGCCCGGGCCCTGATCACGATCGGCATCGGCCTCGTGCCGGTGCTGTTCGTCTCCGGGGTCGTCGAGGCCTTCGTGACGCCCTCGGACCTGCCGCCCGCCGTGCGGATCGGAATCGGCGCGGTGCTCTGGATCGCCTTCCTGGTGTTCATGCTCGGACGGGGACGCCAGGCCCACCGGTCCGGGATCACCGGTGACCTCTCCGACGAGCTGGTGGGCGACCGGGTGCTGACCGCGGGCTGAGCCAGGAGCTGCCGGGATCCGGCCGGGATCCGGTCCCGGGAGCAGCGTCAGCGGCGGGCGGCGAGGATCTGCTCGCGCAGGATGTCCGCGTGGCCGGCGTGCTGGGCGAGCTCGCGCAGCACGTGCAGCAGGATCCAGGGCACGGGGAGCGGACCGCGGCGGTTGCCGGACCAGATCTCCTCGCCCGAGAGATCCGCGATCACGGTCTGGGAGGCCTGGCATGCGGCGCGGTGAGCGGCGCGGATCGAGGCGATCGTGTCCGCCGGCTCGAGGACGAAGGAGTGTCCCGCGTTCTCGGGGAGGCCGAGGGCGCGTCGCGGCGTGCCCGTGCGCGCCTCCTCGAACCAGACCCGCTCGACGAAGGTCGCGTGCTTGACCAGCCCCAGCAGCGTTGTCCGCGACGGAACCAGGCGGCGGCGGGCCTCATCCTCGGTGAGGCCGTCGAGGCTCGCGGCGAGCAGGTCCCGGTGCTCGTCGAGGAACGCGGCGAGCAGGTCGATCGTGGTCGCGGTGCCGGTGGAGGAGCTGTCGGAGGTGCCCATGGGCCCAGTCTGCCCGCTGCTCGCACTGCGCTAGAGCCGCCCGGCGGCTTTCAGCGCGAGATAGGTATCGGCGAGGGCCTGCGGCGCACGGTCGGGCGGAGCGTCGGCGACATGGGCGCCGACCCGCTCGAGAGCCTGGGCGAGGCCGTCGCGCTGGAGTCGGGACTGCTCGGCGGCCGCCGCGCGGTACACCGCCTCCGCGTCGCCGCGACCGGCGGCGAGGGACTCGAGAGCGGGATCAGAGATCGAGGCGATCACCAGGGGATGGTCCCGCGCGATGCGGGCCGCGACGGGCAGCAGCCCGGAGTGGACCGCCGACTCCTCGACCGGGGTCACGAGCACCACGAGCGACCCGCGGCGAGCCCTCTCGGCGATCGCGACCGCGGCGAGCTCCCAGTCCGTCTCCACCATCGCCGGATCCACCGCAGCGGTCGCGGTGACCATGTCGCTGAGCACCTGGCTGCGAGTCGAACCGAGGACCGACACATGGGGGATCCGGTCCAGGCACAGCAGGTCCACCCGGTCCCCGGCCTGACCGGCGAGCGCGGTCAGCAGCAGCGCCGCGTCGAAGGCGGCGTCGAGGCGCGGCGCGTCGCCGAGCCGCGCCGCGGAGGTGCGGGAGGTGTCCACCACGATCACGACGTGCCGATCGCGCTCCGGACGCCACGTGCGCACCACCACGCTGCGCCGCCGCGCGGTCGCCCGCCAATCGATCGAGCGCACGTCGTCGCCGTCGACGAAGTCCCGCAGGGAATCGAACTCGGTGCCCTGGCCGCGCTGATGGATCGCGGCGAGCCCCTCGATCTCCCGCAGGCGGCGCACCCGCGAGGGGAGATGCCGACGGGCGCCGAAGGGATGCAGCGCGAGCATCCGCCCGGGGGCGTCGACCGCAGCGGCGCGCCGGGCCAGGCCGAGCGGTCCGCGGGAGGCGACCACGAGCGCCCGCGAGGAGTGCTCCCCGCGGCGCGTCGGCGTGAAGCGCTGCCGGATCGCGCGCCGCTCCCGGGCGGGGACGACGAGCGCGCTGCGCGAGGACTCGAGGCCCGCGGTCGGGTTCCAGGCGTCCCGCACCTCGAGCCGGGCCGCGCGACCGCTCGGGTTCGTCAGCAGCAGCTGACCGGCAGCGCTCCCTCCGAGACGCACCTGCGCCGGGGCCTCTCGACGCACCAGGAGCGAGCGCGGCGAGGGCGCGATGAGCGCGTCGCCCAGCACCACCAGCGTCCACAGCACGAACAGCCCCACGACGGTCGTCCAGTGGGGCCACAGCACGATCACGGGCAGGCCGAGCAGCGCCGCGAGGGCGGCGCGCGGGGTCAGCGAGATCCTCATGGGCTCAGCGGTCCTCCAGACTCGGCGGGTCGCGCTCAGCGCGGCACCGGCACCGCGGCGAGGGTCGCGGCGAGCACGGACTCGACCTGCGTGCCCTCGAGCTCGGACTCGGTGGTGAGCCGCACGCGGTGGGAGAGGGTCGCCTGGGCCATGGTCTTCACGTCGTCGGGGGTCACGAAGTCCCGGCCGGTGAGGTACGCCCAGGCCCGGGCGGTGCGGAGCAGGGCGATCGCGCCGCGCGGCGAGACGCCGAGCGCGAGGCTGGGGGAGCGACGGGTGGCCCGGCACACGTCGACGATGTACTGCACCACGGCGTCCTCGGCGACGACCCGCGCCACATCGGCCTGGGCGCGGTGCAGGGCGGGGACGTCCACGACCGGGCCGAGACCCATCGCCGCGAGATCGGAGGTGTCGAAGCCGTCGGCGTGCCGACGCAGCACGTCGATCTCGACGTCCCGCTCGGGCAGCGGCATGACGGCCTTGAGCAGGAAGCGGTCCAGCTGCGCCTCGGGCAGGGTGTAGGTGCCGTCGAACTCGATCGGGTTCTGGGTCGCGACCACTAGGAACGGATCGGGCAGGGGCCGGGAGGCGCCGTCGATCGTCACCTGGCGCTCCTCCATCGCCTCGAGCAGCGCCGACTGGGTCTTCGGCGGGGTGCGGTTGATCTCGTCGGCCAGCAGCAGGTTGGTGAAGACGGGACCTTCGCGGAACACCAGGTCGCTCGTGGTGTTGTCGTACACCAGGGAGCCGGTGATGTCGCCGGGCATCATGTCCGGCGTGAACTGGACGCGGCGCATGCGCACGTCGAGCGCGGCCGCGAGGGATCGCACGAGCAGGGTCTTGGCGACGCCCGGCACGCCCTCGAGCAGCACGTGGCCGCGGCAGAGCAGCGCCACGACGAGGCTCGTCACCGCGGCGTCCTGCCCGACGACCCCCTTGTGGATCTCGGTCGAGAGGCTCTGCAGGGCGGTGCGGGCGTCCTCCTCGACGGGCGGGCCGGACGGGGCGGGGGAGGAGCTGGGCTCGGTCATCGGTCGATCTCCTTCTCGAGACGGTCGAGATCCCGGGCGAGACGCACGAGCGCGTCGTCGCCGGTCACAGGGGTGGGGCCGAGCAGCGTGCGCAGCTGTTCGGGGGACAGGTCGGTGTGCGGGCCGACGGCGGCCAGCAAATGGTCGAGGGTCGAGGTGCGGCGCAGCCCCAGCCGGTCGGCGAGGCGGGTCGCGGTCGCGGCGCGCAGGGAGCGGGCGGCGGCGTCGGGGGCGCCGGCCCGCTGCAGCAGCCGGGCTCGGCCCAGCACGAGCTCCTGGGCGCGCACGGTGACGGGCATCGGCTCGACCACGACCGGTCCGAGCCGGTGGGACAGCGCGAGCAGGGCGAGCACGGCGGCGAGCAGGACCCACAGCAGGAGGGGCCCGGCCCAGGACGGAATGTGGGCGAGCAGGGTGCCCTCGGCCGCGGCCATCGGGTCGTTGGGGGACGGGACGTACCAGCTCAGCGTGCCCTCGGCGCCGAGGGTGCTGAGGACCAGCGCCGAGTTGTCGGCCCGCCCCACGCCCGCGTTGGTGAGCAGATCGGCGCTGCCGAGCACGACGAGGCCGTCGTCCTCGGCGACGAGCGCCCAGTTGTCGAGGGGGAAGCAGATCCGGGCACCCGTGCCCTCGACGGTGCGGTAGAGGTACGCGGGCCCGCGCAGCGAGTCGTTCTCCTGCGGGATCTCGAGCATCCGCGCGCCGCCGGCGAGATCGCCGCAGCCCGCCCCGGGCTCGAGGAGCGCCTCGTCCCCGTGCATGCCCACGGGGTAGATGGCGGTATCGAGCCAGGACAGGGCCTCACCGTCGGGGGCGACCAGCACCAGCCGGCCCCCGCCGTCCGCGCGGGCCTCGTCGAGCAGCGCGAGCTGCTCCCCGGACAGCGCGTTCGGCTCCGTGACCAGCACGGTCCCGCCACCGCGGAGGGCGTCGGCCGCGGCGGACGTGTGCCGATCCACGGTCACCTCGACACCGAGATCCCCGAGCACCTGCACCACGGCCTTCGACCCGCCGGCGGTGGGGGCGTCGGGCTCGAGCGGGCCGTCCCGGTAGAGACCGCGGGCGACGCTCGCGAGCACCGCCGCGAGCACCGCGATCACCACCAGCACGGTCATCCACGGCCGACGACGTGCCCCGTCCGTGGGCGAGTCAGCGGACGGCGCGGTCCCGGCGCGCAGCAGGACGGATTCCCCGCTCATGACACGCTCCCGTGTCCGGCCCCGGCGGCCTCGGCGGCGCGGCTGAGGTCGGGCGAGGCCTCGGCGATGTACTCGGCCAGGCGCAGCAGGTCCTCAGCCTGCTTGGGGGAGGCGGTGCGCTGGGAGTAGGCGGCGGTGTCGAAGGCGGCCGCCGCGCGATCGAGGCGTCCCTGCAGGTCGGGGAAGGAGACCGCGGCATCGCGGGCCGCCTCGTGCGCGGTCATCCCCGCGGCGACGTCGAGCAGGGTGCGCTCTTCGAGATCCCGCACAAGCGCGCGCAGCGCGAGGACGGTGCCGTCGTCGGTGCGGCCGGCGTCGACCGCCCGGCGGGAGGCGGCGCGCAGCTCTTCGGCGCCGAGGACCGGCTCGGCATCGAGCTCGACGTCCACGGCGAGGGCGTGGCCGCGGCGCAGCAGACCCGTGCGCCGCAGCACCAGGACCGTGGCCACGACCAGCGCGATCACGATCAGGATGGCGAGTCCGGCCTGCAGCGGCGAGGAGCCGTCGACCCCGTCGAGCATCCCCGCGAGCCAATCCTCGAGGGTCTGCAACAGCCAGGCGACGAAGCCCGGCGAGTCGTCGTACTCGCCCTTGGAGAGCTCCTCGAGGGTGCGCCGACGCGCCTCCTCGGGATCCACGGGCACGCCGCCGGCGAGGATCACCGGTCGCCCCCGGCGTCCCAGGCCTCGCGGGAGCTGCGGGTGAGCTCGACGTCCCAGGCCTCCTGCCGCATCCGGGCGTCGGCGTAGAGGGCGGCTATCGCCGCCGACTGGAACGGGGCGACCAGCACCGTGGCCACATAGCTGCCGAGCATCGTCAGGATGGTCAGCACCGCAATGCCGAGCACGAGCGCGGTGCCGTTGCTCGCGAACAGGATCGCGATGTAGGCGACGAAGCCGACGGTCCCGAGGACGCCGGAGATGATCTGCACCGCGAGGGACACGATGAGCACGAGGAGGAGGGAGATCCCCAGGATCCGCCACAGGTTTCGGCCCCGGGTCAGGGCGAAGGCCCGCGCGACCGAGCCGCCGATCCCCGTCCCCTCCACGACGAGCGCGGGGACGGCCAGGACGGTGCGCGCCCAGATCCAGATCAGCCCGAGGAGGCCGACGAGGACGCCCAGGAGCACGGCCCCCACGGTGAGCAGGTTCGCCTCGCCCATCAGGATCGCCGGCAGGATGCCGAGTCCGAGCGGGACCGCGAAGACGATCAGCCCGAGCAGCCCGACGAGCAGGGAGATCATGATGGCGGGCAGGGCGTTGCGACGCATGGAGGCCGTGAGAGCGGCGCGGTTCGGGCCCTGGCCCCGCGCCTCACCGATCGCGAGCTCGGTGAGCGCGACTGTCACGAGCGAGGCGGCGACCACGCTCACCACGAAGGTGAGGACATAGCTCGCGATGGTGAGGACCAGGTCCCCCGCGGAGCCCGCGCCGATCGGTGTCGTGGCGGTGGGGTCCTCGAAGGCGGCCTGCATCTCGCCGATGAAGGGGATCAGTCCCGCGCCCGTGGCGAGGGTGATCAGCGCGTAGGAGATGCCGTGGACGATCGCGGCGAGGCTCAGCGCGGTGCGCGCGCGCAGGCGGTAGATCCGGACCGCGGCGCCGAGGATCTCGCCGAGGCCGAGGGGGCGGAGCGGGAAGAGCGGCAGGGACACGGTGAGCTCCCGCTGCGGTCCGCGCGCCGGCGTCCCGGGTGCGGGCGTCGGCACCTCCGGAGACGGCGAGCCCTCCGCGTCGGCGGCTCCCGGTGCGGTCCATCCGGTGGTCATGGGTCCTCCTCGAACGGTTCGTCGACGACTGCTGCCCCGCACAACCTACGGAACCGTGGGCCCTCCTCCGACCCGACCATCGTCGATCGGTCGGCGTCTTCGGGAGGCGTTCGACGCCCCGGGCCTCCGCCGTTCCCCGGACCCGGGCCCGGCCGGTGGCACAATGTCCGACATGACGACGCCTTCACGGATCCTCGTGGTCGACGACGATCAGGCGATCGCCGAGATGGTCGGGATCGTCCTGCGCGGCAAGGGCTACGAGGTCGCCACCGCGCCCGACGGCGCCTCGGCACTCGAGACCTTCCCGCGCCTGCGCCCAGACCTCGTGCTGCTGGACCTCATGCTCCCGGGCATGGACGGCATCGAGGTCTGTCGGCGGCTGCGCCGCGACTCCGGGGTGCCCATCATCATGCTCACCGCGCGCACCGACACCGCCGACGTGGTCGAGGGGCTCGAGGCCGGGGCCGACGACTACCTCACCAAGCCCTTCGAGCCGGAGGAGCTGGTCGCGCGGATCAAGGCCCGGGTGCGTCGCGCGGAGCCGCCCAGCACCGAGCAGCTGACGATCGGCGATCTCAGCATCGACGTCGACGGCCACGAGGTGCGCCGGGACGGCGAGCTGATCCCGCTGACCCCGCTCGAGTTCGACCTGCTCACGCAGCTGGCCCGCAAGCCCTGGCAGGTTTTCACCCGTGACGTGCTGCTTCGCGACGTGTGGGGCTACCGCCACAGCGCCGACACCCGCCTCGTCAACGTGCACGTCCAGCGCCTGCGCTCGAAGATCGAGCACGATCCCGAGAACCCGCGGATCGTGGTGACCGTCCGCGGGGTCGGCTACCGCGCGGGCACCGCCTGAGCGGCGGTGGGCAGGTGACCGGGGCGGGGAGCCCCGTGCCGTCGGCCGCGGCCCGCCTCGGGCGCGCCTTCGACCCGCGTCACTGGCAGCTCGCGCTGCGGGTCGTGGTGGTCACGACGCTGCTCTCGATCCTCGCGATGCTCGCCGTGGGCGCCTACCTGTCCTCCGTGATCGCCGACGGTCTGTACGAGCAGCGCCGCGATCGGGTGCTCGAGGAGACGCTCGAGGTGCGCTCGGACCTCACCGACACCCTCACCGGCCTCGCCGGGGCCACGAGCACCCAGCAGCAGGACGCCTCGAACGCCTTCGTGCAGTCCGCCGGCGGGCCGGGAGGCGGGGATCGGCGCGAGGTCGCCCTCGTGCCCGTGGAGACCTCCGGGGTGGTGTTCCCGGTCGCCTCCTCCGACAGCAGCCTCTTCCAGGAGGTCGACGACGAGTTCGCGGCCGCCGTCGCCCAGCAGCCGGACGAGGTGCTGTGGCGCTCGATCGGCCGGGAGGACGAGCAGGGCCGCACCGTCCCCGCGCTCCTCGTCGGCACGCGCGTGGTCGTGCCGGGCGTCGGCTCCTACGACCTCTACCTCGTCTTCTCGATGCAGGAGGAGCAGGAGACCCTCGCCTTCGTGCAGTCGGTGATCCTCGGCGGGGGCGGCGTGCTGCTGGCCCTTGTGGTGGGCATCGCGATCGTCGTCGCGCGCCTGGTGACGATCCCGCTGCGTCGGGCCGCCGTCGCCGCTGAGCGGATCGCGGGCGGCGACCTCCGGTCCCGCGTGGAGGTCTCCGGCGGGGACGAGCTGGCCCGGGTGGGCGTCTCCTTCAACGGCATGGCCGCGACCCTCGAGCAGAAGGTCGAGGACCTCACCGAGCTGTCCCGGGTCCAGCACCGCTTCGTCGCCGACGTCTCGCACGAGCTGCGCACCCCCCTGACCACCATCCGCATGGCCACCTCCGTGCTGCATGCCGATCGGGAGCATCTGCCCGAGGACCTCCGCCGACCCGTCGAGCTGCTCTCGGCCCAGGTCGAGCGCTTCGAGGTGCTGCTCGCCGATCTCCTGGAGATCAGCCGCTTCGACGCGGGGGCCGCCCAGCTCGAGGCCTCCCGGGAGGACCTCGACGATCTCGTGCTGCGCGCCGTCGAGGACGTGCGCCATCTCGCGGGAGCACGCGGCTGCCTGCTGGACGTGCGCCTCGCCGGGCACGGGATGCACGCCGTGGTGGAGGCGCGGAGGATCGACCGGATCCTGCGCAACCTGCTGACCAATGCGATCGAGCACGGCGCGGGGAGCCCGGTGCTGGTGCAGACCGCCGGGAACGAGGACGCCGTGGCCGTGGTGGTCCAGGACTACGGGCACGGGATCTCGCCCGAGGCGGCCCGGAGGGTCTTCGACCGGTTCTGGCGCGCGGATCCCTCCCGCGCCCGCACCCTGGGCGGCACCGGACTCGGCCTCTCGATCTCGGTCGAGGACGCCCGGCTGCACTCCGGGTGGCTCCAGGCCTGGGGCCAGGAGGGGGCCGGAGCGGTGTTCCGCCTGACCCTGCCCCGCCGCCCCGGCATCACCCTCGCCCGCTCCCCGTTGCCCCTGCAGCGTTCCTTCGACCGGGCCGACGCCGGAACCTACTCGACCACGCCGACGGGGGAGATCCGCATCGATCCCGCCCAGCTGCCCGCCCTGGGTGAGCTGTCCCCGGCCGAAGAGGGAGGCCCTCGATGATCCCGGACCGTCGCGACCTCCTGCGCGCCGCGGGGGTGCTCGGAGTGCTCGGCCTCGGCGCGGCCTGCGCCCGTATCCCCACCTCGTCGCCGATCGACTCGCGGCCGCTCGAGGTCCAGGAGCGGCCCGGCGCGCCGTACGTCCAGGCCCTGCCGCCGCCGGAGGACGCCACCCCCGAGGAGTTGGTGTCCGGCTTCGTGCAGGCCGGCGTCGGCTCCGAGGACGACTTCGCGGTCGCTCGCGAGTACCTCACGCCGGAGCTGGCCCCGGTGTGGGATCCGAGCGCCGCCGTGACCGTCTACTCCGGCAGCCAGGAGATCGAGGTCGAGCCCCTCTCCGAGACCCGGCTGGTGCTGCATCTGCAGACCCTCTCGGTCGTCGACCAGCGCGGAGTGCGCAGCCTCCTGGCGAGCCCGCTCGCGCGCGAGATCGAGATCGGGGTGGAGCTGATCGAGGGGCAGTGGCGCATCAGCGACGTCCCCGACGGGATCTACCTCTCGGAGGCGGCCTTCGAGACGCTGTACAGCCCCACCCGCCTCTACTTCGTCGACCCGCGGTCCGCCCATCTGGTGCCCGATCACCGCTGGTTCGCCGCGCAGCGGGGTCCGGCAGCGATCCTCGAGGGACTGCGGCAGGGACCGGTCGAGATGCTCCGCCCCGCGGTCCGCAGCGAGATCCCCGACTCCGCGGAGATCGCGCTCGCCGAGATCACCACCTCGCCCGACGGCACCCTCCAGGTGGTGGTGCCGGCCCCGATCACCGCCCTGCCCACCGCGCGCCGCGCCCTCGCGCTCGCCCAGATGGAGGCGTCGCTGCGCTCCATGCCGGCGCTCGCCGAGGTGCAGCTGCTGCTCGCCGGCCGTGCCGTGAACGACGACGAGGAGGCGCGGATCGAGCGGGCCC
The DNA here is from genome assembly GCF_036321705.1 of Brachybacterium sp. J144. Taxonomy (NCBI): domain Bacteria; kingdom Bacillati; phylum Actinomycetota; class Actinomycetes; order Micrococcales; family Dermabacteraceae; genus Brachybacterium; species Brachybacterium sp. J144. The sequence goes on from NZ_JAZDCG010000004.1 coordinate 19,636, forward strand.
TGCCCGGCCATCGGCCCATCGCCGCCGGTCCCCGCGGCGTCGTCGCCCTCGGCGAGGTGGAAGCGGGAACGGACCCGGTCCAGCTGGTCCCCGGTCTCGCCGGCCGCACCGTCAGCTCGCCGGTCATCGCGCCCGACGGGATCCTCGTCGCGGCGCTGGACACCGCCGGTTCGACGGTCCTGGTGGCGTCGACCGACGGTTCGGTGCCCGTGCGCGACGCCGCGGCCGGCGGCAGCTTCGTGCCCCCGCGGCTCGACGACGCGGGCTACGCCTGGACGTCGACGCGCACGAACGCCGGGGCACTGCTCGCCCTCTCCGTGCCGGACGCCCGGGGGGATGCCCGCATCGACGCCCCCTGGCTCGCCGGGCGCGAAGTGCGCGCCCTGGACCTCGCCGCCGACGCCACCCGACTGCTGGTGCTGTCCGCCGACGCCGGGGGCGCCCGAGTCGACCTCTGCGCGGTGGTGCGCGATGAGGACGGGGCGCCCTCCTCCCTCACGGAGCCGGTGCAGCTACGCACCTTCCTCGAGGATGTCACCCAGGCCAGCTGGTACGACGAGATCGCGATGATCCTCCTGGGCACGGACCCGAGCACCGGGGAGCAGCGGGCCCTGGTCGTGGACTTCGCGTCGGGGAGGGACCCGCTGCCCTCCCCGCGACCCGGCACCGACCGCCTGGCCGGCACCGTGATCGCCGAGGCGATCTGGGCGGGCACCGACAGCGGGCAGCTGCTGCGCAGCGACGGCCAGACCTGGAGCGAGATCCCCCTCGAGGCGAGGGACCCGTCCTTCTACTGACCCGGGGCGGATCGTTCCTCCCGAGGGCGCCGTCATCCACCGCCGCGCCCGATCCCCGACGCCGCGGCGCAGGGTGCGGTGGGATCGGCACATGCGCACCGCCGATCCCCCTGTCCCCGGCCTCTCCGAGCGTGAGCAGCGCGGGGTCCTCGCCGCGGCGGGGGAGTGGGTCCGGGAGGTGCTCGCCCAGACCTGCGGTCTCGTCGCCCCGCGCGACTGCCCCTGCGGGACCGAGGGTGCATGGCTCTGCGCCGCGTGCCGCGCCCTGCTCAGCGCCCCGCCGGTGCGGGTCGATGCCACCTGCGACGCGCTCCAGCAGCTGCATGCTGCGCGGGTGCGGGACGAGGGGCCGGAGGCTCCCGCGGGGGTGGACCACGTGCCGCTGCTGCCCGTCTGGGCCCTCGGCGAGTACGGCGGGGACCTCCAGCGGATCGTCCTCGCCTGGAAGAACGGCGGCCGGCTGCACCTCGGCCCCGACCTCGCGCAGGGGCTCGCCCCGGCGGTCACCGCTATCACCGGGGCCGCGGGACTCCCCGACGACGGGCAGGGGCCGGACCTGGTCCCCGTCCCCTCCCGGCTCGCCGCCCGGCTGCGCCGCGGCGAGGACCACACCGCCGAGCTGGTCCGCGAGCTGGCGGCGCGGGGCCTGGGCCGTCCCCTGCTGCTGCGCGCGAGCCCGACGAACACCCAGGAGGGACTGGGATCCCGGGGTCGGCGCCGCCGCGGGATGCTCCTCGACGAGCGGGCCGCCCGTCGCGCCGCCCGGCGGGGCGCCCCCGTGGTGATCGTCGACGACGTGGTCACCACCGGGTCCACGCTGCGCGCCCTGCACGGAGCACTCACCGCGGCGGGGCTGGAGGTGCTCGGGGCCGCGGTGGTGGCCGCCGCGCGGATCCCGGCTCCCGTCGGCCTCCCCGGCGGAGGGAATCCGGCTTCGCAGGACCGTTGATCAGCGAACACCCCGGAAGACGTGGCATGCTTATGCGACTCGTCACACACGGACGATCCCCCTCTCGCCAGGAGGTGCGCACCCCAGCCGAAGAGCCACTGCGGCCGGGCTCCGAGCGGCCGCCCCTGATTGGAGGAGAGAACCTCATGGAGATCAATGTCGTCGGACGCCACATGGACGTCCCGGATCGTTTCCGCCGTCACCTCGCCGAGAAGCTCGACAAGGTCACCCAGCTCGCCCCTGCGGCGCTGCGGGTCGACGTCGAGATCTCGCAGGAGAAGAACCCCAGGCAGACCGAGCTCAGCGATCGCGTCGAGCTCACCGTGCACGACAACGGCGCCGTCGTCCGCTCGGAGGCCCGGGCGGACGATCTCTACGGCGCCCTGGACATCGCCTACGGGAAGCTGCTCGAGCGCCTCCGCCGCGCCCGCGACCGTCGCAAGGACCGCCACCGCGGCCGCGACAAGGCCCATCAGGGTGCCGGCGCGTCCGTCCGCACCATGCCCGCGGACCAGGAGCTGCCCGAGACCCTGCAGCCGTCGAGCGCTGTCGCCCCCGCCCCGGAGGACGCCCCGGAGGCGGAGAACCCGCCCGCCGAGGGCGTGGACCTCGCCGAGGCCGGCAGCCCCGTGCTGATCCGCACCAAGAAGCACCCCGCCACGCCCATGAGCGTCGAGGACGCCCTCTACCGAATGGAGCTCGTGGGTCACGACTTCTTCTTCTTCATCGACGCCGAGTCCGGTCGGCACAAGGTGGTCTACCGCCGCCGCGGCTTCAACTACGGCGTGATCGAGCTCGACGGGGACCTCCAGCCCGCCGGCTGAGCCCCGCCGACGTCCGGCCGGGAGGAGCGAATCCGCCCTCCCGGCCGGCTCACGTCCGGACCTCGGAAGGACCCATGACCCGCACACTCACCTGGACCGCCGCCCGCCGGATCGCCCTGCGCTCCCAGGGGATCGGCCCGGCCCGCCGGCACGAGGAGCCCACGGCCGCCGCGAGCCGTCGCGCCCTGCGGCGCACCCTCGAGCACACCCACCTGCTGCAGATCGACTCCGTGAGCGTCTTCGCCCGCGCCCACCACCTCCCGGTCTACACCCGGTCGGGTGCCTGGGATCCGGCGGTGCTGGACCGCGCCTCCCGGCCCGGCCGCGGACGGCTGGTCCACGAGGCCCTCGCCCACGAGGCGGTCTACACCACCGAGGAGGTCCACGCCCTGCTGGACTTCCGCCGCCGGGCCGTGGCGCAGCGCGACTGGGGGAACGTGCGCGAGGCGGCCGAGGCCTCCCCGCGCCTGCTGCCCCGCATCATCGCCGCCCTCGAGGAAATCGGTCCCTCGAGCGCCGCGGCCATCTCCCGCCATCTCGGCGACACCGAGCGCGGCGAGGGCTGGGGCTGGAGGCGCACCTCGAGCCAGTGGGTGGTCGAGTACCTCTTCCGCGCGGGCTGCCTGGACTGCGTGGGGCGCAGTGCGCAGTTCGAGCGGCTGTACGTCGCCGTCGACGACGCGGCCGAGCGCCTCGCCGAGCTCGCCACCGGCGGCGCCGAGCCGACCGGGACGGTCCGCTCCGACGTCGCAGCGGACGCATCGACGGATCCGGGCGACCTCGGCGCCCGGCACGAGTCGGAGGTCCGCGAGCTCGTCGCGCGGGCGGCCCGCGCGCTCGGGATCGCCGAGATCAGCTCGCTCGCCGACTACTTCCGCCTGCGCACCGCCCAGGTGCGCCCCGCCGTCGAGGAGCTCCTCACCGGCGGCGTGCTCGAGGAGGTCGTGGTCCGGCACCCGGCGGGGGACCGCACCCTGCTGCTGCACCGTGACGCCCCCGGGGCGTCGCCGCTGAGCGTCTCCACGCTCGTGAGCCCCTTCGACCCGATCGTCTTCCACCGCCCCCGTCTAGCGCATCTGTTCGACGTCGACTACCGGATCGGGATCTACACCCCCGCCGCGAAGCGCACCACCGGCTACTACGCGCTGCCCTTCCTGCACCAGGACCTCTTCCCGGCCCGGGTCGACCTGCGCGCCGCCCGGGACCGGGGCGTGCTCGAGGTGCGCGGGGCCTTCCGCGAGCCACTGCCCCATGTGCCCGCCCCGCGTCGGCCCGACGAGGAGGGGATGCTCGACGCCCTCGCCGCGGAGCTGCGCCACGCCGCACGCTGGCAGGGGCTCGACACGCTCGAGGTCGCCGTCGGTCCGGGGACCGGCTCGCTCTCCGCACCGCTGCGGGAGCGCCTCGCCGACGCCCGGGCGTCGTGACGATCGCCCCACCGCGTCACCCGCTCCGAGGGGGACGCTTACGATGGGTCAGCACCATTGCGCCCGGACGGGCGCCGATCAACGGATACGGGAGCACGAGTGGCACACCTCTTCGACAGGATCCTGCGCGCCGGTGAGGGCCGCGAGGTCCGCCGGCTCGAGTCCATCGCGCGGAAGGTCGAGCAGGCCGGCGAGGTCTTCTCCGAGCTGACGGACGAGGAGCTGCGCGCGGAGAGCGACCACTTCAAGGAGCGGCTCGAGGACGGAGAGACCCTCGACGACATCATGGTCGAGGCGTTCGCCGCCGTGCGTGAGGCGGCCGACCGCACTCTCGGCCAGCGCCCCTACGACGTGCAGGTCATGGGTGGTGCCGCGCTGCACCGCGGCCGCATCGCCGAGATGAAGACCGGTGAGGGCAAGACCCTCGTCGCGACCCTCCCCGCCTATCTCAACGCGCTCGCCGGCAAGGGCGTGCACGTGGTGACCGTCAACGACTACCTCGCCGGGTACCAGAGCGACCTGATGGGCCGAGTCTTCCGCGCCCTCGGCCTGACCACCGGCGTGATCACCTCGGGGATGACCCCCGCGCAGCGCCGCGAGCAGTACGCCGCGGACATCACCTACGGCACGAACAACGAGTTCGGCTTCGACTACCTGCGCGACAACATGACCCTGACCCCGGCGGACCGGGTCCAGCGCGGCCACTTCTTCGCGATCGTCGACGAGGTCGACTCGATCCTCATCGACGAGGCCCGCACCCCGCTGATCATCTCCGGCCCTGCGGGCGGGGACGCCAATAAGTGGTACGCCGAGTTCGCGAAGGTTGTGAAGCTGCTGCGCCGCGACCGCGACTACGAAGTCGACGAGAAGAAGCGCACCGTCGGCGTCCTCGAGAGCGGCATCGACAAGGTCGAGGACCACCTCGGCATCGAGAACCTCTACGAGTCCCTCAACACGCCGCTGATCGGCTTCCTGAACAACGCGATCAAGGCGAAGGAGCTGTTCAAGCGCGACAAGGACTACGTGATCCTCAACGGCGAGGTGCTCATCGTCGACGAGCACACCGGCCGCATCCTCGCCGGTCGCCGCTACAACGAAGGCATGCACCAGGCCATCGAGGCGAAGGAGGGGGTGAAGATCAAGGCCGAGAACCAGACCCTCGCCACGATCACCCTCCAGAACTACTTCAAGCTCTACGAGAAGCTCTCAGGCATGACCGGCACCGCGGAGACCGAGGCCGCCGAGTTCATGAACACCTACAAGCTCGGCGTGGTCCCGATCCCGACGCATCGCCCGATGCAGCGCAAGGACGAGCCCGATCGCATCTACCGCACGGAGAAGGCCAAGTTCGACGCGGTGGTCGAGGACATCGTCACCCGGCACGACCGCGGGCAGCCGGTGCTCGTGGGCACCACCAGCGTCGAGAAGTCCGAGTACCTCTCGAAGCTGCTGACCGCGCAGGGCGTGACGCACGAGGTGCTCAACGCCAAGAACCATGCGGGCGAGGCCGCGATCGTCGCGATGGCGGGTGCGAAGGGCGCCGTCACGGTCGCCACCAACATGGCCGGCCGCGGCACCGACATCATGCTCGGCGGAAACATCGAGTTCATGGCCCATGCGGATCTCGCGGCGCGCGGGCTGGACGCCGAGGAGGACCCGGAGGGGTACGAGGCGGCGTGGGACGAGGCCCTCGAGGCGGCGAAGGAGCAGATCTCCGAGCAGCACGACGAGGTCGTCGAGCTCGGCGGCCTGTACGTGCTGGGCACCGAGCGCCATGAGTCGCGACGCATCGACAACCAGCTGCGCGGTCGCTCCGGCCGACAGGGCGATCCGGGCGAGTCCCGCTTCTACCTGTCGCTGCAGGACGACCTGATGCGGCTGTTCAACGCGGGCGCGGCCGAGTCGCTCCTGGCGCGCGGTGGCGTCGACGAGTCCATTCCGCTCACCGGTCGGATGGTCTCGGGCGCGATCCAGCGCGCGCAGAACTCGATCGAGTCCCGCAACGCGGAGATCCGCAAGAACGTCCTGAAGTACGACGACGTCCTCACCAAGCAGCGCAAGAAGCTGTACGAGGAGCGGTCGCGGATCCTCGAGGGCGAGGAGCTCGAGGAGCACATCCAGCGTTTCATCGACGAGGTCATCGGCGGCACCGTCGCGGAGCACACCAAGGGCGTGAACCCCGAGGACGTCGATCTCGAGGAGCTGTGGGGCGCCCTGCGTCCGGCGTTCCCCGTCTCGATCACCGCGGACGAGCTGATCGAAGAGGTCGGCGGCAAGGAGAACCTCGGTGCCGACGTCCTGCGCGAGGAGATCCTGGCGGATGCCCGCGTCGCCTACGAGCGGCGCCGCGAGGAGCTCGGCGACGAGGGTCTCGCGCAGCTGCAGCGGCGCGTGCTGCTCTCGGTGATGGACCGTCGCTGGCGCGAGCACCTCTACGAGATGGACTACCTCAAGGAGGGCATCGGCCTGCGCGCCATGGCCCAGCGCGATCCGCTCATCGAGTACGAGCGCGAAGGCCATCTGATGTTCAACGACATGATCGCGGGCATCAAGGAAGACGTGGTCGGCTACGTCTACAACCTCGAGGTGAAGGTCGAGAAGACCGATCAGGTGGTGCCGAAGGCGGTCAGCGACCTGCTGCGTGCGACCCAGGGCGCGGTCAAGGCGGCGGGCGCCGCCGCGGCCGGCGCGGGAGCAGGTGCCGCGGCGGCGGCCACGACGACGGGCTCGTCGGAGGCATCGGACTCCGCGGACGGAGAGTCCGGGACGGCCGACACGGACTCCGACGCCGAGGGCGCCGCCACGTCGACGGACGAGACCGCCGCGGACGCGGACGCCGCCGACGACAACGACTCCAGCGAGGAGGGCGCCAGCGAGGAGGCGGCCGACGCGAGCCCCTCGGGTTCCGTGCGGATCGTCGCGAAGGGGCTGGATGACGGCCCGTCCGCCGGTCAGCTGCGCTACAGCTCCGCGGAGGGCAGCGGGGTGCAGGACTCCGGCACGCTCACCCGTGCTCAGCGTCGCCAGCGCGAGCGGCAGCAGCGCCAGGACACCACCGCGGAGAGCGCCGCCCGCACCACCCCCTCGGACAAGCCGGAGGGCGCCCCCAGCCAGGCCGGGGCGAACCGGGCGCAGCGCCGCCGCGCGAGCAAGCGCCGCCGCGACTGACCCGGACCCGACGCACCGACCCGCGAGAGAGGAGTGGGGGGGGGGGGGGGGGGGGGGGGGGGGGGGGATGGGTATGGGGGGGGGGGGGGGGGGTTGGCTCATGTAATTGGGGTTCAACCGCCACTTCTGCCGTAATGAGGCGGTGCGGAGCTCCTCACCGAGCGGCAGCTGCTCGGCCTCCGCCCCGCGAGGTCACCCGATCTCGAGCACCGTGACCCGCCATCCGGAGTGCCGCAGTTCCCAGCGCATGGCGAGGAAGCGGCTGCGCTCCGGCTCGCGGACCACGCAGCTCGCCTCGACGGTCCGTTCGTTGACGATGCAGGTACGCACCCCGGTCACCTGCACCCGCTGCACCGGGGCATATCCGGTGGTCGCGCGCAGTCGCCGGGTCAGCGCGGCACGGCGGGCGAGCATCGAGGTGACCTCGGGGGTGACGATGCGGGACAGCGCGTTCTCGGGCCGCATGTCGCGCACGATCTCGATGGCGTGGCGCGCGACCGCCTCGACCATGCGCTGAACCTGCCCGGGATCGTCCGTGCGCTGGGGCCCGGACTGCTCCCCGGTGTGTGCCGGTCGGTGGTAGATGCTGGTCATCGCTGCTCCAGGGAGGCGAGGGAGGTGGGCACGATCAGTTCCTGCCCGGGGCGGATGAGCTCGGGATCGTCGCCGATCCTGTCGCGGTTGAGGTCGTACAGCAGGGGCCAGGCGGCGGCCACGTCCTGCGTGCTGTCAGGGCCCGGGCCGAGGAGGTCATCGGTGAGGCTCCACAGCGTGTCTCCGGGGGCCACGGTGATCGTGCGCGCAGGTGGCGCTGAGGATCCGGGCGAGCTCGGGGGCGGAGGGGAGATCGGGGTCGGCTCAGGGACGGCGGTGTCCTGCGCGGACTCGGGCGATGCCGTCTCCCATCCCAGGGGCGGCAGGTCCTCGGCCTCCGTCGCGTCCTCCGGGGCCGAGGAGGGCTGTGGCCGCTCGGCCGGATCGCCGGACGGGGACTCCGTCGGAGCTTCGGCCGGAGCGGCGGGCCGCAGCTCCGCGGCGACCGCGATCGGGCGCGGGGCCTCCTCGGGATCGGTCGACGGGGAGACGGCGAGCGCCGGGCCGAGCGCGAGACCGGTGGCAGTGGTCGCGAGCGCGGCCCCGAGCGTGATCCGGCGGGCGATGCGCGGAGCGATCATCCGCAGGGCGGCGAGCAGGGTGCGGCCGGTGCGGCTGGCGGGGCCGGCGATCAGGATCAGGCCGGCGAGCGACCAGATCACCGCGAGGTACAGGCAGAGGAGTGCACCGAGCGCTGCGGTCCCGGCCAGGAGCATTCCCTGCAGCGCGGCGGCGGGGTCGCCCGAGCGCGCGCTCGGCAGGAGGGCCGACGCCGCGGCCGTCATCCCTGCGGTCGCGAGGGCGGCGAGGACGGCCCCGCACAGCAGACCCCCGGGCTGTGTTCTGACGCTCTCGGCGCCGTCGTCGTGCTGCTGCTCCATAGGATCCCCCTGACCCCTCGTGACACCCGGCCTGCGGACCGTGTCGTTTGATGCAGTTTGGTGTCGATCGATCTCTTTCCTGGGAACCTAGTGTGGATTGGGACACGGCGCAATGGTCCTTTAGTGCCATGTGGACGACGGCGGCCCCGCGCCCCGGCTGCAGGAGCGGGGCTCTACAGTGGCGGTCATGGCTGACGACCCGAACCTCGACCGGCTCCTCGAGGACCTCTCGGGGCGCCTCGCGCATCAGGAGCGGGAGGAGATGCTGGCGGTCTCCGAGGATCTGGCCCGCGCCGAGCGGGCGCAGCTGACCCTCGCGGATCGTCTGCGGGCATCCCTCGATCGCCCCGTGGTCCTCCAGCTGAGCGAGAGCCTGCGCCTCTCCGGTCGGGTCGAGGAGGTCTCGTCCTCCTGGATGACGCTTCGGGAGGATGGTGCCGGACGGGCCTCGCTGGTGCCCCTGACCGCGATCGTGCTCCTCGAGGGGCTGAGCGCCCGGGCGCGTCCGCTCGAGGAGTCGGCGCTCGCGCCGCGGGGACTGGGGGCGATGCTGCGGGGCATGGCGAGAGATCGCGCCACGGTCCGGGTAGAGACCAGGTCGGGTGGGATCACGGGGCGGATCGCCGATGTCGGGGCCGAGCTGATCGACGTCGTGTCGCTCCCGACGGGGGAGCGGTCCTCGGTCCCCGGCTCCTCACGCCTCAGCGTGGTGCTCTCGTCGATCCTGGCGGTGCGTCCCCGCTGAGCGGGGAGCGGTCCGGAGGGATCAGACCCCTCCGCGGATCGAGGGGTGCTCGGCGGCCCGCTCCTCCTCGAGGATCTGGGCGGTGGCGGCGTAGCTGCGCTCGATGTATGACTCGATCTCCGTGACCTCGACCCGCCACTGGCCGCGGCCGCCGACCTTGATCGCTCGCAGCTCGCCGGAACGGACCAGGGCGTAGGCCTGCGAGGCGGAGATGGACAGCATCTCGGCCACGTCGGACAACGGGATGAAGCGGGGCGCCACCACTGCTCCTTCCGACTCCTGCCGGCTCACGGGATGCTCCGGCGACTGCTGCTTCGACTGCGTCACGGATAGTCTCACAGCTTTCCGAGTATTCCGTGGGGGCTCTGTGGACAACCGGTCCGGCCCCGCGCGGCGCCGAGGTCATGGCGCTCCGGCCCTCGGGTTGTCCACAATCCTCGCCCCGTCGGCCTCCCATCCGCTCGTGCTCCCGTACTCTCCCGAGGGACCCGGCCATCAGGGCCGGGCGAGGGCAGGAGGATGCCGTGGGGGCGACCGCACCGGTGATGAGGCTGCGCAGGCCGAGATGGAGGGATCCGCGTCTGATCGTGGGCATCGTGCTGGTGGTGGCCAGCGTGCTTATGGGAGCCCTGCTGGTCTCGAGACTCTCCGAGACCACCCCGGTGCTGATCGCCAAGGGGCCGATCGCCCCGGGCGATCCGCTGGACGCCGAGACCCTCACGACGGTCGAGCTGCGCCTCGGGGACCAGCAGGAGCTCTACGTCGGGAGCCTCGACGCCGTCCCCGAGGGGGCGGTCGCGAGCCGCGCCGTGCAGGCCGGGGAGATGCTCCCGGTGTCGGCGGTGGGCCAGCCGGAGGACGTCGCGCTGCGCCCCGTGGTGATCCCCGTCGACGCCTCGGTGGCGGAGTCGGTGGTGCCCGGCGCGACCGTCGAGCTGTGGCACACCAGCCCCGCGCCGCAGGACGGCGGCAGCGGGGAGGCGCGCCTGCTCGTGGAGGAGGCGATCGTCCGGCGCGTCGACGAGGGCAGCTCGCTGGGCATGCGGTCCATGTCGGTCGAGGTGCTCGTGCCGCAGGAGAGCGTCGCCGAGGTGCTCCAGGTGCTCGCCGAGGAGGAGCGACTCGACGTCATCGGCGTCCCGGGGGCCTACGGGGTGACCCCGTGATCGACGTGGTGCTCTGCGCCTCGGGCAGCGACGAGGTCCGCATCGTGCACGACCTCGCCGTCGACCGGGGCCGCACCGCACGGGTCGTGCGGCGCTGCGCCGATCTCGCCGAAACCCTCGCCGTGGTCTCCGCGGGGATCGGCGACGTCGTCCTCCTCGACGTGTCCGTGCGGGGGCTCGGGCGCGAGCCGCTCGCGACCCTGCTGCGGGACGCCGCCGTGGTGGGGCTGCGGGACGAGCGCGCGGGGGAGCAGACCACGCTGGGGCTGCGGCACGTCGTGCCCGCCTCCGCGCCGATCGAGGAGATCCTCGCGGCGCTCGTCGCGGCGACCGACTCCGGCGACGAGGCGACCGACTGGGTGCAGGAGGCGAGCGACGCCACCAGCGGCACCGGGTCCGACGGCCGACTGGTCGTGGTGTGGGGACCGGGAGGCGCTCCGGGACGGACGACCGTCGCCGTCAACCTCGCCGCCGAGGCCGCGGCCGGCGGCCGCGAGGCGACCCTCGTGGACGCCGACACCTACGGGCCCTCCCTCAGCCAGGTCCTGGGAGTGCTCGACGAGGCGCCGGGCCTGGTCGCCGCCTGCCGCGCGCACGATCGGGACACCCTCGATGAGGAGACCCTGGACTCCCTCCTGCCCCTGGTCCAGCCGGGCCTGCGCCTGCTCAGCGGGATCGGGGTGCCCGCCCGCTGGGCCGAGGTGCGCAGCAGCTCGCTCGACGGGGTGTGGCAGGCGCTCGCGCGGCGCGGCGGACTGGTCGTCGCCGACGTCGGCGCGGTCCTCGAGGAGGACGAGGAGCTGAGCTACGACACCGCCGCCCCGCAGCGCAACGCCGCGGCGCTCAGCGCCGTCGCCGCCGCGGATGCGGTGATCGCCGTGACCTCGGCGGATCCCGTGAGCATCACCCGGCTGCTGCGGGACCACGCCCGTCTGGAGGAGCTCGGGGAGGGGGAGTTGCACCTGGTGGTCAACCGGGTCGGACCCCCGATCTCGGGGGACCAGGTGCGCGAGCTCCTGCGCGGGAGGCTCGAGCCGACCTCGCTCCACCTCCTGCCCGATGACCCCGTCGCCTGCCGGACCGCAATCTGGGACGGGGCGTTGCTCGCCGAGTCCGCGCCGCGCTCGCCGCTGCGCCGGGCGCTGCGCGAGCTCGCGCTCTCGCCCGCCGTGCTGGGCGCCTCGCTCGCGCCGGTCGAGCCCGATCGGTGAGAGGGGTCGGAGCGATCCGGGTGAGAGGATGGACGGCATGAGGATCTACCTGCCGCTGACCCCCGCGGACCGTCCCGTGCTCGAGCGCAGCGGCAGCGACGTCGAGCTCGTCGCGGGCCGCGCCGCCTGGGCCGTCACCGCAGAGGCCCGGGCCTCCTTTCCCCAGGGGGACGAGGAGGATCTCGAGTACGAGGCGCTCCAGGAGGCGACCCACGTCGCTCTCGGCGAGGTCGCGGCTGCGTCGAGAGCTCTCGTGATCGCGCTGGACGTCCCCGAGCGCGACCTGGCGTCCGCCGAGGACGGCGGCGCCTACGGGATCGCTGCTGTGCGCGCGACCAACGGCAGGATCGCGAGCTTCCATGTCACCGAGCTGAGCGCCGCCGCGGCGGAGGCCGACGACACCGACCCCGCCCTGCTGTGGTTCGACGCCGCCGAGGGCCCGCGTGCGCTCGAGTACCTCGCCGGCGGCACCCCGGACTGATCGGAATCGTCCCGGGTGCCGCTCCCGAGCAGCCTGCTGATCAGCTCGCGGCGGACTGCTCCCGGTACGACGCGGCGGAGCGCTCCTCGGCACGCAGGACCTTCGAGACATAGGGCTCTGCGGCCTTCTCGAGCCGAGCTCCGATCAGCGGAACCTTCGCCGTGAGATCGCCGTCGATCTCGACCGTGCAGGATCCCTCGCCGGCCGGTGCGAGCCGGGCCGTGCCCGTCATCCCGGCGGGGAGGCCCACGACGTCGAACTCCATCGTGCCGGTGCGGGAGCCGTCGGCCGCGGGAGCGGACCACCGCTGGGTCTCGCGCACCGTCAGCGAGGAGCCGACGAAGCGCTTGGCGATGTCCGGCACCCGATTCGTGGGCAGGTGCAGGTCGGTCGTGACGGTGAACTCGCCCGCGGGATCGCCGGCCACCACGGCGCTCGCCGCGTCGGCTCCGAGGGTGCGGCGCCGGATCTCGGCGTAGTCGCTGTCGGCGTACATCGCGGCCGCCTCGCGGGCGGGCAGCGGCAGGTTCATCGTCTCGCGGAGCTTCATCAGGATCCTCTCGTCGGGTCGTCCGTCCCAGACTAGGCCAGCGCCGGGATGTCCCCTGAGTCCGGACCGCAGGGGCGGCGCCTATCCTGGGGGCATGCCGAGCCTGTCCAAGTTCCTCGCCGATGATCGTGAGCTCTCCGAGAAGGAGGCGGACTGGCTCCAGCACCTCGTCGGGGACTGGAACCTCCTGTCCGACCTCCTGCGTGCCGATCTGGTCCTCTGGATCCGCTCCGCCGACGGCCCCCGGGCCGTCGCCCACTGCCGCCCCGCGACCGGGGCCACCGTGTACTACGAGGACCCCGTCGGGACGGTGCTCGCCGAGGACTCCGACTCCGAGGTCCAGGCGCTCCTCGCCGGCGCGGAGCCCAGCTGGGAGGCGATCGGGATCGAGCGGGAGGGCCGTGAGGCCCGTGGCCTGCTGGTCCGGGTGCGGAAGGCCGGGCGGACGCTCGGCGTGCTCGCCGCGGAGAGCCCCGCGAGCGACGGCGAGCCCTCGCAGAGCGAGCGTCGTCAGCAGCAGCTCGGTCGCCGCATCCTGGAGATGCTCGAGGCCGGGGCGTTCCCGATCGAGGGCGCGCCGATCCCGCCCCGCCGCGGCGCTCCGCGCGTCGGCGACGGAGTGGTCGAGGTCGACGCCGCCGGGATCGTGCAGTGGACCAGCCCGAACGCCCAGTCCGCCTTCCACCGCTTCGGGATCGAGGGATCCATCGTCGGCTCGACCCTCGCCGAGCACTCGACCGAGGTGCTGCAGTCCCGCTCGCCGGTGGACGAGTCCCTGCCCCTCGTGCTCATGGGCCGCGCCGCCTGGCGCTCCGACATGCAGGCCCGCGGGGGGACCCTCTCCCTGCGCGCCGTGCCGCTGACCGAGGACGGCCAGCGCACCGGCGCCATCATCCTGGTGCGCGACGTGACCGAGCTGCGGCGCCGGGAGCGGGAGCTGATCACCAAGGACGCCACAATCCGCGAGGTCCACCACCGGGTGAAGAACAACCTGCAGACCGTGGCGGCCCTGCTGCGGATGCAGTCCCGCCGGATGAAGACGGACGAGGCCCGGGAGGCGCTCACCGAGGCCATGCGCCGCGTCTCCACGATCGCCCTGGTGCACGAGTCGCTGCTGCAGGGATCCGAGGAGGCCGTCCACTTCGACGAGGTCATCGATCGCTGTCTACGCCTCGCAGTGGATGCGGCGAGCGCCTCCGTGCACCGGGCAGGGACCCCGCAGCTCGCCGAGTCCCAGGTGGAGGTGCGCACCGAGAAGATCGGTCGGGTGGGGACGATCCGCGCCGAGGAGGCGACCCCGCTCGCACTGGTCGTCACGGAGCTGGCGACGAACGCCGTGGAGCACGGGCTCTCCGAGAGCGGCGGCACGCTCACCATCCGCAGCGAGCGCACCGGCTCGCACCTGGTCATCGCCATCGAGGACGACGGGAACGGGATGGGGGCGGCGAAGCCGACGGGTCTCGGCACGAACATCGCCCTGACCCTCGTGCAGGGGCAGCTCGGCGGCACGCTCACCTGGGGGAGCCGGGATGGCGGGGGGACCAGTGCGGTCGTCGACGTCTACCTCGACCCGATCCAGGTCTGAGGGAGGGATCCGCCGCGTGGCGGGCCGGGGCCGCCGCCGGGGCGGCCCTGCGGCCGCGGCCACGGGGGAGGGGCATCCGCGGGACGCGAGGGAGGGTCAGCTGGCGCGGCGGGCGCGCGCGTTGCGGCGCTTGAGGGAGCGGCGCTCATCCTCCGAGAGGCCACCCCAGACGCCCGAGTCCTGACCGGTCTCGAGGGCGAACTTCAGGCATGCGGTCATGACGTCGCACTTCTGGCACACCGCCTTCGCCTCCTGGATCTGGGTGATCGCCGGTCCGGTGTTCCCGATCGGGAAGAACAGCTCGGGATCATGCTTGAGGCACTCGGCACGGTGGCGCCAGTCCATCGTCACTCTCTCTTTCCAGGACGCCGCAGCGCGACGGGTACTGTCGCACTGCGACGAGGGTTCGCTCCCTGACGGGGCGTTCTCGGGACTCCGGCTCGTCTCCGGCGCAGGCACCGGTTCGAGCCGTCCTCCATTCTCCGGCCAGGTCCGGGCGGGCGACAAGGGTCTTCCCGCGCGACCTGGGTGGCACTTCCCACACGGTCACCGGACACGGTGCGGAACCCGTGAGACCGGGCACGGAGGCTTGCGCGAGGACCGCGGGGATGCTGTGCGCGCGGGCCCGTCCGGGGCATCCCCCGGGCGGCGGATACAGTGCGTCCATGCCCTCCAGCGCGTCCTCCACCGGCTCCCGCCCCGCCGACCGCTCGGACGAGGTGGATCCGGATCCCCGCCTGCGCCCGACGGCCACGGTGCTGCTCCTCGTCGAGGCCGTGATGCTGCTCGCCGCCGGGTCGTACTTCCTCGTGCTGGCCACCTCCGGCGTCGGCGATCCGCGGTTCGGGCTGGGTCTCGGCGCCTTCCTCGTCCTCTTCGCCGTGCTGGTCGCGCTCGCGGCCCGGTCCCTGCGGGCACGAGGGCGCTTCGGGCTCGGCTACGGCGTGACCTGGCAGCTCTTCCAGGCCCTCGTGGCGGCGAGCATGCTGCGCTCGGGGATGGTGTGGCAGGGGGCCCTCGCGCTGCTCCTCGCCATCGCGACCTTCGTGCTGCTGCTGAACCTGGTGCGCTCCACCCCGCTCCCGCGGCAGGACGGCTGAGCGGCGAGTCCGCCGCCCAGCACGTCCTGCCGGTACCCTCCCTCCTGCTCCCTCGCGCCGTCGCGCCTCAGTCGCCCGCGGCGAGCGCCGCGGCCGGGGCGGTGCGCGCCGCAGCCCGGCCCGGGAGCACGGATGCGAGGGCCCCGGCGGCGAGGGCCAGGAGCAGAACGATCACTAGGCGGTCCCACGGGATGGTGATCGAGACAGGGTAGGTCGATCCGAGAATCGCGATGATCCCGAGCACGCCGTACAGGCTGCCGATCAGCAGGCCCAGCACGGCGCCGACGGCCGCGAGGAGGACGCCCTCCCACCCGAGCATCGCCCGCATCTGCCGTCGGGTCGTGCCCAGTGCCCGCAGCAGCGCGTTCTCCCCGGTCCTCTCGACGACGCCGAGGCTGAGCGTGTTCGCCACCCCGACGAGGGCGACGAGGACGGCGACCGCGAGCAGCGCCACGGTGATGCCGAGCAGCACGTCGAGGATCTGTCCGTAGGCCTCCCGCTCGGCCCCGCCGACCATGCTGCTCGCCCCGGTGAAGCCCTCTCCGGAGGAGACCTCGTCGACTGCGGCGACCAGCTCGCGGATGTCGACGCCCTCCCGCCCGGCGCTGCCGGGATCGGCGAAGTCGGCGAGCACCACCGGCCGCGTCCCGTCGCCCACCAGCTGCTCGAGGGTGCCGGGGGTGACCAGGGACATCTGCAGGTTCGCGTCGACCTGGACCCGCAGCTCGTGCGATCGCCCGTCGGGGTCCCGGAGGGTGAGGACCTGGCCGTCGTGCAGCCCGAACCGCTCCGCGCGCTCGAGGCCGAGCAGGACCGTTCCGTCGGTCAGGTCCGCGGCCATCGCGGGACGGTGGGACAGCTCGCGAACCGTCTCGGGGGTCGCGGCGACGAGGGTCATCGGCTCGTCCGCGCCGACCTCCACATCGCCCCGGGCGGTGGTGTCGGCCGCGTCGATCCCGGGGATCGCGGCTATCCTCGCGGCGGCGTCCTCCGGCATCTCGTCGGCGCTGAGGACGAGGTCGATCGGTCGGCGCGAGTCCAGCTCCGCGGTGAGGGTCGCCTCGGCGGTCCGCGCCCCGACGGTCATCATCGTCATCAGCGTGGTGCCGATGAGCAGGGCGGCGATCGTGGCCGCGCTCCGACGCGGGTTCCGGGCGACGTTCGCCCCCGCGATCCGCGCCGGGAGGCCGCCGAGCAGGCCCGCGGTCCGCGCGGCGAGGGCGGCAAGGGGCCTCGTGAGGGTCACGAGTCCCAGCATCACCCCGGTGAAGCTCACGACACCGCCGACGATCGCGGCGAGGAGCCCGGGAGCGGCGACCCCGCGGACGGCCAGCGCGGTGCCCCCGGCGAGGGCGGCCATGCCGAGCACGACGGCCGCGAGACCGGCCGCCTCGCGGACTCCCAGGTGGCGGGCGGCGGCGGGCGGGGCGGGCCGCAGCGCCTGCAGGGGTGCGACCCGGGTCGCCTGCCGCATCGGGGCGAGGCTCGCCAGCACGGTGATCGCGATGCCGGCGAGCAGGGGCAGCAGCACCGACCAGAGGGTCACCGGCACCGGGACGAGGACCTCGAGCAGTCCGAGGGCGGCGGCGCCCACGAGCGCGGCCTGGACCAGCACGTGGCCAGCCAGCATCCCCAGCCCCGCGCCGAGCAGGCCGACGAGCAGCGACTCCCGCAGGACCACGCCGCGGACCTGTCGGCGGGTCGCGCCGAGGGTGCGCAGCAGGGCGAGGGAACGGGTGCGCTGCGCGAGGGTGACCGCGAAGGTGTTCGCGATGACGACGGCGCTGGTGAACAGCGCGATGATCACGAACACGGCGAGCAGCAGCCCGAGCACGGCAAAGCCCCGCAGGAGGTCCTCGGCGGCCTCCTCCTCGGCCGCGTCGACGCTGCGCACGGTGACGCCGGGCGCGGCGGAGTCCGCCGCGCGTGCGGCGGCCTCAGCGGGGTCGGAGCCGTCGGGGACGGTGGCGAGCCAGGTCTGGGTGAGGGTGCCCTCCGTCGGCCCGAGCACGGCCGCGGCGTTGACCTGCTGCACCATCAGGCGGGGTGTCGTGCCGAGGAGCGCGCCTGCGGGATCCGCGGCGATGCCGACGACCTCCAGGGTGATCTCGGGAGCGGCCCCGGCGTCGTCGGTCGGCGCGAATCCGGGCGCGAGATCGATGCGGTCGCCGACGCCGACCTCGAGGGTCTCGGCAGCCGTGCGGCCGAGGACGATCTGCTCGGCGGAGGTGGCGGTCGTCCCCTCCTCGAGCTCCTCGCCGGGCGGGAGCATCACCGCCTCGAGGTAGGCGCCGGTGCTCGCCGAGCTGGTCTCGAGGTAGGTCATCGGGATCGGCCACACGGACTCGACGCCCTCGACCGCGGGGGCGGGCAGCGGCTCCTCGGCGGCCCAGTCCTCCTCAGCGAGCTCCCGCGTGATCTCGAGGTCGGCGCCGGCGTAGGCCTGGGAGGCCTGGGCGCGCAGCGTGTCCTGCATCAGAGCTCCGGCGAGCACCATCACGGCGACGAAGGCGCAGGACAGGGCGACGGTGACGACCGCCGCGAGGTGGCGGCGCAGCGGGGTGAGCCGCACTCGGGGGCGGGCCATCAGCGCTGCCCCCGCTCGGGGCGGGGGGCCTCGGCGGTGCGGGCCGCCCGCAGGTCCTCGTCGGAGGCGATCCGGCCGTCGGCGAGGGTGAGGATCCGGTCGGCGCGCTCGGCCGCGTCCCGCTCATGGGTGACCATCACGACGGTCTGCCCGAACTCGTCCACCGACAGGCGCAGGAAGTCGAGCACCTCCTCGGTGGTGCGGGAGTCGAGGTTGCCGGTGGGCTCGTCGGCGAAGACGACGGCGGGGGAGGTGACCAGCGCGCGGGAGATCGCGACGCGCTGGATCTGGCCGCCGGAGAGCTGGGAGGGGAGGTGATCGAGGCGGTCCGCGATCCCGAAGGCGGTGGTGAGGGTGTCCAGCCAGGACCGGTCCACACGGGCGCCGGCGAGCTCGAGGGGCAGCAGGATGTTCTGCTCGGCGGTCAGCATCGGCAGCAGGTTGAAGGACTGGAAGACGAAGCCGATCCGCTCGCGGCGGAGGCGCGTCAGGGCGTCGTCCCGCAGCGCGGTGATCTCGGTGCCGTCGAGCTCGATCGAGCCGGAGGTGACCTCGTCGAGCCCGGCGAGGAGGTGCAGGAGGGTCGACTTGCCCGATCCGGAGGGACCCATGATCGCGGTGAACGCCCCGCGAGCGATGTCGACGTCGACGTCGTCCAGCGCCTTCACGGTCGCATCCCCCGATCCGTAGGTGCGGGTGAGGCTGCGGGCGCGGAGGGCGGAGGCGTCGGCGCGGGGACCGGACGGGGAGGAGGGCGGGGGAGCGGCCTGGGTGGCGGCGGTCATCGGGAGTCCTTCGGGCAGGGGCCGGGGGTCGTCTCCGATGCTCGCCCGCCGGCGTGCCCGTCGGCGTCGGCCCCCGGTCGTGCTCTCGCGCCGCCCGACGTGCCCCGGGATGACGGGCCGTCATACCGGGGGATGATGCGACCCGCGCCCGGCGGCGTGGCGGCTCAGCCGTCGCCGGGCCTGACCAGTCCGGTCTCGAAGGCGATGATCACGGCCTGCACCCGGTCACGGGCGCCGAGCTTGGCGAGGACCCGGCCGACGTGGGTCTTGACGGTCGCCTCGGCGACGAACAGTTCGGCCCCGATCTCCTGGTTCGAGCGTCCGCGCCCCATGAGGGTCAGCACTTCGCGCTCCCTGTCCGTGAGCTGGTGCAGGGCGGAGTCGTCCTGCACGGCGGGCTCGGGGATGGAGACGACGCGCTCGAGGAGTCGGCGGGTGGCCGACGGGGCGATCACCGCATCGCCCCGGTGCACGGTGCGGATCGCGCTGAGGAGGTCTTCGGGCTGGGCGTCCTTGAGCAGGAAGCCGCTGGCCCCGGCACGGATCGCCGCCACCACGTACTCGTCGAGGTCGAAGGTGGTCAGGACGATGATCCGCGGGGCGCGGTCCGTTGGGAGACGCTCGAGCAGGGTCGTGGTCGCCTCGATGCCGTCCATCCGCGGCATGCGCACGTCCATCAGCACCACGTCGACGGCGCGGGCGGAGAGCTCGCGAACGGCCTCGGCGCCGTCGGCGGCCTGCGCCACGACCTCCATGTCGTCCTGCGAGTCGATGACCATCGCGAATCCGGTGCGCACGAGCGGCTGGTCGTCGACGAGGGCGATGCGGAGGGGGCGGGGGTCGGGCTCGGTCATCGGGTCTCTCCTGGGGGTGAGGCAGGGCGGGGTCGGGCGGGAGCGGCAGAGCGGGGTCAGGCGGCGGTCGAGCGGGGTCGGGCGGGGCCCGCGGGATCGGCCAGAGGCACGCTCGCCTGGACGCGGAAGCCGCGCGAGGGGAGCGGCCCCGCCTGCAGCGTCCCGCCGAGCGCCGCCATCCGCTCGCGCATGCCGGTCAGACCGTGGCCGAGGCCGTCGGAGTCGGGATCAGTGCCCCGACCGTCGTCGAGCACCTCCAGCGTGAGGTGCTCTGCGGTGCGCTCGAGCCGCACGGCGGCTGTCGCCCCGGGTCCGGCGTGCTTGAGCACGTTCGTCAGCGACTCCTGCACGAGGCGGAAGACCGAGACGCCGACGGCGTGCGGCAGGTCCTCGAGTGATCCGTGGATCTCGAGATCCACCTCGAGGCCCGCGCCGCGGACCCGCTCCATCAGATCCGACAGTTGGGCGGGCCCGGGCTGGGGCCCGAAGCTGGTCTCGTCCTCCTGGCGCAGCACGCCCAGCAGGGAGCGCATGTCGGCGAGGGCGGAGCGCCCGGTCTCGCCGATCGTGGCGAGCACCTCGACGGCCCTCTCCGGCTTCTGCGCCGCGACGAAGCGGCCCCCGTCGGCCTGAGCGATGATCACGGACAGGGAGTGGGCGACCACGTCGTGCATCTCGCGGGCGATGCGGGCGCGCTCGTCGGCGACGGCGAGGGCGGTGCGCTGCTCTCGTTCGCGCACTGCCTGCTCGGCCCGCTCCCGGGTGAGCGCGAGCTGGCGCACGCGGGCGCGTTGCAGGTTCGCGAGCGCCCAGATGGCGACGATGGTGATGGTGCCGACGACGACCAGCACCACGAAGGTCGTGGCCGCCTGGGCGATGCCGCCGTACTGATCGAGCAGGGCGAGCACCGCCCAGGCGGTGGACTGGACGAGCACGCCCAGCATCCCCGCGACGACGCCGACCACGTGCACGGTGCTGGTGCCGTAGGCGACGGCGCAGAACAGGGCGTAGAAGGTCATCGCGTCGCCGAGGACCACCGGCATGCCGACGAGGACGTGCAGGAGCGCCAGGGAACCGATCACGAGCACGCCCAGCAGGGGGCGGATGCGACAGACCGCGCCGGCGAGCACCATCGGCACGGAGAACACGACCCACCAGCCGAGGTTCCCGGTCCCCAGCCCGAGGACGAGCATCGTCAGGGTGGCCCCGCCGAAGCTGACGAGGTCCACCGTGCCGGGGTTCTCGAGGATCCAGCGGAAGGGATCGCGCCAACCCGCGCGAGCGCGTGCGGAGACCGGTCCCGGCGACGACGGGGGCATCGGGGGAGCGGTGGGGGCGGGCATGCCGGTCATCCTCCCGAGGGTACGGGCGGGTGGGGAGCGGGGCGTCAGACCGCGGTCGGACGCGCGGCCGCGGAGGAGGCGAGCCCGGTCACAGCAGCCGGCTCGGGTCCTCGAGCAGCTCGGGACCGTCGTTGCCGACCTTCCCCACCGCCGGATCCACCTCCCGCACGGCGAGGGTCGCGTCGTCGAGGAGGTGGGCGTCGTCGAGGACCCACTCCTGGGCGGCGGCGCGGTCGTCCATCCCGGGGTCGAGCCAGGCATCGATCTCCTCGCGGCGCAGCATGACCGGGGTGCGGTCATGGATCTCCGCGAGCTCCCCCGTGGCCTCGCGGGTGATGATCGTGGCCGAGAGCAGGAAGGCTCCGTCCTCGCTCGCGGCCGGACCCTCGTGCCCGCCGGGCCCCTTCCACCAGGAGACCAGGGCCGCCATGTACAGCGGGGAGCCGTTCGCGGGCGAGATGTAGTACGGCTGCTTGCGGGAGCCCTTCGCGTCCCGCACCCATTCGAAGTAGCCGTCCATGGGCACGATCGCACGATACCGCGAGAGGCTCCCGCGGAAGCTGGGCTTCTCGGCGAGCGTCTCGCGGCGCGCGTTGAAGGTGCGGGAGGAGAAAGAGGCGTCCTTCGCGAAAGGCGGCAGCAGCCCCCAGCGGGCCACGCGCAGCGCGCGCCGCACCTCGCCCGTCTCCTTCTCGACCGACTCGGTGACCACGTAGATCGGGGCGGTGGGAGGGATGTTCCAGCGGGCGCGCAGGTGCGGATCGGTGAGGTCGACGGCGTCGAGGTCGTCGACCAGCGGCTCGATCTCCTGGAAGAAGGCGAAGCGCCCGCACATGTCAGGAGTCCTTTGCGGAGGAGGCGGTGTCGGTGCGCTCGTCCTCGTCCCTGTTCCTGTCCCCGTCCGCGTCGACCACGGGCACGCCGTGGCGCGGGGTGAGGCGGGCGTCCTCGCCGGTGTAGGCGTCGGCGTCGTGGTGGAGGTTCCGCAGGCGGATGTCGCGGCCCTCGTCGACGATCGCCTCGTGCTTGTCCTCGGCCTTCGCTGCGCCCTTCGACTCCCGCATCGGCAGGGCCAGGGAGTCCTCGGCGGGCTTGCCGGCCTCGAGCTCGCGGGCCCGCTCGTACTCGGCGTCGACCTCGGCACCGAGGATGATCACGATGTTGATGACCCACAGCGCGAAGAGCACGGCCATGATGCCGCCGATCGCACCGTAGCTCGAGTAGCCGGCGACCGTGCTCATGTAGATCGAGAGAGCGACCGCCGCGACGGCGATGCCGAGGATCGCGAAGACCCCACCGGGGGAGATGAAGCGGAAGGGCTTGTCGACGTTCGGGGCGCCCCAGTACAGCAGTGAGATCAGGGCGAAGGCGATCACCAGGATCACCGGCCACTTCGCGAAGGCCCAGATCGGCAGGAAGGAGTCCAGCAGGAAGGTCAGCAGGCCCTGCGCGCCGATGCTCGAGGCGATCGGTCCCAGCAGTCCCTCCACGAGCGAGGCGTTCAGCAGCACCGAGACCATCACCAGCAGGATCCCGATGATGATCGCGACGGTCAGGGCGAGCATCGTGCCGTTCATCCGGAGGGGACCGCGCCCCTCGGGCACCTCGTAGATCTGATTCGCCACGCGGCCGTACGCCTTGATGTACGCCGACGCCGACCACAGGGCCGTGCCGATACCGATGATCAGGGCGACCGTGCCTCCGGTCGCGGAGCCCATCAGCGAGGTGACGGTCGAGCGCACCGCGTCCTCGGCGCCGAGGCCGCTGCCGCCGGCCGCCTGGTTGATGAGGTCCACCAGGAGATCCGCGATCTGGTCCTTGATGTCCGCGAGCAGCAGTGTCGCCAGCGAGAACAGCGCCAGCAGCGTCGGCGCGATCGAGAGGACCATGAAGTAGGTGAGCTTCGCGGCCTGGTCGGTGCCGCCGTCGCGGACGAACTCCGCGATCACCCGCTTCGCCATGTACTTCAGCGTGGGCGCGGACAGCTTCGGGGCGTCCTCGCCGTTCGTCGTGGTCGCTGCCATGGAGAGCTCCTCGGGGGAAGTCGTCGGGCTGACTGCCGTCATCCTGCCATGGGAGCGGGCTGGGCGAGTTATCCACAAATCCGGGGAGCGGGGTGCGCGCGTCGCCCGGACCTGCTTAGGGTGGCCGAGGCGGTGCGCCGGCACCGCACGTCGGGAGCATGGAGTCCCGGCGCGGGGTGCGAGGGGACCGGATGGACGTCACTGCCGTCATCGAGAACGAGTCGCGAGAGCTGATCCGCAGGCGCGGGCTGGATGCCCGCGCGGATCAGCTCGAGCCGCTCATCCGCGAGGTGGTCGCCGACTACGACCGACGCTCCGCCTCCGGCGAGGTGCCCGTGCTGCGCGAACCCGACACGTTGGTCGCCGAGGTCGCCGCGCGCATCGGCGGCTTCGGCCCCCTCCAGGAACTCCTCGACGATCCGACGGTCGAGGAGATCTGGTTGAACTCGCCGAGCCAGGTCTTCCTCGCGCGCAACGGTCGCAGTGAGCTGACCACGATCGTGCTGAGCGACGACGAGGTGCGTGGCATCGTCGAGCGGATGCTGGTCAGCTCCGGTCGCCGCCTGGACATGTCCACGCCCTTCGTCGACGCGCTGCTGCCCGATGGATCGCGCCTCCATGTCGTGATCCCGAGCGTGACCCGCACCCACTGGGCCGTGAACATCCGCAAGTTCATCGCCCGCGCCCAGGACCTCGACGGCCTGGTCGCCCTCGGATCCCTCACGCAGCAGTCCGCTGACTTCCTGCACGCCGCCGTCGCCTCGGGCCTGAACATCATCACTTCCGGGGCGACAGGGGCGGGGAAGACCACCTTCCTCCGCTGCCTCGCGGGCTCCGTCGGCCCGCGGGAGCGGGTGGTCACCATCGAGGAGGTGTTCGAGCTCGACCTCCGCCTGCGCGACGTGGTCGCGATGCAGACCCGGCAGGCGAACCTCGAGGGGGCCGGCGAGATCTCGATGCGCCGCCTGGTGAAGGAGGCCCTGCGGATGCGGCCCAGTCGCGTGATCGTCGGCGAGGTGCGGGAGGCGGAATCGCTCGACATGCTGATCGCCCTCAACTCCGGCCTACCGGGCCTCGCCTCGATCCACGCGAACTCGGCGCGGGACGCCGTCGTGAAGCTGTGCACCCTCCCGCTGCTGGCGGGGGAGAACGTCTCCTCCCGCTTCGTGGTGCCGACGGTCGCGAGCGCCATCGACCTCGTCGTCCACCTCGACATCCTCCCCGACGGGCGGCGGCGGGTCCGGGAGATCGCCGGGCTGTCCGGACGCGTCGAGGACGAGACGATCGAGGTGAGCGACCTCTTCTCACTGCGCGGGGACCGGCTCGTGCGCGGCGACGGGCATCCTCCGCACGTCGAACGGTTCGCCCGGGCCGGGTACGACCTCACCGCGATCCTGCGCCGAGCGGAGGCGGCATGAGCGGCGGCGCCTTCCTCGGCCTCCTGGCGGGGCTGGGCCTCCTCGCGATCTGGTGGTCCCTGTGGGAGCAGGAGGGACGTCCCGAGCGCGAGGGACCCCTGCAGCGTCGCCTCGAGCGGATCCGGGAGGACCTGCTCGTCGTCGGGCTCGCGAGCGTCCCGCCGATCGCCGTGCCCGCGCTCAGCGTCGGCCTCGGCCTGGTGGCCGCCGCGATCCTCTGGGCGGTCTCGACGGCGGTCGTGCCCGCCCTCACCATCGGCTCCGTCGCCGCCGTGCTGCCGCCGGTGATCCTGCGCGGCGCCGCCCGCCGCCGGACCACCGCCCTGCGCGAGGTGTGGCCCGAGGCGGTGGACCACATCCATTCGGCGATCCGTGCCGGGCTGTCCCTCCCGGAGTCGCTCGTGCAGCTCAGCCGGAAGGGGCCCGAGCAGCTCCGTCCGGCGTTCCACGAGTTCTCCCTCGACTACCAGGCCACCGGGGACTTCGCCGTCTGCCTCGACCGGCTCAAGCATCGCCTCGCGGACCCCGTGGGGGATCGCATCGTCGAGGCGCTTCGGATCACCCGGGACGTCGGCGGCACCGACCTTGGCGGGCTGCTGCGCACCCTCTCCGCCTTCCTGCGCGAGGACGCCCGCACCCGCGCCGAGCTCGAAGCCCGCCAGTCCTGGACCGTCAACGCCGCCCGGCTCGCCCTCGCCGCACCGTGGATCGTGCTCGCCCTGATGTCGACCCGCCCCGAGGCGGCACAAGCCTACGACTCGCCCGCCGGGGTGGCGATGATCCTCGCCGGGGCCGGGATCTCGCTGCTCGCCTACCGGGTCATGATCCTCATCGCCCGCCTGCCGCAGGACGAGCGGGTGCTGCGATGACCGGTGCCACCCCGATGCTCGCCGGAGCCCTGCTCGGCCTCGTCCTCGGAACGGGTCTCGCGCTCCTCGCCGGCCAGCTGCCCTGGCTGCGCCGACGCGACCTCGCCGCCAGGATCGACCCCTACCTGCGCCGACCCGGCAGGAGCTCCCTCCTCGGGGCACCCCGGACGCCCGGCCGGGCGCGGGTCGTGGCGGAGAACCTCTTCGGCCCCGTCGCCGAGCGCACGATCGGCCTCCTCGAACGGCTCACCGGCGGCGCCGATCAGCTCGAGCGCCGACTGCGGCTCGCCGGACGCCGCACCTCCGTCGACTCCTTCCGTATCGAGCAGGTCGTCTGCGGTGTCCTCGGGATGGTGCTCGGCATCGCTATCGCCCTCGGGGCGATCACCCTGCGCGGCGCCGGCCCGCTGCTCGGCCTCGCCATCGTGATCCTCGGAGCTCTGACGGGCGTGCTCCTGCGCGACTACCTCCTGGGAGTGGAGATCACCCGACGTGCGAGCCGGATGGCCCGCGAATTCCCCACCATCGCGGACCTCCTCGCGCTCGCGGTCGCGGCCGGAGAGAGCCCGATCGCCGCGATGGAGCGGGTGGCCCGCACCTCGTCGGGCGCCCTGCCCGACGAATTCGCCGCCACCGTCGCCGACATCCGCGCGGGCACCACGGTCGCCCAGGCCCTCGCCTCCCTCGGCACCCGCACGCCCCTCCACGCGCTCGCCCGCTTCGGCGAGGGCGTGTCCATCGCGATCGAACGCGGAACACCCCTGGCCGAGGTGCTGCGCGCCCAGGCGCAGGACGCGCGCGAAGCGTCGAAGCGGGACCTCATGGAGATGGCGGGGCGGCGCGAGATCTACATGCTCGTCCCGGTCGTGTTCTTCGTGATGCCGCTCGTGATCGTGTTCGCCATCTTCCCCGGTCTCGCGGTCCTGGAGATCTCCCTGTGACCCCGCGCCGGCCCCTGTTCCCCGGCCGACCGCCAGGTCCGGACACCCGACCAGCCCCATACGACCGCAGCACCCCATCCCGACCGGGGGAACCCACCCCCGGTCCGACCTCCAGGAGGAGATCATGACCGTCCACCGCAACCGTCCGCTCCGTCGACCCGGCGCCGGCGGCGCCCCCGATGCCTGCGGCGTCACCGACCTCGCCGCCGCGAGCCCCACCCGCCGCCGCCACCTCGCCCAGCGACTCCTCGCCCGCCTGCGGGACGACAGCGGGGACGTGCCCGGGTGGGTGCTGATCACGTTGATGACTGCCGGGATCGTCGTCGCCCTGTGGGCCGTGGCATCCGACCAGATCGTGCGCATCTTCGAGAACGCGATGGCCCCGTTCCTCGGCGGCAGCCTCTGAGCGCGGACGGAACCACACCGTGTGCGCCTCCAGTTCCTCGTCCCGGGACGGTGCCGGTCCGTGCGTATCGACGCACGGGGCCGCGACCCGTGCGTCGGGAGGGATCCTCGCGCGGCTGAGGTCCGATCGCGGTGCGGCGGTCGTCGAGTTCCCGATGGTCGCGGTCCTGATCGTGCTGATCGGCCTCGCGATCATCCAGGCCTCGCTGATCGTCCACACCCGGAACTCGCTCGTCGACGCCGCGGTGCAGGGCGCCCACTTCGGGGCGCTCGCGGGATCCGATGCCGAGGACGGGGCGCAGCGTGCGGAGGAGCTCCTCGAGAGGCGCTACGGCGACGCCCTCGGCGCGGAGGCGACGGCTGTCCAGGACCCCGACGGGACGATCCACGTCCGCATCACCGCGACCCTCCCGCTGGTCGGTCTGCTCGGGCCGAGCGGGACGCTCGCCGTCGAGGGGCGCGCTCTCGACGAGGAGCAGTGGTGAACGCGGTCCGCCGCACGGCGCGGCGACTGCGCGAGGACCGCGGCAACGCCGTGGTGGAGTTCGTGGTGCTCTCCGCGGCGCTGCTCATCCCCAGCCTCTACCTCGTGCTGACGCTCGGGTCGGTGCAGGCCGCCGTCTTCGCCGCCGACACCATCTCGCGGGATGCCGCACGGATCCACGCGGTCGAGCCCGACCCGCAGATCGCCGCCGAACGCACCGCCCGGCATACCGATCTGGTCCTCGAGGACTTCGGCCTGGAGCCCGGGGACGTCGTGGAGATCCGCTGCTCCGAGGACCCCTGCTCGAGCCCGGGCGGGACCGTCGTCGCCACGGTCCGCATCCCCGTGCCCGTCCCCGGGCTGGGACCGATCCTCGGCGACGACGGGCCGATCACAGTCGGCGCCTCGCACTCCGTCCCCGTCGACATGCACCGCGCATGAGAGGCCGCCGCACCGCGACCCCCACACGGTCCCCGCATCCGCGAGACCGTCCGCTCCGCCGCGCCGCCCGGGCGCTCCGGCTCCGCCTCGCCGAGACGACCGGGTCGATGACCCTGCTCACGACGGGGGTGCTGGTCGTAGTCCTCATGGTCATCGGCGTCGGTACCGCCATCACCGGGGTGCAGCTCGAGCGGACCGCCCTGCAGCACGCCGCCGACGCCGCAGCGCTCGCCGGCTCCCAGGCCGTGGACCCCTCCCGGATCTACGACTCCTCCGACGGCCCCGTCATCCACCCCGGCTCCGCCCGTCGCGCGGCGCAGGACCACTTGGCGTCCTACCCGCTCGACTCCTCCCGCACCCACGATCTGCAGCTCGCCGACGTCTCCGTCGACGACGATGGCACCGTGCACGTGGTCCTCGCGGCGCGCACTGACCCGCCCCTGGCAGGATGGTTCACGCGCGGCACCGGCACCTCGGTCCCGCTGACCGTCGAAGGAGAGGCCAGATCGCGATGACCGCGCGCACCCTGCTGCTCGCCCCGGACAAGTTCAAGGGCTCCCTCACCGCCGCGGAGGTCGTCGGCGCCCTCTCCCGCGGGATCTCCGCGACCGCCCCGGAGATCCGGATCCTGGCCTGCCCCATCGCCGACGGCGGGGACGGCACCGTCGACGCCGCCGTCGCCGCCGGCGCGACCGCGGGCAGAGCGACCATCACGGGACCGACCGGCGCGAGGCACGAGACCACCTGGGCCCTCGACGGCGACACCGCCGTCCTCGAGCTCGCCGATGCCGTCGGCCTGAAGGCCCTCCCCGGCGGCACCCTCGCCCCGCAGACCGCCTCGACCCACGGGCTCGGAGAGCTGATCGCCGCGGCGATCGACGCCGGGGCGCGCCAGCTCGTCGTCGGCCTCGGAGGCAGCGCCTCGACCGATGCGGGGGCAGGGCTGCTGCAGGCGCTCGGCGCCCGTCTACTCACGGCCGACGGCGCCCCGATCGGCCCCGGACTCGCGGGACTGCGCGAGCTCGCCGAGGTCGACCTCGGCCCGGCCCGCGACCGGCTCCGAGGGATCGACCTCGTCGCCGCGAACGACGTCCAGAACCCGCTGCTCGGCCCGGAGGGGACCGCCGCGGTGTACGGACCGCAGAAGGGCCTCGGTCCGGAGGAGGTGCGGGAGGCCGACGCCGTGCTCGCGGCCGCCGCGGAGCTC
Organism: Brachybacterium sp. J144; assembly: GCF_036321705.1. NCBI lineage: Bacteria > Bacillati > Actinomycetota > Actinomycetes > Micrococcales > Dermabacteraceae > Brachybacterium > Brachybacterium sp. J144. The sequence goes on from NZ_JAZDCG010000004.1 coordinate 48,472, forward strand.
CTCGACCCGGGGGCCGTCCACCGTGACGCTCCCGGAGCGGGGGCCGCCGGGGGAGCGGGCTTCGCCCTCCTGGTGCTCGGCGCCACCCAGCGCTCCGGCGCCGATGTCGTCCTCGAGCTCGCCAACTTCGACACCCGCCTGGAGGGTGCCGCCGTGGTGCTCACCGGTGAGGGGAGGCTCGACGCGCAGACCCTCCACGGCAAGGGGCCCGCGGAGGTCGCGCGCCGCGCCGTCGCCGCCGGCGCCGAGGTCCTCGCCGTCGCCGGGGCGATCGACCTCGACACCGCCCAGCTGCACGAGGCCGGGATCTCCCGCGCCTGGGACCTGCTCTCCCGCGCCGCGGACGTCCCCGACGCGATCGCCCGCGGCGAGGAGCTGCTCGAGCTCGTCGGCCGTGAGATCGGACGCTCCCTGTCCGGCGTCGCCCCGGAAACCCCCGGCCCCTGAGGGGCACTGCCGTAGACTCACCCCTTGTGACTTCCACCGACTTCTCCGCAGAGATCCCGCAGCTCCGATCGACCCTGTCCTCGATCGAGCAGGTGACGGACATCGACGCGCTCGACGCGAAGATCGCGGAGCTCGAGGAGCAGGCCTCCGCCCAGGACCTGTGGGACGACGTCGAGAACGCCCAGAAGGTCACCGCCGCACTCTCCCACGCACAGGCCGAGCGCCGCCGCATCAGCGAGCTCGCGAGCCGTATCGAGGACCTCGAGGTGATGGTCGAGCTCGCCGCCGAGGAGGACGACGCCGACACCCTCGCCGAGGCCGAGAAGGAACTGGTCTCCATCCACCGCACCCTCGACGAGCTCGAGGTGCGCACCCTCCTCGCCGGCGAGTACGACGAGCGCAACGCCGTCGTCACCATCCGCGCGGGCGCCGGCGGAGTGGACGCCGCGGACTTCGCCGAGATGCTCCTGCGCATGTACCTGCGCTGGGCCGAGCGGCACGGCTACCCGGCCAAGGTCATGGACACCTCCTACGCGGAAGAGGCGGGCCTGAAGTCCGTCACCTTCGAGGTCTCCGCCCCCTTCGCCTACGGCACCCTCTCCGTCGAGGGCGGCACGCACCGCCTGGTGCGCATCAGCCCCTTCGACAACCAGGGCCGCCGGCAGACCTCCTTCGCCGCGGTCGAGGTGATCCCCCTGATCGAGTCCACCGACTCCATCGAGATCCCCGAGAACGAGCTGAAGATCGACGTCTTCCGCTCCTCGGGCCCCGGCGGCCAGTCGGTCAACACCACCGACTCGGCGGTGCGCATGACCCACATCCCCACCGGCACCGTCGTGTCGATGCAGGACGAGAAGTCCCAGATCCAGAACCGCGCCGCGGCGCTGCGGGTCATGCAGTCCCGCCTGCTGCTGCTCAAGCGCGCCGAGGAGGCCGCCGAGCGCAAGGAACTCGCGGGCGACGTCAAGGCCAGCTGGGGCGACCAGATGCGCTCCTATGTCCTGAACCCGTACCAGATGGTGAAGGACCTGCGCACCGAGTACCAGGAGGGCAACCCCGCCTCGGTGTTCGACGGCGAGATCGACGAGTTCATCGACGCCGGCATCCGCTGGCGCGCCGGGCAGTCCAAGTCCGAGGACTGAGCCGACCCGAGCTCGGGCGTTCTCGTCGGACCGCGACCCCACCGGCCCACGAAGGTGCCGTCGGACCGAGACCCCACCGGACCGCCATCGCGTCGGCCCAGCACGGCGCCGACCCGTCGGCGGAGGGACCGGGCGGGCCGCGGAGCGCACGACGTGACCGGCCCCACCAGGCCTTGACCAGGTCTTGACCCGGATCCCGCATGCCCTGACCGTGTCCCGCCGCGGCGCGCCCCTACGCTGGAGTCGCTCGACACCCCCGATGTGACAGGTTCCCGTGATCCGTTTCGACAACGTCACCAAGACGTACATGCGCGGTCAGCACCCCGCGGTGGAGAATCTCGACATCGAGTTCTCCCGCGGGGAGTTCGTCTTCCTCGTCGGCGCCTCCGGGTCCGGCAAGTCGACCCTCATGCGCATGGTGCTCAAGGAGGTCGCCCCCACCCGCGGCACCGTCTACGTCGCCGGCAAGGACCTCTCCCGGATCCCGTCCTGGCGGGTGCCCGCCCTGCGCCGCGAGATCGGCATGGTGTTCCAGGACTTCCGCCTGCTGCCCTCGAAGACCGCCTACCAGAACATCGAGTTCGCCCTCGCGGTGATCGGCACCCCGCGCAAGATCGTGCGGCGCCTGGTCCCCGAGATGCTCGAGATGGTCGGTCTCGAGGACAAGGGCAAGCGGCTCCCGCACGAGCTCTCCGGCGGCGAGCAGCAGCGCGTCGCGATCGCCCGCGCCTACGTCAACCGCCCCTCGATCCTGCTGGCCGACGAGCCCACCGGCAACCTCGACCCCTCGACCGCCGAGGGCATTCTCGACCTGCTTGCGGAGATCAACGAGCGCGGCACCACCGTGGTCATGGCCACCCATGACCGGGCGGCGGTGGACCGCATGCGGCGCCGCGTCGTGGAGATGGTCGGCGGCGTCGTCGTGCGCGACGAAGACGAGGGCGGATACGACTCCGCCGAGGCCGTCTCGGTGATCTCCGGGAACCTCCCTGACGACTCGTCCCTGCGGGTCGAGGCGGAATCGGAGGACGAGCTGGTCGTCACGGTCGCGAGCCCGGACAGCGCAGAGGATCGAGCCGCGGACGAGCCCTCGGAGGCGGTCCGCGAGGACGATGAGGACCTCGATCGTCCGTCCGACGCAATCGACCTCTCGGACGAGGACGGTCGGACCCCCGGCACCGCGGAGCCGGAGGGCACGGACGTGCTCGACGAGGACCTGATCGACGAGCGCGCGTCCCGCCGCGAGCGGGACGCGGATGCCTTCGACGCGGACGCCTTCGACGAGGACGAGGAGGTCACCCGATGAGGGCCCGTTACATCCTCGGCGAGATCGTCTCGGGCCTGTGGCGGAACGTCTCGATGGTGATCTCGGTGGTCATCGTCACCGCCGTCTCGCTGACCTTCGTGGGCACCGGACTGCTGATGCAGAAGCAGATCATGGACATGAAGGCGACGCTCGTCGAGCAGTCGCAGGTGACGATCTTCCTGTGCTCCCCGCATTCGACCGCCGCCTCCTGCGCGGGCGGGGCGGCGACCGACGCCCAGATCGACTCGGTGCGCGAGGCGCTCGAGGGCGACGTGCTCTCGGAGTACGTCGCCTCCTACGACGAACGCTCCCAGGAGGAGGCGCTCGCGATCTACCAGGAGCAGTTCGCGGGGGAGGGGTTCGTCTCGAACTTCACCGCCGAGGACATGCCCGTCTCCTTCCACATCACCCTGCAGGACGCCGACGACTCCGCGGCGGTGGTCGAGTTCTTCCAGGGCCGCGACGGCGTGGACGAGGTCACCGACCTCCTGAGCACATACGCCCCCTTCATCGACGTCCTCAACCAGTCCACCCTCTTCGCCCTCGGGCTCGCGGTGCTGATGCTGATCGCGGCGGTGCTGCTCGTGGCCACGACCATCCGGATGTCGGTCGCGAACCGGCGCCGCGAGATCGCGATCATGCGCCTGGTGGGTGCCTCCAATGTCTTCATCCGGCTGCCCTTCCTGCTGGAGGGTGCCGTCGCCGCGATCATCGGCGGCCTGATCGCCTCGGGGATGCTCTGGGTGGGCCTCGAGTACATCGTCGCCCGCTGGCTCGCGCCCACCCTCGGGGAGCAGCTGATCACGGTCTCCACCGCGGACCTCCTCTGGGCGGCCCCGACCCTGGTCGTCCTCGGGGCGGTGCTGTCGATCGCCTCCTCCGTGGTCTCCCTCAACCGACATCTGAAGGTGTGAGCATGCTCCTGCGCCGTCTGCACCGTCCGCTGTCCCTCCTCGCCGTCGGCGCGCTCCTGGTCGTGCCCGCGCTGGGCCTGCCCGGTTCCGCCTGGGCCGCCCCCACCAAGGAGGACAAGATCGCCGAGCGCGAGAGCGTCGACCAGCAGCTCGAGGACCTCCGCCTCGAGCTCGAGGGCGTCAACGACGATCTCGCCTCCACCTATCTCGCCCTCGCCGAGACCGAGCTGCAGATCCCGATCGCCCAGCAGGACCTCGAGGACGCCCAGGCCGAGCTCGCGGCGGCCCAGGAGGACGACCGCGTCACCGGCGAGCGCCTCGCGGCCGCCGAGGAGGCGGAGGCCGAGCTCTCGGGCGAGGTCGAGGACGGCCAGGTCGAGGTCGACCGCAGCGACGAGGAGCTGTCGCAGATCGCGCTCGAGGCGTACAAGGGCGGGGGCCTGCCCAACCCCTCGACCATCTACTTCGGGGGCGAGGAGCCGCAGGACGCGGTGGACCGCTCCATGAACTACCGCCTGACCCTGGCTTCCCAGGGCACCCGCCTCGACGATCTCCGCAGCGACCAGGCGGTCACGGAGAACTCCGCGGACCGCCTCGAGGCCGTCCGCGAGGAGATCGCGGATCTGAAGATCGAGGCGGAGGCGGCGGTCGCCCGCACCGAGGCCGCCGAGCAGGCAGCGGCCGACGCGAAGGCCGACCTCGACGCCCTGTACGCCACGCAGATCACCCAGCGCGACGACCTCGAGACGAAGAAGGCGCAGTACGAGGGGGACGTCTCCACCCTGGAGACCCGCAGCTCGACCCTCGACTCGGAGATCGAGGAGCTCGCCCGTCAGGAGCGCGAGCGGGCCGAGCGGGAGGCCGCCGCCGCGAAGAAGAGCTCGAGCAGCGGTGGCGGCGGCGGGTCGTCGTCCTCGAGCTCGAGCGGCTGGGTGCGCCCCGTGGATGCCCGCCTGAACTCCAACTTCGGCTGGCGGGTCCATCCGATCTACGGCACGCGCAAGCTGCACGCGGGCGTGGACTTCCCCGTTGCCTGCGGCGTGCCCGTCGGAGCCGCGCACTCCGGCCGCGTGATCGCCCGCACCTACAACAGCGGTGCGGGCAACAAGATCATCCTCAGCCACGGCATCCAGAACGGGAAGCTGATCACCACCAGCTACCACCACCTGCAGGGCTTCGCGCTGCCGGTCGGGGCGGAGGTTTCCGCCGGGGACACGGTCGGCTACGTCGGCACGACCGGTTCCTCGACCGGCTGCCACCTGCATTTCGAGGTCCACGAGGACGGCAACGCCGTCAATCCGACGAAGTACATCTGAGACCGGGTCGGGCCGCGAGCCGACGCACCGCAGCGGAGCGCTGCCTCGCGAGCGGGGCGCGCCATATTCCCTCGCCCCGCCGCTGACTGGCGCGTAAGCTGGGGGATCCGGTCCGGGCGGGGAGGCATCCCGCGGCACCGGCACCGACCACCACGAGGATCCGCGAGGAGGGACCCATGTCCGCGAAGAAGGGCGCTGCGAAGAAGTCCGCGGCGGACGACGGCCCCCAGAAGAAGCTGATCACCTCGAACAAGCGAGCTCGTCACGACTACTTCATCGACCACACGTGGGAGGCGGGCATCGTCCTGACCGGCACCGAGGTGAAGTCGCTGCGGGATCGGGGAGCCTCGCTGATCGACGGTTACTGCTATGTCGAGGGTGGCGAGGTGTGGATGGACAACGCCCACATCGCCCCCTACGTGAAGGGGACCTGGACCAACCACGCCGCGCGGCGCAAGCGCAAGCTCCTGCTGAACAAGCGGGAGATCGAGAAGCTCGCGAGCCAGTCCCGCGAGAAGGGCTACACGATCGTGCCGCTCGAGATGTACTTCCTCGGCTCGCACGCGAAGGTGCTCATCGGCCTCGCCCGCGGCAAGAAGGAATGGGACAAGCGCCAGACCCTCCGCGAGAAGCAGGACATGCGCGAGGCGCAACGCGCCATGCGCCAGCGCGAGATCGCCTGACCCCGGTCGTCGACCGCGGGGCTGCAGCCGACGCGAGCCCCTCTCGGAGGGGTCGCCCGCGGTGCCCGGAGGGTTCGGCCCGACGCCGGCTCAGACGCCGGATCGTTCCGACGGCTCCGCGGCCCCGAGGTCCCGCCGCTCCAGCCGGGCGACCAGTTGGCGGCTCGACGCGAGGAGGCCCTGATCGGCGACGCCCAGACGCTCCCGCATCAGCAGCGCCCGGCGCGCGTCCTCGAGCGCCGCGTCCCACAACCGGGCGGCGGCACGGGGCCGGTCCGCGGCCTGCTCCGCCCGGGCGTGCTCGAAGCGATTCTTCGCGCGGTGCTGGAAGACGCTCGCGAGCGCCGACAGCGAGGACGGCGAGGTCGGGTCCTCGAACCCGGTTTCCTCGGCGGCGAGGTCCATCTGTTCCTCGGCCGCGAGGAAGGCTCCCTGCCACTGCAGTACCTGCGCATAGCGGGTGCGGCGCACCGCTCGCATCACCGGCGACAGCCCCGACTGATCGAGGGCCCGCCTCCCCGCGGCGGCGGCCTCGTCGAGCCGGCCCACGATGCGCAGACCGGCCACCGTGCGCGGATCCTCGGGGTTCTCGGCGCACCAGCTCGCGAGGGCTGCGGGATCCGCGACGGTCTCCCGCAGGGTCTCGGGGTCGATCTCGATCCGCATCCCGGCCATCTCGAAGCTGCTCATCGCGTCATCATCGGCGCGGAGGACTGCCTGGTCCAGCCCCCGGCGCTTCGCCGTGAGCTGAGGGATATTCGCTTCTGTCCGTCGGTGGGGCGCGGTAGACTAGATCCACGGCGTTCCCCCGGGGGCGCCCGTGGGTGATTGACAACCGAAGAGTGAGTGCAGGACGGCCATCAGGCCGTCACGATAGTCATGCCTTCCCACGCCAGGGGCCGATCGGTTTCGACGGTAGTTGTCCAGCGAGGGGAAGCGGGCCGAGAATCCAGAGTCATCTCGTAAACGTTCTCTGGAAACCAATAAGTGCCGAACCCAAGCGCACTGACTTCGCTCTCGCTGCCTGATCAGCGTTAGCAGTCTGGAACCCCGGGGGTGCTCCTGACCCGGATCGTTCCATCAGCTAAGGAGCCACTGCTGCCGACCCTGGTCACCGGGGAAGGATGAACACCTCAGAGTGACTGAGTCCGTCGACGACGTGTCCGTGCGAGCGTCGGGACTGAGAACACGTTTTCGCGGACTGCGCCCGGAGAAGCCCTGGCTTCGCACTATCGGACGCGGGTTCGATTCCCGCCGGCTCCACGCTGCACTCACCGACGAGAGGCCCCCTCACCTGCGCTGATGCGCGGGGGAGGGGGCCTCTCGCGTTCCTGTACCCACTATGTACCCACGCGGTGAGCACAACAGCGCCGCCACGTCCCCGCCCTCTCGGCGAGGTGAGGGCGGGGGCGTGGCGGAGGAGCCGGCTCAGCCCTCGTAGCCGAGGCCGTGGCCGAGCTCGTAGCGGTTGCCGTCCGCGTCGACGTACACGTACGGGCGGCCGTCCATGTGCTGCTCCTTGGCGAAGCCGGGGACGTCGTTCGGCGAGGCGCAGCGGCCTTCCGTATCGATGGCTATGGCCTCCGCGCAGATCGGGAAGGTGATCGGCAGGCGGCCACTGGGGGAGAACGCCCCGAAGACCGCGTCGACGATCGCGTCCCAGTCGGTGTCGAAGCCGATCAGCAGGGCATCCGCGAGCGGCTCGACCCCGTCGAGCAGCCAGGGGAACTTCGCGTTGAGCCCCACGACGAGGATGCCAACGCTCTCGCGGATCCGCCGCACCTTCTCGAGGTCCACGTGCGAGTGCTCGTCGATCGCGAGGTCCCCGATGCCGACGAACTCGAAGTAGCTGCCGATGAACGGGGCCATGAGCACGATCGCCACGTCCGCGCCGCGGTGGTCGGTGGTGAACTCGACCTCGGGGTGGGCGGCGGCGATCCGGGACCGCAGGGCGTCGAGCTCCTTGACCCGCAGGTCGCGGGCGAACAGCTCGAGGTAGACGCGCTTCCCGGAGAGGTCCGCGGCGGCCAGCGGCAGGGTCGCGGCGCGGTTCTTGGCGAGCACCACCGAACGACGGTGGGCCTCCTGTGCCGCGGCGACGGCCTCAGCGTTCGCGACCACCTCGTCGGCCCGCTCGGGATCGACGTAGGGATTCTCGAACAGGCCCAGCGCGAACAGCTCCGCTAGCAGGAGCCGAGCGGCCTCGTCGAGGCGCTGCGTGGTGAACTCGCCGGCGAGGTACGCCTCGCGCACGGAGGCGACGTCATTGGTGTCGGCGAACATGTCGGTCCCTGCCATGACGGCGCGGCCGACGCGCTCGGGGGTCGTGAGGTCCTCGACGCCCCAGGCCATCTTCGAGAGCACACCCGAGTCGGAGTTGATGTAGCCGCGGTGGCCCATGCTCCGCAGCAGGCCCAGGATCTCCCGGTTGAAGGCGAAGCCGACCTGCTCGAAGTCGGTGACCCGGCCCTGCGGGGTCGCGGACTTCTCGGCCGACGGGATCGCGTAGTACGGCATCACCGAGGCGGTGCCGGCGTCGATCGCGGCCTGGAAGGGCGGCAGGTGGTACTCCTCGAGGGAGCCCTCGGTCGGATAGATGTTGAAACGGCCCTCGGCGTAGTGGGGGTCGGTGCCGTTCTCGCGGGCGCCGCCGCCGGGGAAGTGCTTCGTGGTCAGCGCCACGCCGTCCGCCTCGAGGCCGTCCTCGCCCTGGAAGGTGCGCACGATGGTGCCGATCGCCGCGGCGACGAAGCGGGGGTCCTCGCCGAAGGTGCCGTGGCCGCGGAACCAGCGCGGGTCGGTGAAGACGTCCGCCATGTACATGTAGCCCTTGCGCAGCCCGGAGGCCGCCCACTCGGCTCGCGAGTGCCGGGCGAAGGACTCGATGAGCTCGAGGGAGCCGGTCGCCGCGAGCCCGAGGGTCCCGGGCCACTGGGCGAAGGGCTGGTCCTCGGGGGTGCCGCCCATCTTGAAGCCGCCGGCCTCGTTCTTCGAGTTCGCCGCGACGAGGACGGGGATGCCGAAGCGGGTCTGCTCGGCGACCTCGTTCATCGTGTTGATCCAGGTCGCGATGCGAGCGCCCGTGGGCTCTTCGCGCATGATGAAGTGCCGCATGTGCTTCTCGGCGATCATCTCGGTGGTGCCCTCGAAGGGGATCCCGGCGCTGGTGTGCGGGTCGAGCTTTATCGGCAGGTGCTGCTCGTCGAGGACGCCGTCGTGGCTGGTGAAGTCCTTGTTGTGCTGCGAGATGCCCATGGGGCGCGAGGAGATGACCATCAGGCCGATCTTCTCGTCGGGCGCCATGCGGGCCACGAGATCGGCGGCGCGCTCGGCGGGGGAGAGGCGCCAGTCCTCGAAGGGGCTCAGCGCGCCGTCGGCGTCGAGGTCGCGGAAGCGCAGCCCGTCGACCTCGAGGATCGACTTGTGGCGGCTGGAGAGGTGGGGCTGAGCGGTCACGCGGGCTCCGATCCGGTCAGGAGGGACTCGTATCCGAGGGAGACGAGGTGGGCGCGGGAGTCGGCCAGGGACGCGAAGATGTCCCGGCCGTAGGTCTGGTCCTGCTCGATGAGGAAGTGCTGGGCGCCGGCGGCGATGCCCTGCTCGATGATCGGGCCCCAGTCGAGCGTCCCCGAGCCGACCTCCGCGAACTGCACGATCGAGCCCGACCAGAACTCGCCCCAGGCGCCGCGGTCCCCGGCCTCGACGGCGTCGAGCACCTCCGCGGGCGGGAGCACGATGCGGTAGTCCTTCAGATGCACCAGGTCGAGGACGCCGTCGAAGGCGGCGAGGGTGCGCTGCGGGTCGCGGCCGCCGCGCTGGACCCAGTGGCAGTCGATCTCGAAGCGCAGGTGCGGGGCCTGCTCGCGCAGCCGCTCGAGGACGGTGCGACCCTCGAGCCGGGCGAACTCGACATGGTGGTTGTGATAGCTGAGGGAGAGGCCCAGCGCGGCGAAGCGCTGCGCGTACTCGTCGACCTCGCGGGCGAAGGCGTCGATCGCCTCGGCGGAGCGCATGGCAGGCAGCGGCATCATCCCGATGCGGAGCATCGAGGTGCCGAGGCGACGGGCGTGCTCGACGTGCAGGTCGAAGTGCTGCTCGAGGGTGAGGTCCTCGCTCCCGGCGGGGGCGGAGGTCTTCGCGGAGATCGCGGCGTACTCGATGCCGAGCTGCTCGCGGGCGGTCTCCATGTCGGCGACGTTCTGCTCGGTCATGGGGATCTGGGAGACCTCCACGACCTGGAAGCCCGATTCGCTCACCTGCTCGAGCACGGGCAGAACGCCCTCGCGGGCGATGTGGTCCTTGAGCATCATGAGCTGGATCCCGATGCGGGCCATGCGAACCTCCTGGGGGTGAGGGGGGAAGTCGCCCCGGGACGGCGCGCTCCGTCCACGACGCCACCGTACGGCGTGCCGTCGCCGCGATCGCGGTCTTCCCGTCCGTTGCCGAGGAGCGCCCAGAGAGCGGAGTGCACCCCGGGAGGATGCCGCCGGTTGCCATCCCGCACGGGCCGGGATGAGGTGCGATGTGAGCGGCGTCGCAATGTGCTGACGATCTCGCTGGAAACTGTGGCAACCCGTGACAACTGGGTGAGGGGGCATCTGCGCTCTGGGAGCGTCCTCCGCAACGGCAAGGGCGCCTCCCCGAGCACACCCCGCTCGAGAGCTCCCGGATCAAGGATGATGATGAGCACCACTTCGAACACCGCACCCCAGGCCGCGTCGGCCCGCGGCCTGCAGCGGCTGAACCCGCTGAACTACGTCGCGTACGCCGGCGGTGACGCGGCGAACAACCTCGCCTTCTCCCTGGCGATGTCCTTCCTCGCGGTCTACCTCACCGACGTCGCGCAGATCGGCCCCGCGGTCGTGGGCCTCATGTTCCTGCTGATGCGCGCGGTCGACGCCGTCACCGACGTGCTCATGGGCTCCCTGATCGACCGCACCAGCACCCGATTCGGCAAGTTCCGACCCTGGATCCTCGCCGGCTCCGTGCCCCTCGTGGTCCTCGCGATCCTGAACTTCGCGATGCCCGCGTCGCTCTACGGCACCGCGGCCGGCGTCGCCTGGGCCTTCATCATGTACTTCCTGATGGGGTCGGTCGCCTACACCTCGGTGAACATCCCCTACGGCTCGCTCGCCGCCGCGATGACCGACAACCGCGCCGAGCGCTCGCGCCTCGCCGTCGCCCGGTCGGTCGGCTCGGCCCTGATGCAGATCGTCGTGGCCCTCGCGATCGCCCCGGCGATCAACTCCTTCCGCGGCGATCCCGCCGGGCTGCAGAACGCGATCCTCACCGCGCTGATCCCCCTCGGCGTCCTCGCGATCGCCCTCTACGTCTTCCTCTTCCTCACCGCGCGCGAGAACGTGCAGCGCTCCGTGGACCGGGTGAGCCTGCGGGCGAGCGTGGCCACCATCGCCTCGAACCGAGCGCTGCAGATGCTCGCCCTGTCCTCCGTCCTGATGCTGGTCGGCGTCTTCGGCGCCTCGGGCATGATGGCGTACTACGCCCGCGACGTGCTCGGGAACGCGACGCTCATCGCGGTGAACCAGGTGCTCATGTCCGGCGCGATCCTCGTGACCGGCGCGTTCATCCCGGTCCTCGCCAAGAAGCTCGGCAAGCCGCGGCTGTTCCAGGTCGCCGGGGTCGTCGGCATCGTCGCCGGTGTGCTGCTGTTCCTCGCCTCGCAGGAGCTCGTGTGGCTCGCCTTCGTCGGCTTCGGGCTCTTCGGCATCGCGAACAGCACGGCCAACACCCTCATGTGGAACATGGAGGCGGACTCCGTCGAGTACGGCGAGTGGAAGACCGGCATCCGCAACGAGGGCACCACCTACGCGGTGTTCTCCTTCGTGCGGAAATGCTCGCAGGCCCTCGGTGGCGCGGTGGGCCTGTGAATCCTGGGCTGGTTCGGCTACGACGGCACCGCCGCCGCGCAGAGCGCCGAGACGATCTTCGGCATCAACGTGGCCACGGGCCTGCTGCCCGCCGTCTCGATGGTCCTCGCGATCGTGGTCATGCACTTCTACCCGATGAGCGATGCCAAGCACCGCGAGATCCTCGCCGAGCTCGAGAGCCGGGGCGAGAAGCCCACCGAGGAGACCTCGGCGCAGGGCTGACGCCGCCCCTCGTCCCCTCCGCACCGCGGTCCCGTCCTCCCGAGGGGGCGGGACCGTGGTGCGTCCGCGCGGTGCGAGAGCGATCCGGTGGGTCCGACGGGGGACACGCCGACCGCGGGCGCGTAGCCTTCACGGATGCCCGCCTCCCGACCCGCCCCGCCCGCGGCGGACCTCCCGGTCGACCGGGAGCGCGTCCGGCATCTGCTGATGCAGCTCGTGCCCGAGCCGGGAGTCCGACGCGGGTCTCTCGATGTCGATGTCGATCTCGCGCCGCGGCCGGCCGGCGAGGGATGGGACAACGTGCTCTGGCCGGTCGGCACCGTGGACGGCCTCCCGGTGGTCCTGCGCGTCGTCCGCCGCCGCAGCGCGCGCCCGCTGCGGGATCGGGAGCTGGCCGTGCTGCGGCGACTGGCCCTGCTCTCCGCCGAGCTCCCGTTGCGGATCCCGACGATCCTGGCCACCGCCCCCGACGCCCTGCTGATCCCCTGGGTTCCCGGACGCAGTGCGGCGGAGTCGAGCCTGCCGCACCGCCGCCGCAGCGCCACGGGCCTGGCCTCGATGCTCGCAGCCCTGCACTCGCTCCCTCCGCGCGACCTGGCCGACCTCGAGCGGAACCCGGTGCGCGGCGTGCCGCTCGCCGGCCGTGCCGAGGCCCTCGCCGCGGACCTGGAGCGGGCCGAGCTGCCGGCAGACCTCCGTCGTGCCGCGCGCGACGTGGCCGACCGGGGGCTCGAGGCACCGGTCTGGGACGGCGAGGACCGGCTGCTCCATGGGGACCCGCATCCGGGCAACGTCGTGGTCCCGACGGTCGACCCGGACCGCGACCCGGCACCCGACGAGGACCACGACGCGGTCCGCGACAGGGCCCGCACGGGAGCGCTGATCGACTGGGGCGATGCGACGCTCGGCGACCCGGCGAGCGACCTCGGGGCCCTGCTGCTGCACGATCCCCGCGGGGAGCTCCTCGCCCGCTACCGCCGGCACGCCACCTGGAACGGCATCGAGGACGAGGCGCGATGGTCGGCGCTCCTCGAGCGCGCCCGGGCTTGGTCGGTGCGCCTCTCCCTCGCCCTGGTCACCGCCTACGACTCCGCGCACCCGCTCGGGCGGAGCGGAACGGAGCTGCTGCGGGCGGTCGAGGAGGGGGAGCTCACCCCTGCTCGGCGGCCCGGGACCTGACGAAAGCGGCGACGGCGGCCTCGACATCGGCCTCGGTGTGCGCGGCGGAGAGCTGCACCCGGATCCGGGCCTTCCCCTGCGGCACCACCGGGTACGAGAAGGCGGTGACGTACACGCCGTTCTCGAGCATGCGGTCGGCGATGCGCGCCGCGAGCGCGGCGTCCCCGAACATGACCGGCACGATCGCGTGCTCTCCCGGCAGCAGCTCGAAGCCCTCCTCGCTCATGCGCGTGCGGAACAGCTCGGCGTTGCGGAACAGGGTCGCGCGCAGCTCGGCACTGCCCTCGACGAGCTCGAGGGCCTGCAGCGTCGCAGCGGTGATCGCGGGGGCGAGCGAGTTGGAGAACAGGTAGGGGCGGCCCTTCTGGCGCAGCATCGCGACGATCTCGGCCCGGCCCGAAACATAGCCCCCGCTCGCCCCGCCGAGGGCCTTGCCGAAGGTCCCGGTGTAGAGGTCCACCCGATCCGAGACGCCGAAGTGCTCGGGCGTGCCGGCCCCGGTCTCGCCCATGAAGCCGACGGCGTGGGAGTCGTCGACGAGGACCAGCGCCCCGAACTCGTCGGCCAGGTCGCAGATGCCGGGCAGCGGGGCGAGATAGCCGTCCATCGAGAAGACGCCGTCGGTGACGATGATGGTGCGGCGCGCGCCGTGCCCGTCGTGGAGCGCGGCGGCCGCCTCGAGCTGGGTGCGCAGGTCCGCGAGGTCGGCGTTGCGGTAGCGGAAGCGAGCGGCCTTCGAGAGCCGGATGCCGTCGATGAGCGAGGCGTGGTTCAGCTCGTCGGAGATGATCGCGTCCTCCGTGCCGAACAGCGGCTCGAAGACGGCGCCGTTGGCGTCGAAGCAGGAGGAGAACAGGATGGTGTCCTCGGTGCCGAGGAAGGCGGAGACCGCCTGCTCGAGCTGAAGATGGAGATCCTGGGTGCCGCAGATGAAGCGCACCGACGCCATGCCGAAGCCGCGCTCGTCGAGGGCCTGTTTCGCCGCCTCGACCAGGCGCGGATCATCCGCCAGGCCCAGGTAGTTGTTGGCGCAGAAGTTCAGCACCTCGGCGCCGTCGCGGCCGATGGGGCCGGCGGTGATGCGGTTGCCCTGGGCGGTGGTGATCACCCGCTCGTGCTTGTAGGTGCCGGCCTCCTCGAGGGCGGCGAGCTCGGCGGTCAGCTGGTCCTTGAGGGCGGTGTACATGGGAGCCTCCGGGTCGTTCGGGTCGTGGGGTGCGGGAGCGGGCGCGGTCAGTCGTCGAGGGCGCTCCAGTCCAGGAGCACCTTCCCGGCCGAGCCGGCCTTCGCGAGGGCGAAGCCCTGCTCCCAGTCGGTCGCGGGCAGGACGTGCGTGATGGTGCGCTCGATCGCGCCGCGCAGCGTGGGGGAGGTGGAGAGCATCGCGCTCATCGCGTTCCAGGTCTCGAACATCTCGCGGCCGTAGATGCCCTGCAGGGTGAGCATGCGGGTGACGACGGCGGTCCAGTCGATCTCGAACTGCGTCGCGGGCAGTCCCAGCAGGGCGATCTTCCCGCCGTGGTTCATGTTCTCGATCATCTCCTGCAGGGCGCGGGCCTGGCCCGTGATCTCGAGGCCCACGTCGAAGCCCTCGCGCATCCCGAGGCGCCGCTGCGCATCGCGCACCCGCGTCGTGGAGACGTCGAGGACCACGTCGGCCCCGCACTCCTCGGCCATCGCCAGGCGCTGCGGGGAGATGTCGGTGATCGTGATGTAGCGGGCGCCGGCGTGGCGCGCGACCGCTGCGGCCATCTGGCCGATCGGCCCGGCCCCGGTGATCAGCACGTCCTCGCCGACGAGCGGGAACTTCAGCGCCGTGTGGACGGCGTTGCCCAGCGGGTCGAAGGCGGCGCCGAGCTCGGGGCTGATCAGGTCCGTGCGGCCGTCGTGCTCGTGCACCCAGACGTTCTCGTGGGGGAGCGTCACGTACTCGGCGAAGGCGCCGTCGCGCTGCACGCCGACGGAGCGCACGCGGTTGCACATCTGGCGCCGCCCGGCGCGGCAGTTGCGACAGGTCCCGCACACCACGTGGCCCTCGCCGGAGATCCGATCGCCGACGCGCACGTCCGTGACCTCGGCGCCGATCTCGACCACTTCGCCGTAGAACTCGTGGCCGGGGGTGAAGGGGACCGTGTCGCACATCGACTCCGCCGAGGCGTCCCAGGAGAGGATGTGCAGATCGGTCCCGCAGATCCCGGTGCGGAGCACCCTGACCTTGACCTCCCAGGGCCCGCAGCCGGGCTCCTCGACCTCGGTGAGCTCGAGGCCCTCTCCGGGTGCGAGCTTGCGCAGTGCGCGCATCAGACCTCCTCGACCGGCTCCGTCCGGAGCATCGTGGGACCGGCGCCGGGGCGCGGTGCGGGGGTGGGCATCGAATCGGGCGGTCCGTCGGCCCCGGGTGGGACGCCGACGCGACGAGGATACGGCGCGGCGACCCCTCGCGCGGGGGAGCACGGGACCTCGCCCCGTCCCGGACCGTAGACTCGACTCCGCCATGACCACGCCCCCCTCGAGCCCTGATCCGTCCGTCGCGACCCCGGGCGGCCCGGCTCCGTCCCCCGGGCCCCCCGGCCCGCGGATCTCCTACCCGTCGGACCTCCCCGTCTCGCAGCGCCGCGAGGACATCCAGGCCGCGATCCGGGACCACCAGGTGGTGGTGATCGCCGGGGCGACCGGCTCGGGCAAGACCACCCAGATCCCCAAGATGCTGCTGGAGATGGGGTACGGGGAAGGCCGCCGCCTGATCGGGCACACGCAGCCCCGCCGGATCGCCGCCCGCTCCGTCGCCGGGCGCATCGCGAGCGAACTGGGGGAGACCCTCGGCGAGGGGACCGTCGGCTTCCAGGTCCGCTTCACCAAGCAGACCGCCCGCGGAGCCCGGCTCAAGCTCATGACCGACGGCATCCTGCTCGCCGAGATCGGCCGAGACCGGCTGCTGAAGCGCTACGACGCGATCATCATCGACGAGGCCCACGAGCGCTCCCTCACGATCGACGTGATCCTCGGCTATCTCCGCCAGATCCTGCCGCAGCGTCCGGATCTCAAGGTCGTCATCACCTCGGCGACCATCGACCCGGAGCGCTTCGCCGAGCATTTCGCCGCGGTGCTGCCCT
Organism: Brachybacterium sp. J144; assembly: GCF_036321705.1. NCBI lineage: Bacteria > Bacillati > Actinomycetota > Actinomycetes > Micrococcales > Dermabacteraceae > Brachybacterium > Brachybacterium sp. J144. The sequence goes on from NZ_JAZDCG010000004.1 coordinate 64,682, forward strand.
CGGGGGAGAGGCGCCCGGCGCCGATCATCGAGGTCTCGGGCCGGACCTACCCCGTGGAGGTCCGGTACCGGCCGCTCGTGCTCGAGCCGGAGATGGACGAGGACGACGAGCTGGAGGACGTCCACTCCGTCGAGCGGGACCTCACCCAGGCGATCACCGACGCCGTCGACGAGCTCGCCGCCGAGGGACCCGGCGACATGCTCGTCTTCCTGCCCGGTGAGCGGGAGATCCGGGAGATCTCCGACGCCCTCACCGCGCACCTGTCCCGCGGGACCCGCGGGCGAGCGGCGCTGCCCGTCGAGGTGCTGCCCCTCTTCGGTCGGCTCTCCGCGCAGGACCAGCAGAAGATCTTCTCCCCGCCCCCGTCGGGCACCTACCGTCGCATCATCCTCTCGACCAATGTCGCCGAGACCTCCCTGACCGTCCCCGGCATCACGTACGTGATCGACTCGGGGCTCGCCCGCATCTCCCGCTACTCCCAGCGCACCAAGGTGCAGCGGCTCCCCATCGAACCGATCTCCCAGGCGAGCGCCAACCAGCGCTCGGGACGCTCGGGACGCACCCATCCCGGCATCGCCATCCGCCTCTATTCCGAGGAGGACTTCGAGAGCAGGCCCGAGTTCACCGAGCCGGAGATCCTGCGCACCTCGCTGGCCTCCGTGGTGCTGCTGATGACCTCGCTGGGCCTCGGCGACGTCGAGTCCTTCCCCTTCGTCGAGCCGCCCGCGAGCCGCGCGATCGCCGACGGCGTGCGTCTGCTGGAAGAGCTTGGCGCGATCGAGGACGATCCGAAATCACCAGGCGGTCGCCGCCTCACCCGCATCGGCCGCGACCTCGCCCGCTTCCCGCTCGACCCGCGGATGGCCCGCATGCTCCTCGAGGCGAACCGCCTCGGCGCCCTGCGCGAGGTGCTGATCATCGTCGCCGCCCTCTCGATCCAGGACCCGCGCGAGCGGCCCCTCGGGCAGGAGCAGCAGGCCCGCGAGAAGCACAAGCGCTTCGAGGACGAGACCAGCGACTTCCTCGCCTACCTCAACCTCTGGAACCACCTGCAGCAGCGCCGCAAGGATCTCTCCTCGAGCGCCTTCCGCCGTGAGGTGCGCGCCGACCACCTCCACTACCTGCGCATCCGCGAGTGGTGGGACCTCCACGCCCAGCTGCGCGACATGGCCAAGGACGCGGATCTGCGCGCCAACGAGCATGACGCCACCCCGCAGGCCATCCACCAGTCCCTCCTCGCGGGGCTGCTCAGCCACGTCGGCCTCCTCGACGACCGCACCCGCGAGTACTCCGGCGCCCGCGGCGCGCGCTTCGCCCTGTGGCCCGGGTCGGCGCTCGCCAAGAAGCGCCCCGACTACGTGATGGTCGCCGAGCTGGTGGAGACCTCCCGGCTGTGGGGCCGCACCGCCGCCCGCATCGACCCCGCCTGGGCCGAGGAGATCGGCGCGCACGTCGTCAAGCGCTCCCACTCCGCGCCGCACTGGTCCTCCAAGCAGGCGGGCGCCATGGCCCACGAGAAGGTCACGCTCTACGGCGTGCCGCTCGTGGCGGACCGCGTGGTCGGCTACGGACGCATCGACCCCGAGGCGGCCCGCGACATCTTCCTGCAGAACGCCCTCGTCGAGGGGGACTGGCGCACCCGCCACCACTTCTTCCGCGACAACCGGGCCCTGATCGCGCGGCTCGAGGAGCTCGAGGCGAAGACCCGCCGACGCGACCTGCTGATCGGCGACGAGCAGATCTTCTCCTTCTACGACCGGCGGATCCCCCGCGAGGTCGTCTCCGGCCGCCACTTCGATACCTGGTGGAAGTCCCAGCGGCACGAGACCCCGGACCTGCTCACCCTCACCGAGAAGGACCTCCTCGCGGCCGATGAGGAGACCACGGCCGCGATCGCCGCGGACTTCCCCGACACCTGGGTCCAGGGCGATATCACCCTCCCGCTCAGCTACTCCTTCGGCGAGGTCGGGTCGAAGGGTGCCGAGGGCGTCACCGCGACGATCCCGCTCGCGGTGCTGAACCGGCTGCGGCCCGCGGGTTTCGACTGGCTCGTGCCCGGCATGCGCGAGGAGCTGGTGACCGAGCTGATCCGCTCGCTCCCGAAGCCGATCCGGCGGCATCTGGTCCCCGCGCCCGAGCGCGCGAAGACCGTCGCCGCGACCCTCCACGACGACGACCCGGAGTCCGGGGAGGCCTTCGTCGAGGCGGTCGCCGACGAGCTCGTGGCCCTGCCCGGCGTGCCCGACGACCTGCCGCTGTACGGACCCGAGTTCGACCTCGCGAAGCTGCCGGACCACTTGCGGATGCACTTCCGGGTGGTCGATGCGCAGGGCAAGCAGATCGGAGCGGGCGATGATCTGGAGGCGCTGCGCGGCCGGCTCAAGCAGCGGGTCGACGCCTCCGTCTCCTCCCAGGGCGACGACCTGGCCCGCCGGGATCTCGACGGCTTCCCCGACAGCGGCGTGCCGGCGCTGCACGAGTCGACCGTCGGCGGGCTCAAGGTCACGGGGTATCCCGCGCTCGTGGCCCGCCGCGGCTCCGACGGCCGCCTCGAGCGCGTCGACCTCGCGGTGCTCGCGAGCGCCGACGAGCAGACCCTCGCCCACCGGGAGGGGGTCATCGCGCTGCTGGACCGCGACCTCGGCACCGAGCTGTCGACCGTGCTGAACGCCCTGCCCAACCCCACCAAGCTCGCCGTCGCCGGCTCCGAGTACGCGAGCACGGCGGCGCTGCTGGCCGACGCGACGCGCGCCGCGACGATCCACCTCGGGGGCGACGCCGCCACCATCCGCACCCGCGCGCAGTACGAGCAACTGCTCGAGGCGGCCCGCCCCCGGCACGCCGAGCTCGCGGCGCAGGCCGTCAAGGACGCCGCCGCGGCCCTCGCCGTCGACGCGAAGCTGCAGAAGGAGCTCTCGCGGGTCTCGTCCCTCGCGATCCTGTCCCACCTGACCCAGATCCGCGAGCACGCCGCCGGCCTGCTCGCGGACGGCTTCATCTCCCGCACCGGCGTCGATCGCCTGCCGGACCTGCGGCGATACCTCGAGGCGGATCGGATCCGGCTCGAGAAGCTGCCGGAGAACCCGCGCCGGGACGAACAGGCCGCCTGGCAGATCGCCGATCTCGAGGGGTACTGGGCGACCCGACGTGCGGCACTCGGTGCCCGGCGCCGCTCCGAGAAGGAGGCGCAGGAGATCGCCTGGCTGCTCGAGGAGCTGCGGGTGAGCCTCTTCGCGCAGACCCTGGGCACCCGCGTCACCGTCTCCGACAAGCGGATCCGCCAGGCGATCGCGGCGCTCTGAGCCCCGAACGGACCGAGGCCCGCTCGGGGTGAGCCACGCCTCCGCCGCCTGCGCCGAAGCGGGACCTTGCGGAAGTTTTACCCGCGCGCCGTGATTCGTCAGCGTCTCCGCTCGGCCGCCCCGGCCGCGGCGGCCGGGAACCGTCCCCGACCGGTGCGGACGTCGCCCTGACGGTCCTGCGCAGAGACCCCAAGCGGTGGTCATGGCGATCCCAAGAAGGGCGGCGCACGGCTCCGACCTGCGACATCGCTCTCTTCCCTGCGGCGTGGGTCGCGCCTACGGTGGCACGGCCCGCGTCCCGGGCGACCGATCCGCCCGTCTCCCGAAGGAACTCCCGCATGCTCGGCTCTTGCTCCACCGCCCTCGTCGCCTCGGCGCCGTCCCCGCTCCCGCGACGTCGCACGCTGCTCGTCGGCGCGCTCGGCGCCGGGGCCCTCCTCGGACTCGGGGTGACCGCGCCGGCCCGGGCCGATGACGTGTGGACCGAGGAGTTCATGACCCGGCCGGAGACCCGCGAGGGCTTCGACGTGAACACCCTGGACTCCTGGCAGGAGCAGAACGCGCGGTTCATCCTCTCCGTGATCGCCGGGCACGGCCTGGGACGTGAGGCCGCCCGCATCACCCTGATCACCGCGATCGTCGAGTCCTGGCTGCGCAACTACGAGCCCGCCGTCGACCTCGATTCCGGTGGTCTCTTCCAGCAGCGGCCCTCGATGGGTTGGGGCACCGCCGCCCAGGTCCGCCACAAGAAGCTCGCCGTCGACGCCTTCCTCGGCCTCTCCGAGCACTCCGAGGCGCCCGGCCTGCTGCAGGTCGTCCCGGAGTACGAGGCGTGGGACCCGGGTGCCGCGGCGCAGGCCGTGCAGGCCTCTGCCCACCCCGACCGCTATAGCGAGCAGATCCCGGCCGCGGACGCCCTGTGGGACCGGTTCGCCGACCGCGTGGTGCCATACACCGCCTGATCGGGACGCGCTCGCCGCGGGCGGAGCGGCTGTCCGGGGTGCCGGACACGCCCGGCGCGGCGCGGGTGCGCGTGGCCTGACGCGCTCGTTACGCTGTGCCTCATGTCACCGTCGCCATCCGTCAGCTACTCCATCACGATCCGCCTCGAGTTCGAGGCGAGATCCGCCGCCGTCAGCGACATCACCAGTCGCATCGAGCAGCACGGGGCGACCGTCACCGCCCTCGACGTCTCCGCCTCCGGCCCGGAGCGGATGCGCGCGGACATCACGGTGCTCACGGCCGGCCATGACCACGCGATCGAGGTCGTGGAGTCGCTCAAGGGACTCGACGGCGTCGAGCTCGGCAAGGTCTCCGACCGCACCTTCCTCGCCCATCTCGGGGGCAAGCTCACCGTCGAGTCCAAGCTCCCGATCCGCCACCGTGACGACCTGTCGATGATCTACACGCCGGGCGTCGCCCGCGTGGTCAAGGCGATCGCGGAGAACCCCGAGGACGCGCGCCGCCTCACCATCAAGCGCAACACCGTCGCCGTGGTCTCCGACGGCTCGGCGATTCTCGGCCTCGGTGACCTCGGCCCGCTCGCCGCGATGCCGGTGATGGAGGGCAAGGCCGCCCTCTTCAAGCGCTTCGCCGGCATCGACGCCTTCCCCATCTGCCTCGACGCGCATACGGTCGACGAGATCGTCGCGCACGTGAAGGCGATCGCGCCGGTCTTCGCGGGCATCAATCTCGAAGACATCTCCGCGCCGCGCTGCTTCGAGATCGAGGACCGGCTGCGGGCCGAGCTCGACATCCCCGTCTTCCACGACGACCAGCACGGCACCGCGATCGTCGTCGTCGCGGCGCTCCGCAACGCCCTGCGCGTGGTGGAGAAGGACATCGCCACCGCCCGCATCGTGCTCTCGGGCGCGGGCGCCGCGGGCACCGCGATCCTGCGCCTGCTGCGCGCGGCCGGCGCCCGCGACATCGTCGTCACCGACATCCACGGCATCGTGCACGAGCGCCGCGAGCAGCTCGAGGGCCGCCTCCCCTGGATCGCGGAGGTCACCAACCCCCGCGAGCTCACGGGCACCCTGCGGGACGCCGTCGTGGACGCCGACGTCTTCATCGGTGTCAGCGCGGGCAACATCCTCACCGCCGAGGACGTCGCGACGATGGCCGACCGCTCGGTGGTGTTCGCCATGGCCAACCCGACCCCGGAGATCGACCCGTCCGAGGCGGCCAAGCACGCCGAGGTCGTCGCGACCGGCCGCAGCGACTTCGCGAACCAGATCAACAACGTCCTCGCCTTCCCGGGAGTCTTCCGCGGGCTGCTCGACGCGCACGCCACGAAGGTCAGCGACCGCATGCTGCTCGCCGCCGCGAAGGCGCTCGCCGACGTGGTCTCCACCGAGGAGCTCAACCCCACCTACATCGTGCCGAGCGTCTTCCACGACGGGGTCACCAAGGCGGTCGCGAGCGCCGTCGAGCAGGTCGCTCGCGAGGAGGAGGGGACGGTCGACACCATCACCGGTGCGATGCGGCCGGTCTACGCCGACGAGATCACGCTGGAGAGCTGAGCCGGGCCCTCCGGCGGCACCGGCCGCCGGAGGCCTCAGACCATGTCGCCGTCGAGCGCGTCGGCGTCGGCGTCAGCGGCCGTGACGGATCGGCGCCGCTCGAGGATCCACGCGCCGAGACCCACCCCGATCCCGAGCACGCCCGCGACCGCATCGCCGAGGTCTCCCGACCGCTCCGGCAGGGCGAGGGCCTGGACCAGCTCGACCAGCAGCACCTGCGCGAGCGCGACGATCACCACCCAACCGATCGGGAAGCGGCGCCGCGGCGCGAGCAGCCGACCGAGCGCCCACACGGTGAGGGCGAGGACCACCAGGTGGTAGATCTTGTCCAGTCCCGGCACCCCGACGCCGGGGGTCCCGGAGGGGATCGACGGCAGGTAGAAGCCGAGGTTCAGCACGAGCGCGAGCACCGCGAGCGCGATCCGCAGCGGCAGCGATCCGCCGACCTCCCGGATCTGGACGGGCAGGTCGAGGGCGAAGCGAAGCGGCGCTGACATGGGCGGCATTCTCCCCGGAGCCGTGACCGGGATCGGGGAGGCGGGGCCGTCCGCCGCCCAGGGACTCCGCTAGTCTCGGCGTGTCTCGAGAGATCGACCCCTGACCCCGGGAGCAGCCATGTCCTCCACCTCTGATCCGTCCCGCCTGGACCCGTACAGCGACCAACCCGGTGCCGCGCCCGGCAGCACCGCCGTGCTGGACCGGCAGGTCCAGGAGCGGGAGCAGACCACCGACGACGGCGATCATGACCGGTTCGCCCACTACGTGCGCAAGGACCGGATCACGCAGGCCGCGCTCGACGGCACCCCGGTGATCGCCCTCTGCGGCAAGGTGTGGGTGCCCGGCCGCGACCCGAACAAGTACCCGGTCTGCCCGGAGTGCAAGGAGATCTACGAAGGTCTGCGCGAGCCCAACGACGGCGGGAACGGCGCGGGCGGCTCCGGCGGCAAGGGCGGGGGCGGCGGCTTCCGCGGTCTCTTCGGCGGGCGCCGCTGACCCCAGTCGGCGACCCTCTCTCCCACCCGTCCGCCCGACACGCCCGGGGGACTTCCTCACATCCCTCGCGCGGGCGGGTCGTCGGTCCTCAGCGGTACGGTGGAGCACGCTGTGACGACACCATCCCTGTTCTCCACCGGCGATCCCCGTCGGCCCTCCGAGGCCGCCGCGCGATCGCTCCCCGTCGCCTACCCCGAGCGCGCCGCCTGGGGCACGGTCCCGAAGCTCCGTGCCTGGCAGGCGGAGGCTCTCGACCTCTATCGCCGCACCGCGCCGAAGGACTTCCTCGCGGTCGCGACGCCCGGCGCGGGCAAGACCACCTTCGCGCTCCAGATCGCCGCGGGCCTCCTCGCGGAAGGGACGGTCCGGAGGATCACCGTGGTCGCCCCGACCGAGCATCTGAAGACCCAGTGGGCGGACTCCGCGGCGCGCGTCGGCATCTCCCTGGATCCGAACTTCTCGAACGCCCAGGGCACCCACGGCGCCCACTACCAGGGGGTCGCGATCACCTACGCGCAGGTGGGCATGGCCCCGGCGCTGCACCGCGCCCGCACCGAGGCCGATCGCACCCTGGTCATCCTCGACGAGATCCACCACGCCGGTGACTCCCTCACCTGGGGTGACGGGGTCCGGGACGCCTTCGATCGGGCCACCCGCCGGCTGTCGCTGACGGGAACACCGTTCCGCTCGGACTCCTCGCAGATCCCCTTCGTCACCTACGAGGAGGACGGCGAGGGCTTCTCCCGCTCGAAGGCGGACTACACCTACGGCTACGGGGAGGCGCTGCGCGACCACGTCGTCCGCCCCGTCCTGTTCATGACCTATTCGGGGCGCATGCACTGGCGCACCAAGACCGGCGACGAGGTCTCGGCCCAGCTCGGCGCCCTCGAGACCAAGGACATCACCCAGCAGGCGTGGCGCACCGCGCTCGATCCCCAGGGTGAGTGGATCCAGTCGGTGCTCTCCGCCGCGGACCGCCGGCTCACCGAGGTGCGCCGTCACGTGCCGGACGCGGGCGGGCTCGTCATCGCGACCGACCAGAAAGCCGCCCGCTCCTACGCGGAGACGCTGCGCGAGCTGTGCGGGGAGGCGCCCACGGTCGTGCTCTCGGACGACGCGGGCGCCGGCAAGCGCATCGAGGACTTCTCCGCCTCGCAGGACCGCTGGATGGTGGCGGTGCGCATGGTGTCCGAGGGCGTGGACGTGCCCCGCCTCGCCGTCGGCGTGTACGCCACCTCGACCGCGACACCGATGTTCTTCGCGCAGGCGGTGGGTCGCTTCGTCCGCTCGCGGACCCGTGGCGAGACCGCGAGCGTCTTCCTGCCGACGGTGCCGATCCTCATGGCCCACGCGGCGGCGATGGAGGAGGAGCGCGACCACGTGCTCGACCTCCGTCCCGCCGAGGGCGATGCCGAGACGGGGCTCGACGAGTCGCTGATCGAGGAGGCGAACCGCACCGAGCGCGCCTCCGATCAGCTGGAGATGAGCTTCGAGGCGCTCGAGTCGCAGGCCTCTTTCGACCGGGTCCTCTTCGACGGCGGCGAGTACGGCGCGGGCGGCATGATCGGCTCGGAGGACGAGCAGGAGTTCCTCGGCATCCCCGGTCTGCTGGATGCGGACCAGATGCGCGCCGTCCTCCAGCAGCAGCAGGCCGAGCAGCAGGCGCGCCGCCGCCGCAACGGCACCGAGCAGGCTCCCGTCACCCCCGGCGTGGTCGACCACCGCCGGCTCATGGACCTGCGCAAGGAGCTCTCCTCGCTGGTCTCGGCCTGGTCCAAGAAGTCGGGCTCCCCGCACGGCTCGGTCCACAACACGCTGCGCTCGCGCAGCGGCGGTCCGGCGGTCGCGCAGGCCAGCGCCGAGCAGATCCAGGCGCGGATCGACATCGTCCGCGGCTGGTTCGTCGGCCGACGCTGATCCGGGAGGTCGAGCGGGAGGGCGGTCGAGCGTTCTGCGCTCAGCGCAGCACGCGGGCGGCCTCCGTGCCGTCGGTGACGGTGGGGATCGCGATCGGCCCGTCGGGCCCGTCGTCGGCGACCAGGCCCAGCTCGGCGACCGAGGCGCGGTGCCGCTCCCGTGCCCGCCGCACGCGCTCGGGACCGCGCAGGTCCTCGACGGGCTCGCCGTCGCGGATCAGCGGGACCTGCAGCGGGCGCAGCGAGGTGCGACCCCAGTCCGGGGAGGCGTCGGCCGAGGTCAGCTCGGCCATCAGCTCCCGTTCGAACTCGGCCACCTCGGACTCGCCGGGCAGCACCAGCTCGGCGTGCGCCCGGTCGCCGACCAGCACCCGGTAGGCGTGCTTGCCCGCCCCGAGCGTGGCCTTGTCCTTCGACTGCTTGCCGACGGGATGCATGAGCCCGTCGGAGCCCTCCCGCTCGACGAGCTTGTACACGAAGCCGGGGGCGGGGTGCCCGCCGCCGGTGACCAGCCGGGTGCCGACGCCGTAGCCGTCGAGCGGGGCGTCGGCGAGGTCCTCCATGCGGTGCTCGTCGAGGTCGCCCGTCGCGGTGATGCGGGTGCCGGTCGCCCCCAGGCCGTCCAGCAGAGCCCGCAGGCGGACGGCCTGCTCGGCGAGGTCTCCCGAGTCCAGCCGCACCGCGCCCAGCTCGGGCCCAGCGAGCTCGACGGCGGTGCGCACCGCCTCCTCGACGTCGTAGGTGTCCACCAGCACCGTCGTCCCGGGACCCTGGGCGGAGATCTGGGCGGAGAAGGCCTCGGACTCCTCGTCGAACAGCAGGGTGAAGGCGTGCGCGGCGGTCCCGGCGACGGGGATCCGGTAGTGGGCGCCGGCGGCGAGGTTCGAGGTCGAGGCGAAGCCGACGACGTACGCGGCGCGCGCGGCGGCGATCGCCGCGTCCTCGTGCACCCGTCGGCCGCCCATCTCGATGCAGGGACGGCCGCGGGCGGCGGTGACCATGCGCGATCCGGCGGAGGCGACGCCGCTGTCGTGGTTCAGGATCGAGAGGACGACGGTCTCGAGCATCACGGCGTCCTCGAAGGTGCCCTCGATACGCAGCACGGGGGAGCCGGGGAAGTAGAGCTCGCCCTCGGCGTACCCGTGGACGTCCCCGCGGAAGCGGTAGTCGGCGAGGAAGTCGAGCGCGTCCTCGTCGAGCAGCTCGAGCCCGCGCAGGTAGCGGAGGTCCGCCGCGTCGAAGCGGAAGTCGGCGATCGCCTCGAGGACGCGGCCGGTGCCGGCGAGCGCGCCGTAGCGGCGCCCCTCGGGGAGGGAACGGGTGAACACCTCGAAGACGCAGCGACGGGACGCGGTGCCGGCCTCGCGGGCGGCGCGCAGCATGGTCAGCTCGTAGAGGTCGGTGAGCAGGGCGGAGGTCACGCGTCCACCGTAATGGGTGCGGGGCGGGCAGGGCGTGCGCGGTCGCCGTAGAATCATCGGCATTGCCGTCCGCCGGGTCTCCGCGGGCGGCCCCGGCCGGTGAGGAGCGCGCATGCAGGACGTGGTGGCAGGAGCGGACCCGGGGACGGGGCCACTCGGCGACCTCTCTCCGGGCGCGCAGGCCACGCTCGAGGTGGACGGGCCCTGGCGCACCGTCGTCTGGAACGACCCGGTCAACCTCATGAGCTACGTGGTCTACGTCTTCCGCAGCTACTTCGGGTACTCCCACCTCGTGGCCGAGCAGCTGATGATGCAGGTGCACGAGGAGGGGCGGGCGATCGTCTCCCGCGGGTCGAAGGAGAAGGCCGAGCGGGACGTGCAGGCGATGCACTCCTTCGGGTTGCGGGCGACGCTCGAGCGGGCAGGGGAGGGCTGATGGCGCACGCATTCCGCCGTCGGCCCGACGGCACCGTCGCCTGCCGCCTGGACGGCGAGGAGAAGGCGATCCTGGCCCAGGTCGCGCAGGAGACCGCCGATCTGATCCGGGCGGATCTCGGCTTGGACCCTGAGCGGGAGGCGGTCCGCCGGGCCGCCGAGAGCGAGGATCCGCTGCGCCGGCTCGAGGCGGAGTTCGCGGGCCGGGACGCGCGGATCCCCTCGGACAGCGCCGTCAAGCGTCTGTTCCCCGATGCGTCGGAGGATCCGGACCTGGCGCGGGAGTACCGGCGGCTCGGGCAGCAGGATCTCGCCGAGGGCAAGCTCGCGGATCTGCATCGGGTGATCGCGCTGCTGGACGGGGCGGGTTCCGGTCACGGCGAGGTCGTGGTCGCGGCCGACGAGGCCGTGGTGGTGCTCCGCGCGCTGAACGACGTGCGGATCGTGCTCGCGGACCGGCTGGGCCTGCAGCGCGACGGCGACTTCGACACCGTGCGCATGATCCAGCAGATCGGCGAGCGGGTGGAGGACCTCCCCGAGCGGGACGACGAGATGGTCGGCTCGGACGTGGTGATCGCGGTGTACGAGCTGCTGAGCTGGCTGCAGGAAAGCCTCCTGCGGGCCTTGGACTGATCGACGTACTGGCGAGGGACGAGCCGGTAGGAGATCAGTCGATCGGACGCAGGACTGATCGACGTACGGGCGAGGGACGAGCACTCCTTCCTGACACCTGTCCGAATCCGTTGTGAGACTGCACCCAGTGCGTGCGCCGTCACGGCGGGACGGGGGCCGGGACACTAGCCTGTCCGGGATGAATACTGCGCCGATCGGGATCCTCGACTCCGGGGTGGGCGGGCTGACCGTGGCCCGGGCCATCCTGGACCAGTTGCCGCGCGAGGAGCTCGTCTACATCGGCGACACCGCGCACGGCCCGTACGGCCCGCGCCCGATCGCCGAGGTGCGCTCGCTGACGCTCGAGATCATGGACGATCTCGTCGGCCGGGGCGTGAAGATGCTGGTGATCGCGTGCAACACCGCGTCGGCGGCCGTGCTGCGCGATGCGCGCGAGCGCTATGACGTGCCCGTCATCGAGGTGATCCAGCCGGCCGTGCGCCGTGCCGTGACCGCGACCCGCAACCGTCGGATCGGGGTGATCGGCACCCAGGGCACCGTGAACTCGCGGGCCTACGAGGACGCCTTCGCGGCGGCCCCGGACCTGGAGATCACCACGCAGGCCTGCCCGCGCTTCGTGGAGTTCGTCGAGAGCGGCGTGATCACGGGCGAGGAGGTGCTCGAGGTGGCGGAGGAGTACCTCGAGCCGGTGCTCGCGGCGGGCGTGGACACCCTGGTGCTCGGCTGCACCCATTACCCGATGCTCGCCGGTCCGATCAGCTATGTCATGGGCCCGGAGGTCACCCTGGTCTCCTCCGCGGAAGAGACGGCGCTGGACGTCTACCGTCAGCTGCGCGGGGCGGGACTGCTGCGGGAGGACGCGCACCTGCCGCGGCACGTGTTCGCCCAGACCGCGACGGGCGCCGCGGGGGAGTCCTTCGCCCGACTGTCCCGGCGCTTCCTCGGCCCGGCCCTGGACATGACCTCGACGCTCCCGGTGATCTCGGCATGAGGCTCCACGTCATCGGCTGCTCGGGGAGCTTCGCCGGCCCGGACGGCGCCGCCTCCAGCTACCTGCTGGAGCAGGAGGACGCCGACGGTCGCGTCTGGCGGGTGCTCATGGATCTCGGCTCGGGCGCCTTCGGCCCGCTGCAGTCCGTGATCGACCCCGCGGATCTCGACGCAGTGATCATCTCCCACCTCCACCCGGACCACTATCTCGACCTTACGGGTCTCGAGGTGTTCTGGGCCTACCACGAGCGGACCGACCTCCCTCAGCTGCCCATCCACGCGCCGGCACCGCTCCCGGAGCGGCTCTCGGCGGTGCTCAGCCGGGACGGCCGGATCCCCGACGGCACGGACCGTGTGCCCTTCGAGTACGGGGCGCTGACCGATGGTCAGGAACTGCGGATCGGCCCGTTCGAGATGACGGTGCGCGAGGTCCAGCACCCGGTCGAGGCGTACGGTTTCCGGATCCGCGCCGGGGGGAGCGTGCTCGCCTACTCGGGGGACACCGACGCCTGCCCGGCGCTGGACGAGCTCGCCGCCGACGCCGACCTCTTCCTCTGCGAGGCGGGGTACGTCGAGGGGCGCGACGACCGCTTCACGGGCGTGCACCTGACGGGCCGACGCGCGGGGGAGTGCGCCGCGCGCGCCGGGGCACGGTCTCTCGCGCTCACGCACATCCCCGCGTGGACCGATCCGGAGGTGCCGCTGGCCGAGGCCCGCGCCGCCTTCCCGGGGGAGATCACGATGGTGCGACCGATGGATATCCTCGAGCTGTCATCCTGACCCTCGAGGAGAGGAGCTCCGTGAGCTCGCAGACCCCCACCCCCACCGGCGACCGTGTCGACGGCCGCACCCCCGAGCAGCTGCGCGAGGTACGCATCACGCGCGACTGGCTCGACCACGCCGAGGGCAGCGCGTTGATCGAGTTCGGCCGCACCCGGGTGCTGTGCGCCGCCTCCTTCACCGAGGGCGTGCCGCGCTGGAAGAAGGGCTCCGGATCGGGCTGGGTCACTGCCGAGTACGCGATGCTGCCCCGCTCCACCAACACCCGCTCGGACCGCGAGAGCGTCAAGGGACGCATCGGCGGGCGCACCCATGAGATCTCCCGCCTCATCGGCCGGTCGCTGCGCGCGGTGATCGACCTCGACGCGCTCGGCGAGAACACGATCCAGCTGGACTGCGATGTGCTCCAGGCCGACGGCGGCACCCGCACCGCGGCGATCACCGGCGCCTACGTGGCGCTCGCCGACGCGATCTCCTGGGGCAAGCGGCACTCCTCGATCCCGGCCGCGAAGGACGTGCTCACCGACTCGGTGAGCGCGATCAGCGTCGGTATCGTCGACGGCCGGCCGCTGCTGGATCTCGAGTACCGCGAGGACGTGCGCGCCGAGACGGACATGAACGTCGTCGTCACGGGCGCGGGCTCCTTCGTCGAGGTGCAGGGCACCGCCGAGGGCGCCCCCTTCGACCGGGCCGAGCTGGGCACGCTTCTGGACCTGGCGACCGCGGGCTGCGCGGATCTCGCCCGGATCCAGCGCGAGGTGCTGGCGGCCTTCCGATGAGCACCGCCGAGGTCCCGGCCGGGGCGCGGGTGATCCTGGCGAGCCACAATGCGAAGAAGCTGCGGGAGCTGCAGCGGATCCTCGCGGCGGCCGTGCCTGGCCTCGCGCCGGAGCAGGTGATCTCCTCGGCGGGCATCGCGCTGCCGGACGTGGTCGAGGACGAGGTCTCCTTCGAGGGCAACGCCCTGCTCAAGGCCCGCTCCGCGGCCGCGGCGACCGGGCTGCTGGCGGTCGCCGACGACTCGGGCATCGCCGTGGACGTGCTCGGCGGAGCCCCCGGCATCTTCTCGGCCCGCTGGTCGGGTCGGCACGGGGACGACGAGGCGAACAACGACCTGCTCCTCGCGCAGCTCTCCGACGTCCCCGACGTGCATCGCGGGGCACGGTTCGTGTGCGCGGCGGCGCTGGTGGCGGCCGACGGGACCGAGCTCGTCGAGCGCGGCGAGATGACCGGGCGCCTGCTGCGGGAGCGGCGCGGGGCGGGGGGCTTCGGCTACGACCCGCTGTTCGTGCCCGACGGGCAGGAGCTCACCTCGGCGGAGCTCAGCCCCGAGGTGAAGGACGCGATCTCGCATCGCGGGCGTGCCTTCCGCGCGATCGCCCCGCACGTGGCGCGGCTGCTGGGCTGAGCCGCCGCCTGGTCCTGGTGGTGGGGCGGCTGGTCCGCCTCAGACCGCGCCGACGTGGGCCAGCGCCCGCCGCACGAGCAGGTCGCGGCCGCCGTTCATCTCTTCGAGCGGGGAGCTGTCCCCGAGCAGCTCGTCGATCCCGAACCAGGACAGCTCGAGCGCGTCCTCCTGCGGGGCGGTCTCCCCGTCGATCGGCACGACGTAGGCGAGGGAGATCGCGTGCTGACGCGCATCGTGGAAGGGGGACACCCCGGGGGTCGGGAAGTACTCGGCGACCGTGAACGGGACGGGGGAGACGGGGATGCGCGGCATCGCCATGGGGCCGAGGTCCTTCTCGATGTGCCGACCGATCGCCTCGCGGATCGTCTCGTGGATCAGGACGCGGCCGGAGACGATCGCGCGCACGATCTCCCCGTCGCCCGAGGCGCGCAGCAGCAGCCCGACCTCGGTGACGGAGCCGTCGAGGTCGGTCCGCACGGGCACCACGTCCACGTAGGTGATGGGCAGACGCCGGCGCAGCTCATCGATGCGCTCGCGCTCGAACCAGGCTCCCTCGGAGTCGACGGCGGTGCGGTTCATGGCTGCTCCTGGGGTGCGGGTACTGCGGTCGGGATGAGAGGACGGGGACAGAGACGGGGACGGGGAGAGACGCGAGGGCCGCTCCGGCGCGTGCGGGTCAGTCGCGCGCGGGCTCGAGGCCGAGCGGGCGCAGGTGGTGGTCCGGCAGGGTGAAGCGCGGCGTGCCGTCGCGGGGGACGGTGCGGGTGCGCGGGGCGAGCTCCTCGCCCGCGACCATGCTCACGGTCCAGGTCTCCTGCTCGGGGCCGGTGACCACCTCGAGCTGCGACAGGGTGCCGTTGGGGATCGAGGGCAGGTGCTCGCCGGTCACGCCGGAGAGCAGCAGCCGGATCAGGGTGCCGTGGGCGACGATCAGCAGGTTCTGGTCGGGACGCTGGGAGGCGATCTCGTCGAGCGCGGCGGTCGCGCGATCGATCACGGACTGCGTGGTCTCGCGACCGGGGAAGGTGCGCCCCGGGTAGCGGTCCTCCATCTCGCCGACGGGGTTCCCCTCGGCGGCGCCCCAGTCGATCTCGACCAGTCGCGCGTCGGTGCCGGCGAAGGGGATCGCATGGTCCTCCGCGATGATGCGCGCGGTCTCCTCCGCGCGGGACAGGGTCGAGGAGAGGGCGGCGTCCCAGGCGATCGGCGGCAGCGCGTCCAGTGCCCGGTGCGCCTGCTCGCGTCCGGTGTCGTTCAGCGGCACGTCGCTGACGCCCTGAAAGAGTCCCTGTCGGTTGAACTCCGTCTGACCGTGGCGGACGAGACCGAACAGGGTCATGGAGGCTCCTACGGGATGATCGCGGACGGGTCGCGCAGCGGGCCGGGCCGCTGCGGCTCCCAGGGTACAACCGCGCTGGCCACGGGCGGGGAGGCCCCGTCGGCCCGGGATCCCGGGCCGACGGACGGTGCGCGAGAAGGGACTCGAACCCTCACGCCCTCGGGCACTGGAACCTAAATCCAGCGCGTCTGCCAATTCCGCCACTCGCGCGCCGGACCAGCCTAGCCGCAGCGCGCGGAGCCGACGGGTAGGCTCGAGGGTCGGTGGCGCAGGCCGACCCGCTCGCGGAGGACTCCGCGGCGGAGCCCGGCGCCCGCCCGACCCGGACCCCGTCCCGAGCATCCGTCCCGAGAACCAGGAGACCCCCATGAGCCCCCTCGCCGGCAAGACCGCCGTCATCACCGGATCCTCCCGCGGCGTCGGCGCCGCGACCGCCGAGCTCCTCGCCGCCCAGGGCGCGAACGTCGTCATCAACTACCGCCAGAAGGCGCCCCGCGCGAACAAGGTCGTCGAGAAGATCGAGGCGGCCGGCGGCCGAGCCCTCGCCGTCGGCGCGGACCTCACCGACCCCGAGGGCGTGCGCGCCCTCATGCGCGCGGCGGTCGACACCTTCGGCTCCCTGGACCTCCTGGTCCTGAACGCCTCCGGCGGCATGGAGTCCGACCTCGGCGAGGACTACGCGATGCGCCTGAACCGCGACGCGCAGGACGACGCCCTCACGGCCGGCCTCGAGCACCTGACCGAGGGCGGCCGGGTGGTCTTCGTGACCAGCCACCAGGCGCACTTCATCGACGAGGTCGAGACCATGCCCGAGTACGAGCAGGTCGCCCGGTCCAAGCGCGCCGGCGAGACCGCGCTGACCGCCCGCATCCCCGAGCTGAGCGCGAAGGGAGTGTCCTTCGTGGTCGTCTCCGGCGACATGATCGAGGGCACCGTCACCGCGACCCTGCTCAACCGCGCCCGTCCCGGGGCGCTCGAGGCGCGGCGTGAGGCGGCCGGCAAGCTGTACTCGGTCGAGGAGTTCGCGGCCGAGGTCGCGAGGATGGCGACGGCCGACGTCGAGACCGGCCACGTCGAGCTGGTCGGCGGGGCCGAGGACTTCCTCGCCCGCACGCAGGGCTGAGACGCCCGGCACGTTACGATTCCCCTGACGAACCGCACGAGCACCGGAGGCAAGTGGTGGCCAAGAAGCAGAGCCTGGACGACATGCGCGACGAGGCGTTCCGCCGGCAGGACAACCTCGCCGCGGACATCGACGAGCTGCTCGACCGCGTCAACCCCAAGAACGCCGTGACGCGCTGGAAGAACGAGCTGCTCGGATCGGTGAAGAGTTTTTCCGACGCCGGTGACGGGAAGACCGCCGCGACCCTCCCCGTGGTCGTCGGCGGCGTCATCGGCCTGGTCGTGATCGGTGGCGGGATCGCCGCGGCGGTGGCCCTGTCGCGCCGCGAGCCGACCCGCGGCCAGAAGGTCGCCGCGGTCATGACGGACGCCCGCCGCGGCGCGGAGCGCTCGGCGAAGAAGGCTCGGAAGTCCGTCCGGAAGTCCTCGCTGCCGGTCCCGAAGGAGGCGGAGAAGCACGCCTCGGAGCTCGGCGCGATCCTTCAGGAGGCCGCGAAGCGCGCCGAGAAGAAGGTCGCCTCGGCCGGCTCCTGATCGCCCTCGCGGAGTCTGTACGAGGCGCCTCGGTCCCTTCGGACCGGGGCGTCTCGCTGTCCGCGGCCGACGGGGCGGGGGACGGCGGGCTCAGTCGACCTCGCCGTCGACGTAGAGCCAGAGGCCGTCCTCGCGCAGGAACCGCGAGACCTCGTGCTGCCGCTCGCGGCCGCCCGGGCCCTTCGCGTGGGCGGCGAACTCGACGACCCCGGCGTCGTCGAAGGGGCCGCCCGCCTCGGTGCGGAGGATCTCGAGGCGCAGCCAGTGCCGCTCCTCGCGGAGGGAGCCCGCGAGCTCGGCCTCGTCGGGCCGGGTGCTCGGATGCCAGGAGCGCAGCAGATGCTCCGCGTCGCCGGTGGCGAAGGCGGTGTAGCGGGAGCGCATCAGGGCCTGGGCCGTCGGGGCCCGGCGCGCACCACGCAGCACCGGACCGCAGCAGGCGCCGATCACCTCCCCGCTCCCGCACGGGCAGCGGGCGTCATCGGGCGGGGGAGCGGGGGAGTGGGTCATCGCCCCAGTATCCCGGCCCGTCCGGCCCCGGTGGCAGGATCGGGGCATGGCCTCGTCCGACATGACTCCCGTTGCACCCTCGCCCGCCCCGCTCCCGCCGGGCTATCAGCAGAGTGCCGAGCCGCCGACGAGCGCGGAGTACGTGCGGCTCCGGCAGATCGCCGGGCTCAGCCCGCGCACCCCGGAGCAGGCCGCCGGGGCGCTCGCGAACAGCTGGGCCTGGACCACGGTGCGCACCGCGGAGGGCGATCTCGCTGCGATGGGCCGCACGCTCGGCGACGGCACCTGGTACTTCCACCTCGCCGACATCGCGACCGATCCCGGGCATCAGCGGCAGGGGCTCGGGCGAGCCGTGATGGAGGACCTGATCGCGCGGATCGAGGCGGCGGCGCCCCCGCATCCGTACATCACCCTGCTCGCCGACCCGCCCGGGCAACGGCTCTACCGCTCCCTCGGATTTGTCGACTCGACGCCGAGCCTCGGCATGCGCCTGCCCCGCTGAAAGCGGCTCAGCGGCGTGACCAGCCCTTGGTCGACGGACCCACCGTCGGCCGCCAGCCGGTCTCGGACATGAATCGGAGCGAGGAGACCCGCAGGGAACGGCGCTGCGTGTCGAGCCGGGTCCCGACGAGGGCCTGGGTGATCTCGGGGTAGAACTTCGCCGGCCCGGACGCGCCGGCCTCGGTGCCGAGATCCTTCGCCCAGCGGCCACGGGTGATCGGCTCGCCACCGACGTTGTAGAAGCCGCTGCCCGCCCGCAGCGCGGCGACGAAGGCGGTGCCCGCGTCGGAGTGGTGCAGCAGGGTGATGTAGCCGTCGGGCCGGCCGAGCAGGATCGGGTCCCCAGCCCGGGTGGCGCGCAGGGCGTGGGTGGTGTGCTGATCGCGGCCGAAGAGCTGGCCGAGGCGCAGGACCACCGCGGTGCGGCCGGCGGTCGCGAAGTCGACGGCGGCACGCATCTCCCGGACCCGCGGCCGGAAGGCCTGGTTGCGGACGCTGAGCGGGAGGTCCTCGCCGATCCAGTCGGTGCCGTTGTCCGGGTACATGAAGATCGAGGACTCCTGCACCAGGCGGCGTGCCCCGGCCTCGGCGGCCGCCTTCGCGATGGCGACGGAGGCCTCGAGGTGGAGACGGTCGTCCTCCCGCCAGGCGAGCGGACGCAGTCCCGCCATCCCGACGGGGACGTGGGCGAGGGTGTTCATGACGACGTCGTGACCGCGGAAGGCCCGGGCGAGGTCGGCCTGATCGAAGACGTCGGCCACGATCGCGGAAGCTCCACGCCCCTCGATGATCGGGACCCCGGAGTCGCGTCGAGTGATCCCGGTGACCTCGTGGCCGGCGGCGACGAGCGCCTCGACGGCCTCCTGGCCGAGAACTCCCGTGGCACCGGTGATCGCGATCCTCACGCTGACCTCTTTCCCGAGTGCCCTGGCCGGGTTCTCGCGCGACGACTTTCCTGGATGCTCGAGTCTAGGGGATCCGGTCCGGTCGACGCGTCGCCGACCGTCCCGCGCGCGTGCAGATCCCGGGGAGGTCCGTGGCGGACTGAGCGGAGCGTCGTCGCTGTTCGCTCGCTCACAGAAGGGGCGTTGCGGTTGGACGGGAGGGGACTTGGGGGTAAAGTTCTTCTCCGTTGGCGCCATTAGCTCAGTTGGTTAGAGCAGCTGACTCTTAATCAGCGGGTCCGGGGTTCGAGTCCCTGATGGCGCACCCGAGGAAGAAGCCCCCGTCGCAGATGCGGCGGGGGCTTCGTCGTCGTCCGGTGCTCGGGAGCCGGGATTGTCCGCCGCGGTCCCCGCTCACGCGCCGCATCCGGATGTGTACGATCGTCCCGACCGTGCCGAGCCGGGAGGACCGATGACCCATCCCCACTTCGCGGGTGACCCCCGCACGAACCGCGAGCGGATGCTCGCCGGCGACCTGTACATCGCCGACGACCCGGAGAGCGCCCGCCTCCACGCCCGCGCCCGGCGCCTCGCCCACGAGTACCACCGTGCCGACTCCCTGGGCGAGCCCGGCGCCCGCGCCCTGCTCGAGCAGCTGATCGGCGAGCTCGGAGAGGGCGCCCACGTCACGTCGCCGCTGGCCGTGGACTACGGGGAGAACATCCGCATCGGCGCCCGGACGTTCATCAACTGCAACCTCACCGCCCTCGACGTCGCCCCCATCGTGATCGGGGAGGACTGCCAGATCGGCCCGAACGTCCAGCTGCTCACGCCCACGCACCCGATCGATCCGGAGCTCCGCCGCGACAAGCTCGAGGCGGCCGAGCCGATCACCCTCGGCGACAACGTGTGGCTCGGCGGCGGGGTCATCGTCTGCCCCGGCGTCACCATCGGCGAGAACAGCGTGATCGGCGCGGGGTCCGTGGTCACCCGGGACATCCCCGCGAACGTCGTCGCCGTCGGGAACCCGGCGCGCGTCCGGCGCCGGATACCCTGAGCCATGGCCGCCGAACGCAGATACGACCCCGAGCGCCGCCAGCGGATCATCGAGGCGTGCGTCGACGTGATCGCCGAGAACGGGGTCGACGGGACCAGCCATCGCAAGGTCGCCCAGCGGGCGGGGGTGCCCCTCGGCTCCACCACGTACCACTTCACGGGACGGGAGGAGCTGCTCCGCGAGGCGCTGACGCTCTTCGCCGACACCGTTGCCGAGCGGTTCGAGGCGCGGCTCGCGGCCCTGCCCGTCGGCGGCGGCGAGGACGAGGTGGTCGAGGCGCTCGTCGCCCTGATCCTCGAGGACGTCTTCCCCACCCCGCGTGAGCTGGTGCTGACTCACGAGCTGTACACCCTCGCGGCCCGCTCACCCGCCTTCCGCGAACTGACCATGGCGTGGATGGCCCGCAGCCGCGCCGCGCTCGAGCGGCACGTCGACCCGCTCACGGCCCGGCTGCTCGATGCGCTCATCGAGGGGCTCACCATCCATCACGCGCTCGGCCCGGGCATGCTCGACGCCGCGGACATCGCCGAGGCCGTGCGGCGCACCGTCAGCCGGGAGCGCTGAGCCGGACTCGCCGGGACGCGGACCTCACATCCCGTGCCGCTCGCGCGACTACGGGGAGAGACGAGGAGAGTGACCATGACGACCGCCTGCCACACGCTCGTGGGGACGCGCCTCGGGGACCTGACCCTGGTCGCCGAGGAGGACGCGCTCACCGGCGTCTACTTCCCGCAGCACCGCTACCCGCCCGCGCCGGACTCGATCGGCGACCGCGTCGACGCCTCGACCCGGCCGGTGCTCGCCCGCGCCGCCCACCAGCTCATCGAGTACCTCGACGGCGATCGCCGCGACGTCGACCTCGCGCTCGCCCCGTCGGGCGACGACTTCTCCCGCACCGTCTGGGCCCTCCTGCGGGAGATCCCCTACGGGAACACCACCACCTACGGATGGATCGCGCGGGAGCTCGGCAATCCGCATCTCGCGCAGCGCGTGGGCCAGGCCGTCGGCCACAATCCGCTGAGCATCGTCATCCCCTGTCATCGGGTGGTCGGGGCGGACGGCTCCCTCACCGGGTACGCCGGCGGCCTCCACCGCAAGCGCCTCCTCCTCGATCTCGAGGAGCCCGACGCGGCCAGCGGGGCACGGCTCTTCTGAGCCGCGAGCGCCATGGCCCCGGACCCCGCATGCGCCGCCGCTCGGGACGGGGCTCGCCGATGCCCATGACCCTTCCCTTCGAGAGCGCGGTCGACCGCCACGGCGCGATGGTGCTGCGGGTCTGCCGAGCCGTTCTCGGCCCCGGGCCCGACGCGGAGGACGCCTGGTCCGAGACCTTCCTCGCCGCGCTCACCGCCTGGCCGGAGCTCCCCGCCGGGACCAACGTCGAGGCGTGGCTCGTCCGCGTCGCCCAGCGCAAGGCGATAGACGTGACGCGGAGGCGGGCGCGCCACGCCCTGCCGACCGCGGATCTGCCCGAGCAGGCCTCCTCCCACGGGAACCCGGGGGAGGGGGACGGCCTCTGGACCGCGGTCGCCGCGCTCCCCGACCGCCAGCGCCTCGCCCTCGCCTACCACTATCTCGGCGGGCTCCCGCACACCGAGACCGCCGCCCTGATCGGCGGCAGCGCCGACTCCGTGCGCCGTGCCGCCTCCGACGGCCTGCGCGCCCTCCGTCGGCAGTTCGCCCCGAGAGACCCGAGCACAGGAGACCCCCGATGAGCTCCCCCCACCCCGCGGACCACCCCGCCCCCGACGCCGCCCCGGACCCGACCGTGGACCTCGACCGGGATCTCCCCGTCCCGAGCGCCCTCCTGACCTCGCTGCGGGAGCGGCTCGCCCGATGCGCCGAGGAGGACGGCCTCCTCGACATCGCCTACCGGACGATCGACAGCCCCGTCGGCCCGCTCCTGCTCGCCGCGACCCCCACCGGACTGGTCCGGGTCGCCTTCGCTCGCGAGGACTTCGACGCCGTGCTGAGCACCCTCGCCGAGACGCTCAGCCCCCGCGTGCTCGAGGCACCGCGCCGCCTCGACGAGGCCGCCGCCGAGCTCGAGGAGTACTTCGGCGGGACGCGCCGCGCCTTCGACCTGCCGCTGGACCGCTCCCTCTCGCGGGGCTTCCGGCAGCAGGTCCTGGAGCACCTGCCGCGCATCGCCTACGGCAGCACCCTGTCCTACCGGGAGGTGGCCGAGCTGGTCGGGAACCCCCGGGCCGTCCGCGCCGTCGGCACCGCCTGCGCGACCAACCCGCTGCCGGTCGTCGTGCCCTGTCATCGCGTGCTGCGCAGCGACGGCCGCCTCGGCGGCTATCTCGGCGGGCTCGCGGCGAAGACCACCCTTCTCGAGCTCGAGGCCGCCGCAGGTGCCGCGGGCTGACACACTGCCCGCAGCGCCCCGAGAGAGCTGAGGTATCGCCGATGAACGCCCCCGATCCCGCCGACCCCGAGCAGACCCGCGAGCACGACGCCGACCGGACGGAGGAGGTGCCCGGTCTGGTGCGGGGTGAGGACGGCCTGGCCCGTCCCGTCTGGGCGAGCACGGACGCCCTGCTGCGCGAGTACTACGACACCGAATGGGGGATGCCGGTCCGCGATGAGCAGGGCCTGTTCGAGCGGATCAGCCTTGAGGCCTTCCAGGCGGGTCTCTCCTGGTCGACGATCCTGCGCAAGCGGCCCGCCTTCCGCACCGCCTTCGCCGGCTTCGATCCCGAGGCGGTGGCGCGCTTCGACGAACGGGATGTCGAGCGCCTGCTGGCGGACGCCGGGATCGTCCGCAACCGCGCGAAGATCCTCGCGACGATCACGAACGCGAACGCGACGCTGAGGCTGCGGGAGAAGGGCGGGCTCGTGGACCTCGTGTGGTCCTTCCAGCCGGAGGAGACGCCGCGCCCGAGGACGCCCGCCGAGGTCCCGACCAGGTCGGCGGAGTCCATCGCGCTGTCGAAGGCCCTGCGGACGGAGGGCTTCGCCTTCGTCGGGCCGACGACGATGTTCGCCCTCATGGAGGCGATCGGCATCGTGGACACGCACCTGCTCGGCGCGCACCGGCGCGGCACGTCCGGGGTCTGGCCAGCGTGAGGGACGCCGACGCCCTGCTCCTCACCGCGGAGGGTCCCGTCGACATGGCCGCCGCCCTCACCACGGTGCGCGCGCACGCGATCGACGGGCTGCACCGTCTCGAGGCGGGCACGGGCACGCTCACCCGGCGCCTCACGGTCGCGGGCGACAGCTTCCCGATCACGTTGCACTTCGTCCCCGACGGCGTCGCGCTGCGCGTCAAGACGCGGGACGAGGGCGTGCGCTCGGTGGTCGCCGCGAGGGTGCGGCGCTGGTTCGACCTCGACACCCCGATCGAGCCGATCGACGCCCTGCTGGGACGGGATCCGCTGTTCGCCGAGCAGGTCCGGGCGCGGCCCGGCGTCCGCCTCACCCGCTTCGCCTCGCCCTTCGAGGCGGCGGTGCTCATCGTCCTCGGCCAGCAGGTCTCGCTCGCCGCCGGCCGGGTCTTCGCCGGGCGCCTGATCGCGGCGCACGGCATCCGGCCGAAGGGCGAGGAGACGGTGGGCGACGAGACGATGGGCGCGCTCCGCGATCTCCCCGCTCCGGCGGTGCTCGCCGCAGTCCCCGTCGACGAGCTGCGCGAGCAGGTCGGGCTGACCCGCGGCCGAGCCCGCACCCTCCACGAGGTGGCCGCCCTGTTCGCGGAGGCAGGGATCGATCCGTCCACGGGTGCAGAGCCGCTCCCGCCCCGCGAGGCACTGCACGCCCTGCACGGCGTCGGACCCTGGACCCTGGACTGCCTCGCGATCCGCGCGGGAGAGGACCGGGACGCGTTCCCCGCGACCGACGCCGTGCTCCGGCGCGCGCTCGCCGCGGAGCCGAGAGAGCGATCCGCCGCGCCGTCGGCCGAGCGGTGGAGCCCATATCGCAGCTACGCGACCGCGAGGCTGTGGGCCGCCGCCTCCTGAGGTGCCGCACGCCCGCAGCCGACGGCCGGGCTCACGAGGTCAGCGGAAGCGCTGCACCGCGAGCGGGTTCGCCGCCGCGAGCTCCCGGATCGGCTCGTGCTCGGTGCGGGAGAGCACCTCGGCGAGTGTGCCGCGGGCCAGCAGCCGTCCCTCGCCGAGGAAGGCGATCTGCGGGCACAGCCGCTGCAGCAGTTCCACGTCGTGCGAGGCGATCAGGGTGCCGATGCCGAGCCGCTCGATCGTCGCGGCGAGCCGACGCGCTATCTCGACCCGGGTCGCGGGGTCGACCGCGGTCAGCGGCTCGTCCAGGAGCAGCAGCTCCGGCCGGGTGGCGAGTGCCGCGGCGAGGGACACGCGCTGGGTCTCGCCGCCCGAGAGGGTGCGCATGGTGCGGGGGAGGAAGGCCTCGGACAGCCCCACCGACTGCAGCAGCTCGGCGGGGGAGACGGCATGGGTGCGACCGCCCTTCCTGGCCTCCTTCGCGGCGAGCTCGAGTCGGGAGCCGACGGTCTCCCGCGGGTCGGCGATCGTCATCGCGTACTGGGAGACGGAGCGGACCGCCGCGCGGAAGCGTCGCCTGTCCTTGCCCCGCAGCCGGGACACGTCCCGGCCCTCCCATATGACGCGCCCGCTGCTCGGCCGGTGCTCCCCGGCGAGCACGGCGAGCAGCGTCGTCTTCCCCGAGCCGGAGTCGCCCAGCAGGCCGAGCGGCGGCCGGCCCGCGGTGAGCTCGAGGTCCACGCCCTCGAGCACGACCTCCCCCGGGTATCCGGCGCGGACGGCGGTGGCGAGGAGGCTGGCGGGAGGAGGCATGGGGAGGGTTCCTCGCAGGGGACGGGACGGAGCGGACCCTCGGCACTCTAGCGAGCGCCCCTGGATCGCCACTGCGCGGACCGGACCGCGGTCGCCGGGCGCGCCCTGCGGACCTCAGTCGCGCGAGAGGCTGCGCACCGAGCGCAGGCGCAGGCTGTTGGCCACCACGAAGACGCTCGAGAAGGCCATGGCGGCGCCGGCGAGCATCGGGTTCAGCAGCCCCAGCGCCGCGAGGGGGATCGCCGCCACGTTGTACGCGAACGCCCAGAACAGGTTCCCGCGGATGGTGCCGAGGGTGCGGCGGGCGAGGCGGATGGCATCGGCCGCCGCGCGCAGATCGCCGCGCACGAGCGTGATGTCCGCGGCCTCGATCGCCGCGTCGGTGCCGGTGCCCATCGCGAGGCCCAGATCGGCCCGGGCGAGGGCGGCGGCGTCGTTCACGCCGTCCCCGACCATCGCCACGACCCGTCCCTGCGCCTGGAGGTCGGCGACCGCCTGCACCTTGTCCTCGGGGAGGACCTCGGCGATCACCTCGTCGATGCCCACCTCGGCGGCGATCTGCTCGGCCGTGGCGCGGTGATCCCCGGTGAGCAGGATCGGGGTGAGGCCCAGGTCCCGCAGTCGGGCGACGGCCTCGGCGCTGGTGGGCTTGACGGCATCGGCCACCATCAGGACCCCGCGCGGGGCACCGTCCCAGCCGGCGACGACCGCGGTGCGTCCGGCGGCCTCCGCCTCGGACTTCGCGAGGGCGAGCTCCGCGGGCAGGGCGCCGGGGAACAGCGACTCGCGGCCGACGAGGACCTCGCGGCCCTCGATCTCGCCGCGCACCCCGCGGCCCGGGAGGTTCTTGAAGCCGGTCGGGACGATCAGCCCGCCGAGACGCTCGCGGGCGCCGTCGGCGACGGCCCGGGCGATCGGGTGCTCGGAGGCGTCCTCGAGGGAGCCCGCGGCGCGCAGCAGCTCCTCGGGGGAGACGCCCTCGGCGGCCACCGTGTCCACGAGGGTCATCGTGCCGGTGGTGACTGTGCCGGTCTTGTCCAGGAGCACCGTGTCGACGCGGCGGGTGGACTCGAGCACCTCGGGACCCTTCAGCAGCACGCCCATCTGGGCGCCGCGGCCGGTGCCCACGAGCAGCGCCGTGGGGGTCGCGAGGCCGAGCGCGCAGGGGCAGGCGATGATCAGCACCGCCACCGCGGCGGTGAACGCCGTCTCGGGGGGGTGGCCGGTCGCGATCCAGGCGATCAGCACGCCGAGCGCGAGGACCAGCACGATGGGCACGAACACCCCGGAGACCCGGTCGGCGAGCCTCTGGGCGGCGGCCTTCCCGGACTGAGCGTCCTCGACGAGGCGCGCCATCCGGGCGAGCTGGGTGTCGGCGCCGACGCGGGTCGCGCGCACCACGAGGCGGCCGCCGACGTTCACGGTCGCCCCGGTGACCGCGTCCCCCGCGGCGACCTCCTGCGGGACGGACTCGCCGGTGAGCATGGCCAGGTCCACCGCGGAGGTGCCGGTCAGGACGGTGCCGTCGGTCGCGATCTTCTCGCCGGGACGCACCACGAACTCGTCGCCCACGGCGAGCTCGGTGATCGGGATGCGGGTCTCGACGCCGTCGCGGAGCACCGCGACATCCTTCGCCCCGAGGTCCATCAGGGCCCGCAGCGCCGCCCCGGCCTGGCGCTTGGAGCGCTTCTCGAGGTAGCGGCCGAGCAGGATGAACAGGGTCACCCCGGCGGCGACCTCGAGGTAGATGTTGGCCGAGCCGTCCGTGCGCGTGATCGACAGGGAGAACTCGTGGGTCATCCCCGTCATGCCCGCCTCGCCGAGGAACAGGGCGTACAGCGACCAGAGGAAGGCCGCGGAGACGCCCACGGAGATCAGGGTGTCCATCGTGGTGGCGCCGTGACGGGCGGTGATCAGCGCCGCGCGGTGGAAGGGCCAGGCCGCCCACACCACGACCGGCGCGCTCAGGGCGAGGACCGCCCACTGCCAGTTCGGGAACTGCAGCGCCGGGATCATCGACAGCAGGATCACCGGGATCCCGAGCACCGCCGCACCGATCAGCCGCTGCCGGAGCGCGTGCAGCTCCGGGTCGTCCGGATCGGCCGACGCGTCCGCGCCGGAGCCGTCCTCACCCGGCGCGGGAGCCGGGGGAGCGGGGAGCGTCGCCCCGTACCCCGCCTGTTCGACCACGGCGACGAGCGCGGCGGGGTCGGTTCCCGCGGGGGCCGTGATCCTGGCCTTCTCGGTCGCGTAGTTCACGCTCGCGGAGACGCCCTCGACCCTGTTGAGCTTCCGCTCGATGCGGTTCGCGCAGGAGGCGCAGGTCATCCCACTGATCTCGAGGTCGATCTCGGCGCCGAGGGGCGATGGGGACGATCCGGCGGACATGGGTCCTCCTTCGGGGCGGGTGGGACGGGAGGTCGGGTGCGAGACGGGGGAGTCCCGGGAGGGGAAGGAGGTCGCGGCGCAGGGCCTCCAGACGGGTCAGGCTCGGACGGCGGTGTAGCCGGCCTCCTCGACGGCGGCGAGCACGGCGGAGTCCTCGAGCTCCTGCTCGGAGGAGATCGAGAGGATCCCGGACTCGTGGCTGACCTGGACGTCCTGCACGCCAGGCAGCTCGGAGACCTCCTCGCGCACGGACATCTCGCAGTGGCCGCAGGTCATCCCGGAGACCTGGAAGGTGGCGGTGGTCATGGGGTTCTCCTCGGGTCGACGATGGGCGGGCGGTCGCTCCGCACAGGTCCTTTATACCCCTTGGGGGTATGTGCCGCAAGGTCTCCTGCCCCCGATCGGGTGTCGTGCGTCACCCCGAGGTGCTTCGATGGGCCCATGAGCATCGACGCGCACGCCACCATCGCCCGCGAGGCCGATCGCCTCGCCGCCGTCCTCGCCCGGGCCGACCCCGCCGCACGCGTTCCCACCTGCCCCGACTGGACCGCTGACGACCTGCTGTGGCACCTCACCGAGGTCCATGAGTTCTGGGCGGCCATCCTCCGCGAGGGCGTCACGAGCGAGGAGGAGGTCCAGCGGATCGAGGAGGCCAAGTCCCCGCGGCCCGAGGATCGCGAGGAGCTGCTGGCCCGTCGCGCGGCGGCCACCGCGGCCCTGCTCGATCAGCTCGGGGCGCACGAGGACGAGGACCCCGCCTGGTTCTGGTTCTCCGAGGTGCAGGGCGTCGGCGCGACCCGTCGCATGCAGCCCCACGAGGCGACGGTGCACAGGGTGGACGCCGAGCTCACCGCGGATCTCGACCAGCTCAGCCCGATCGCTCCCGAGGACGCTCTCGCCGGACTCGACCACGTCCTGCAGGTGATGTGGCCGGCGGGCTTCGAGTGGATCCCCGACTGGGCGACGCTGCGCCCCGTCGCCGTGGTCGAGATCGCCCCCGCGGGTGACGAGGCCCGGCAGCTGCTGATCAGCCGCTGGTCCGGGACCCGACCCCGCGACGGTCAGGAGTTCGACGCCCCCGTCGGCCGGCCCCTCGCCGATCCGGCGGACGCCGACGGCCTGCCGCGTGCGCGGGCCGCCGGCACCCCGCAGGCCCTGGACCTGTGGGCCTGGGGCAGGGTCCGGGCGCTGGACCGACTCCCGGGCGGACCCCAGACGGTGGATGTGGACGGCGATCCCGAGGCCGTCGCCCAGCTCGAGGCGCTGATCGCCGAGGGGCACGACTGAGCTGACCCGCGCCCGGGACTCTCCGCGGGGAGCGGCACCGGTCGCCGGGGCCCGGGCAGGTCATTCAGCCCGTCGGCTCCTCGGTCGAGGACCGGACGCCCGATCCGCCGTCTCTCGGAGCGGGTCGGCGGCGAACGAGCCGTCCCTGCAGGAGATGGATCCCGAGGGCGACCGTGAGGAAGGCGACCAGCACGACGGCGGTGGTCACGAGCACTTGCCCCCACGAGGACGCCGTGGGGTCGAGGAAGTCGTACGGGTACCAGCCGGTGACCGCGCCCCGGATCCAGGTCAGCGCGAGGAAGAGCACCGGGTACCCCTGCCAGACGAGCAGACGCACCGGTCGCGGGCGGGAGCGCCGCGGGGTCAGCAGCCAGTCGAGCACCGCGACCACGGGCGCCACCCGGTGCAGCACGATGCCCGTCCAGCCGATGTCCCAGCGCAGCAGCTCGTCCAGCGGGGCGACCAGCAGGGCGTAGATGATCCCCGTCATCGCCAGGTAGAACACGACCGCGCCCCGAAGGTGCTCCCACCACCTCGGGTGCCGCGCCTGCGGGAGCAGCGCCATCGCGAGCATCACGAGGGCGAAGGCGAAGTTCGACTGGTTCGTGAAGAAGGAGACGTGCTGGGGGAGGGTCCCGTCGCGGGCCGCCTCGAGTGAGCTCCAGGCGAGCGCCGCGAGCACGAGCACCGCGACCGCCGCTCGCGGCACCGCGGTGAGCGGGTCGCGGCGTCGATGCGTACCGCCGGGTTCGCCCGGACCTCGCCCGGGGACGCCGGTCATGACCCGAGCGGCCAGTCGTCCCGCACTCCGGCACCGCCCTCGACCACGTGCTCGTCTGCCCCGGGAAGGCGGGTCCAGGAGTCCTGCGGCCGATACCCCAGCTCCAGCTGCGTGTTCGTCGTGGACCAGCGACGGTTGGGATTGTCGGAGATGGCGTAGAACAGGCCGAAGGTCACCTCGGCCTCGATCGCGCAGCGCACCACCTCGGTGCAATCGCGGGGGCTGAGCCACATGGCGCGCAGGATGTCCTCCTCCGCGGCGAGCGGATCCTCGGTGAACCAGCCGATGCGCAGGGCGATCACGTCCAGGCCGTGCTCGTCGTGGTAGAAGCGTCCGATCCCCTCCCCGAAGACCTTCGAGACCCCGTACAGGGAGTCGGCCCGCTGCAGCTGGTGTGGGTAGACCGGCCACTGCTCGTGGCGGTCGTACATGCCCATAGCGTGGTTGGAGGAGGCGAGCACCACGCGACGCACACCCGCCTCCCGGGCGGCTTCCAGGACGTTGCGCACGCCGATGATGTTCGCCTCGAGCACGAGCTCCCAGCTGGACTCGGGCGAAGCCGCCCCGGCCATGTGGACTACCGTGTCGATGCCTTCCATCAATTCCAGGACCTGCTGGTACTCGCCGAGCTGGGCGATCTTCAGCGCCGTGCCCTGGGGTGTCTTCTCCGGGCTGCGGCTGTGGAGCACGAGCTCGTAGTCGTCGGCCAGGGTGGTGGCCAGATGGGAGCCGACGCCTCCGGTGGCTCCCGTGATCAGCACACGTCGTCGGGCAGTGTTCCGTGACATGCCCCCAGTATGGCGCGCATGTCCCCGGTCACATGCTGCCGAGCTCAGGCGGGGGAGCCGGGGCGGTCCGAGAACAGGCCGCTGCCCCCTCCGGGCGCGGCCTGCGGCCGGATCTCCCCGCGCAGCCGTTCCATCCGCGCATCCAGCTCGTTCGCGACCCGGGCCGCGTCGTCGAGCTCCTCGCGCAGCGCGGGCGGGAGGTTCTTCTCGTACTTGTAGGAGAGCTTGTGCTCGGTGCTCGCCCAGAAGTCCATCGCGATCGTGCGGATCTGCAGTTCGACCGGCACCTGCTCGACATGCGTGGACAGGTACACCGGCACCTGCACGATGAGATGCAGGGAGCGGTAGCCGTTGGGCTTGGGGGCGGCGATGTAGTCCTTGACGGTGAGCACCTCGAGGTCCCCCTGCGAGGCGAGGATGTCCGCGATCCAGTACGCGTCCGCGACGAAGCTCGTGGTGATGCGGATGCCGGCGATGTCGTGGATCCGCTCCCGGATCGCGCGCACCGTCATCTCCCCGCCGGTGCGCAGTGCCTTGTCCATGAGGGACTCGACGGACTTCAGCCGTGTGCGCACATGCTCGATGGGGGAGTAGTCGTGCATCTGCTCGAACTCCTTGCGGAGGATCTCCACCTTCGTGAGCACCTCGTCGATGCCGAACTGGTAGTGCATTCGCAGGGCGATGAACTCCTCGTACACCTGTCGCAGCCCCGCTGCGATCTCGTCCTGCTCGGACTCCGTCAGCACGGCCTGCTCCGCGCGAGCGGCGACAAGGTCGCGGACCGGCTGGGTTGCGACGACCGGCGAGGGCCTCTCCTGCGGTGACGCTGCGTCGTCCATCCGGGGCACTCCTCGCGGGTCGGGGTCGGAGGATCGATCCTGCCAGAACGGACTGGATGCGAGGTGCAGTCGAGGTCGCTGCGGGGACGAGCCCTGGCTGGGGGCCAGGGGCGTCTCCCACCGCTCAGGTGCTCATCCCGGAGACCCCGCACTCTGCCGGGGAACGAGAAAACGCCCTGTGGCCAGGGCGTTTCTTGGGGTGATCGACGGGATTTGAACCCGCGACCGCCTGGACCACAACCAGGAGCTCTACCAACTGAGCTACGACCACCATGTGCGCGGCGATGCCGTGCAACGAGAAGCAAGCATACCGTCTCCGCGGCCTGCTCCGAGCCGTCCGGCGGCCCGCAGGAGTGTGAGTCGCATTGCACTCCTCCGCACTCCTCCTCGGGGTCCCGTCGACGCACGGACCCGGGACGGCAGCGCGCCGCGAGATCCCCCGCGGTGACGACGGGGACGCGGGGAGCGTTCGGCGGATCCGGCGGCCGAGCGCTCCTGCCGTCTCAGAGGTTCGCGTCGAGCAGACCATCCCGCAGCGCGGCGGCCAGGGTCGGCGTGACGGGCAGGCGGGGGATCAGCGTCGCCTGGAAGGCGTGGTAGATGTCGGGCTTACCCGGCCAGGTCACGCCTTGCGGTTCGTTGTCGGCATCGAGCTCGTGGAACCACGAGCCGTCCTCCGCGTCGAGGAGGAAGGTGGAGATGTACTCCCACCACTGCTCGTAGCGCTCGGCCCAGATCCGCTCGCCGGTGACCTCGTGCATCACGGCGGCGGCGCCCACGGCCTCCGCGGCGACCCAGTGCATGCGCTCGCGGGCGACGGGGGAGCCGTCCCAGTCGACCGTGTAGACGAAGCCGGGGGCGCCGTCGATGCCGAAGCTGGCCGCGGCCTTCTCCATCAGCGCGGTCGCCGCCTCGAGCATCCACTCGGGCGCCACGCCGTCGGCCGCGAGGAGCGCCGCCCGTGCGTGGAGCACCAGGCGCGCCCACTCGATCCAGTGGCCGACGGTCGCCCCGTAGGGGCGGAACGGGTGGTTCGGCTCGTCCCGGTTGTAGTCCAGGAGCGGGTTCCAGTCGACGTCGAAGTGCTCGGGCAGCGCCCAGTCGTTCGCCCGGGCGAACTCGTCGATCGCCCGGGATGCGATGCCGACGGCCCGGTCCAGCCAGCGACGCTCGCCGGTGACGTCCGCGGCGGCCAGCAGGGCCTCCACGGTGTGCATGTTGGCGTTGATCCCGCGGTACTCCTCGCACTCGGTGAAGGTGCGGTCGAAGGTGTCGACGCTCATCCCCGCGGCCTCGTCGAAGAACTTCTCCTCGAGGACGGTGAGCGCCTCCTCCAGCAGCTCGGCGGCGCCGGGACGACCGGCGGCCGTCGCGGAGGCGGCGGCGAGCACCACGAAGGCGTGCGCATAGGCCTGCTTGGTGTCGTCGACCGGCGCGCCGTCCTGCACGGAGGCGAACCAGCCGCCGTGCTCCGCGTCGCGGAAGACCCCGCGCAGCGAGGCGATGCCGTGGTCGGCGAAGCGCCCGAAGTCGGGGCGGCCCAGCAGATGGCCGAGGGCGAAGCAATGCGTCATCCGGCAGGTGATCCACAGCTCGGCGGGGCGAGAGATATCCGGGGCACCCTCCTCGTCGAGCCACGCGAAGCCGCCGTCCTCGCGCACCGACTCGGAGCCGAAGACGAGCAGCTCGTCGCCCTCGCCCTCGAGCCAGGAGCGGTGGGAGGGGCGGGACAGCCAGGGCTGGTGGGGGCCGGGGGCAGGGGTCACGGGGTTCTCCTCGTCGGTGAGCTCAAAGGTGCGTGCAGCGGCCTGGGCCTGGGCGGAGGTCGGGCCGGGCTCGTCGACGAGCAGCACCTCGCGGTAGTACTTCAGCTCCTGGATCGACTCGCGGATGTCGGCGAGGGCGCGGTGGCCGCCGTGCTTCGCGGGGATGTTGTAGTAGACGCGCGGGAACCAGCGCTTGGCCAGCTCCTTGAGGCTCGAGACGTCGATCGTGCGGTACGAGAGCCAGCTCGCGAACTCGGGCACGTCGCGGTCCAGGAACGCACGGTCCGTGCCGACGCTGTTGCCGGCGAGCGGCGCCTTGCCCTGCTCGGGGCAGAACTCCCTCACGTACTCGAGGCACAGCTCCTGCGCCTCCTCGAGGGTCATGCCCGCCTCGAGCTCGTCGAGGAGACCGGAGGTGGTGTGCATGTCGACCACGAACGGGTCCATGCCCTCGAGCGCCTCCGCGGGCGGCTTGATCACGACGTCGACGCCGTCTCCGAGGATGTTCAGATCGGCGTCGGTCACGAGCACCGCGATCTCGACGAGCGCATCGCGCTGCTTGTCGAGTCCGGTCATCTCGCAGTCGACCCAGATGATGCGGTCGTTCACGGAGCGGGAGGAGCTGGAGGTCACCGGGCAACAGTAGCGCGAGGGCCGGTCCCGCCCGGCGGCCGGGACGCGGGCCGCGGGAGATTACCCTGTGGTCATCCGGAGTCGAGGGCGGGCCGACGGGGGCCCGGGGAGGATCCTGCCGTGAACATGTACATCCGCCTTCTCCTGTTCCTGGTGCGGGTGCGCGGGAAGACCCCGCTCTCGATCTGGGACACCTCGAGGGCGCGCTTTCGCGTGAACCTCGCCGATCTCGACGTGCAGCAGCACATGAACAACGGCCGCTACCTCTCGATCATGGACCTCGGCCGGATGGACCTCATGCTCCGCTCCGGCTTCTGGAAGCGGATCACCGATGCCGGGTGGTACCCGGTCGTCGCGGGCCAGACCATCACCTATCGCCGCTCCCTCACGCTCGGGCAGAAGTTCGATCTGGACACGCGGGTGATCGGGCACGACGAGCGGTGGATCTACATGGAGCAGGTGTTCCGCCGCGAGGGCCGCGTCATCGCCGACGCGGTCGTGCGGGCCCGCTTCCTGCGCGAGGAGGGCGGCTCCGTCCCGGTCTCCGAGGTGCTCGAGCTCTCCGGTCCGATGCCCGCGGACCGAGAGCTGCCCGCCTGGGTCATCGCCTGGAACGAGGGCTCCTCGGCGCACGGCCGGGCTCTGTGACGAGGCGAGCGGCTCGCGAGCGTCGGCGGACCTCTTCGACGAGGCCGAGCACGAGCAGCACCACCACCGCGCCGAGCAGGATCCACTGCTCGAAGGCCGCGGCGAGCACGCCGGTGACCAGCAGCGCCCCGAAGTAGACGGCGTCGAGCACCCTCCGGGAGACACCGAGCAGCCGGGCACCGAGCGGCGTGCGCGTCAGGCGCAGCAGGATCAGCAGGGCGATCGCGCCGAACGTGAGGACCTTCAGGATCATCAGTGCGGCACCTCTGCGGCGGGTGGGGATCGGCGGTGTGCCGACGGGCGGCGCCCCCAGCAGGACTCGAACCTGCAACCTACGGATTAGAAGGCCGTTGCTCTATCCATTGAGCTATGGAGGCTGACGGCGCACGAGTCTACCGAGGCGCGCGTCGACCCCGGGCCCGAGAGGCCGGTGGCGTCCCGCTCACCTCGGGCGCACCCGGTCCTGCCTGGCAGCGGGGACAGGACCACAGCACTCGCGCCTCGGTCCCCTCGAGCCGCGGCTCGGCCAGCTCTCCCCGCTCGATCCGGGTGCGGCAGCGGCGGCACTGGCGGCCTCCGCGGCCGTACACCCAGAGGTCGCCGTCCCGGCCGAGCATCCCGCCGGTGGTCACCCGCACCTCCCGGTCTCGGTTCAGCACCAGCAGCCGGTGGGCGAGGTCGACGAGCTCCCCGAGGTCCCCGGCGGCGGAGACGGGGGCGGCGGGATGCACCCGGCGCAGGAAGCACAGCTCGCTGCGGTAGATGTTCCCGATCCCGGCGAGGACGTGCTGGTCCAGCAGGGCGAGGCCGATCGGACGTGCGGGCTCGGCGGCGAGGTTCGCGATCGCTCGCGCGCGCAGTGACTCATCGGTGTCCCAGGCCGGGTCCAGCAGATCGGGGCCCAGGCTCCCGAGCAGCTGCTCCTCGTCGGCCGTGCGCAGCAGCCGCACCTGCTTGACGTCGTAGGCGACGGCCCGCACCGACCTCCCGTCCCCGTGCCGGGCCTGGAGCTCGATGCGGATCGTGTCGGGGGAGCGAGGTCCGGCGCTGGTGTCGCTCGAGCGCAGCGCCCGCCCGTCGACGTGCCAGATCCCGTCCATCATCAGATGGCTGTGCAGGGTCAGCGGGCTCGGTCCGGGCCCGGGAGGGGCGAGCCGGATCAGGAGGTGCTTGCCGCGCGGTCGCACTTCGAGCACGCTCCAGCCGGCCAGGTCGGCGGTCGCCGCGCGCGGCACCCGGAGGTCGCAGGTGGTGAGCACGGCGCCGGCGAGCGCCTCGTCGAGGATCCGGCACTGACGCGCCACGGTGTCGCCCTCGGGCATCAGCGATCACCCGCCCGCAGCCGCAGCGAACGGGGGGAGCGGTAGCAGCCGGCCTCCGCGAGGGCTGCGGTGACGTGGGCGACCGGCTCCGCGTCGAGGCCGTGGCCGGTGATGCGCTCGATCCGCAGATGCGGCAGGCGGGAGTCCTCCGCCACGGCGCGGACCAGCTGCTCCGCGGTTTCCGGTGTCGCGGCCTCGTCGGCCCACCACATCAGGTGCTTCCCGCCCCGGTCGACGAAGGCCTGCACGTGGCCGTCCCGGAGCAGCACGAGGGCCCCGGCGCGGCGCGCGGGGCGCACCGCCGGGCCCTCCGGCGGGGCGATCGGAAGTGCAGGCCAGGGGAGGGCCGCACCATAGGGGTTCGCGGGATCGGTCGCGGCGAGCGCCACGGCGACGGCATCGGCCGACGGGGCGGTCCCCGCCGCCTCGGCCCCGGAGCTCGCCGCGGCCTCGCGGTCGCGGTCGCGGAGCAGGTCCACCGCCTCGGCGGGGGCGAACTGGGAGGCGCCGAGATGGTCCACGAAGTAGCCACGGCGGCAGCCGCCGCTGTCCTCGAGGGCGGAGAGCACTCGGTACACGCCGGCGAAGCCCCCGGGGACGTCCTCCACGTCCATCGCGCCGCGGGTGACCACGCCGTGGCGGTCCAGCAGCAGCGCCGCGAGGGCCGCCGACCGGGCGGCGGGATCCACCGCACCGACCCGCACTGCGGACCAGCGGCCGGTGCCGAGCGCGGTGCTGGCGAGCTCCGCGCTGCTCGTGACGCCCTGGCGCATCATCGCCGCGGAGAGCCGGGCGGCGCCGCGTCGGCCGAGGGTCCGTGATCGGGACGGCGTGCCCGAGCGTCGGGCGCTCCCGGTGCGGGCGGCACCGCTGCCCGAGGGTCCGTGGGCGAGGGTGCGCAGCGCCGCGAAGGAGTCGTTGGTGATCAGTCCCTGGAAGGCGAGATCCCACACCGCCTCCTCGAGCGCGGCGGGGTCCACCGGGGCGCCGTCCTCGCCCGCCAGTGCCGCGAGGATCTCCCCGTGACGGAGCGCGCCAGGCGTGGCGCGCAACAGGGCGAGGACGCGCGCGGCGAGCGAGTCCTGCGGCAGGGCGTCCGCGGCCTCCTCGAGGGCTGCGGCGTCGAGACCCAGGGGCAGTGCGTCGGCGAGGTGGAGCCGGACCCAGCCGTCGTCGGCGCCGAGGCGGCCGTGCCCGGTCCACACCAGTTCCCCGCTCGCGAAGGCGGCATCCAGCAGGGCGGGGGTCATCTCGGGCAGGCGGGCCGGGAGCACCTGGCGCTCCCAGGCGGACAGCGGCAGCGAGACCCCCGCCAGCTGGTCCACCACGGAGAGCAGACCGTCGTGACCGGACCAGGAGGCGCGCTCGCGGCGGCCGTCGGCCCTACGCCCCACGAGGTGCTGCCACTGGCCCAGGAAGCGGGCGTAGACGGGGCCGGGGACCGGCGCGATCTCGAGGCGCGAGGCGGCGAGGCTCGCTCGACGGATGCGGCGCAGCACGTCCGTCTCGACCCACTCCTGGTCCTCGCGGCCCGGGGTGAACTCGCCCTGGGAGAGGACGCGCTCAGCGGTGAGCTGCTCGAGCGCCGCCCGCGCCACCCCCGGCGCGAGGCCGAAGGCCTCCGTCGGCGCCCCGGCCGGGAACGGGCCCCGCCCCCGGGCCCAGCGGGCGATCAGCTGCGCGACCGCCCGGTCCACCGGGGCGAGGAAAGCGGTGGGCACTCCCGTCGGCAGCGCCGTGCCCAGCGCATCGCGCAGCAGTCCCGCATCCTCGACCGTCGCCAGATGCTCGGTGCCCGAGATCCGCACCCGGATGACGCGACGCGCCCGCTCGAGCTCCGCGAGCGCTTCCTCGACGTCGAGCTCGTCGGCCGCGCGCTCGGCGATCTGCCCCACGGTGAGCGGGCCAAGGCGCCGCAGGGCGTCGGTGAGCTGCTCGGGGGTGTGCAGCGCCCCCTCCTCCCTGAGCCCCCGCAGGCTCCGCTCGACCTCTGCGATCACCTCGGCGTCCAACAGCTCCCGCAGGCTCACCGTGCCCAGCAGCTCGGCCAGCAGCGACTGGTCCAGGGCGAGGGCCGCGGTGCGCCGTTCGGCCAGCGGGGCGTCGGCGTCGTAGAGGAACTGCGCCATGTAGCCGAAGAGCAGGGAGCGGGCGAACGGGGAGGGGGAGGGGGTCTCGACCTCGTGCACCTGCACCCGTCGGCGCCCGACCTGGGTCATCAGTTCCACCAGGGCCGGCAGGTCGTACACGTCCTGGAGGCACTCCCGCGCCGCCTCGAGCATGATCGGGAAGTCCGGATAGGGACGCGCCACCTCGAGCAGATGTGCCGACCGCTGTCGCTGCTGCCACAGCGGCGCCCGCTGGTTCGGGTCCCGGCGCGGCAGCAGCAGCGCCCGGGCGGCGCACTCCCGGAACCGCGCCGCGAACAGTGCGGAGGAGCCGACCAGGCGCCGCACCTCCTCCGCGATCTCCTCCGGCTCGAAGGTGAACAGGTCCGCTCCCGGGGGCTGCTCACCGTGGGGGATGCGCAGCACGATCCCGTCATCGGCCGCCATCACCTGGCCGTCCAGGCCGTAGCGCTCCTCGACGCGGGCACCGACCGCGAGTGCCCACGGCGCCGTGATCCGCTGTCCGGCCGCGCAGTGCAGCACCACCCGCCAGTCCCCGAGCTCGTCGAGGAAGCGTTCGACCACGAGCCGGTCGGGGCCCGGCATCACGGAGGTGACCTGCAGCTGTTCGCCGAGATGATCGAGCAGGACGGTGCGCGCGTTATCGTCCAGTCCCAGTCCGCTCAGCCGCTCCTCGGCCTCGGCGCGGGGGAGGGCGGCGAGCTCGGCCTGCGCCGTGGAGATCGCCTGGCCAAGGCTCGCGGGACGCCCGTCCCCGTCGCCATGCCAGAACGGGATCCGGCCGCTGAGCCCGAAGGCGGGGGAGACCGTGACGCGTGACGCGGTGATCTCCTCGATCCGCCAGCTGCTGGTCCCGAGCGTGATGACGTCCCCGCGCCGGGACTCGTAGACCATCTCCTCGTCGAGCTCTCCCACCCGCCGCGGCTGGGAGTCGCCGTCGGAGGCGACCAGGTGCACCGGGTACAGACCTCGATCGGGGATGGTGCCACCGCTGGTCACGGCGAGGCGCTGCGCTCCGGGACGTGCGGTGAGGGTGCCGGTGGCGTGGTCGTGAACCAGCCGTGGGCGCAACTCCGTGAAGGCGGTCGAGGGGTAGCGGCCGGCGAGCAGATCGATCGTCTGGTCGAAGGCGGCGCGCGGCAGGGCCCGATAGGGATGCGCGGAGCGGACCAGATCGAACCAGGCGTCGATCTGCAGGTCCTCCATGGCGGCGGCCGAGACCGTGTGCTGGGCCAGGACGTCCAGGGCGTTGCGGGGCACGGCGAGCGGCTCGATCCGTCCGGCGACGGCCTCCTGCACCGCGACCGCGGAGCGGAGCACGTCGGCCGCGTGCAGGGGGTGGAGGGACCCGGTGGAGACGGCGCCGACGTCGTGCCCGGCCCGGCCCACCCGCTGCAGCAGGCTCGAGACCGACATCGGGGCCGCGACCTGCAGCACGAGGTCGACCGCGCCCATGTCGATGCCGAGCTCGAGGGAGCTGGTCGCGACTACGCAGCGCAGCGTCCCCGCCTTCAGCTGGTCCTCGATCTGCGCGCGCACCTCCTTCGCCATCGAGCCGTGATGGGCACGGGCGATGTCCGGGGCCTCCTCGGGCTCCGCGTCGCTGGCCGAGTCTGCGGACTCGTCCGCCGCCGCGGCGAGGCGTCGGGTGTGGAGCCGGTTCAGCTTCCCGGTGAGGCGCTCCGCCTGGCTGCGGGAGTTCGTGAACACGATCGTGGAGCGGTGGGCGAGGACCTCCTCGTACACCGCTCGCTCGACGTGCGGCCAGATCGTCCCCGAGACGTCCTCGTCGTCGACGGCATCGGCCGGCGGCTCGATCGCCTGCAGGTCCGGGACGGGGAGGGAGATGCTCAGGTCCCATCGCTTGGTCGAGGCAGGGCGCACCACCGTCGCCGAGCGCCCGCGCCCGGAGCCGCTGAGGAAGGCCGCCACCTCGTCCACGGGCTCGACCGTCGCCGACAGCCCGATCCGCTGCGCGGGACGCTCCAGCAGCGCGTCGAGCCGTGCGAGCGACAGAGCCAGGTGCACGCCGCGCTTGGTGCCGGCGACCGCGTGGACCTCGTCGAGGATCACCGTGTCGACCCCGGTGAGCGTCTTGCGCGCCTGCGAGGTGAGCAACAGGAACAGCGACTCGGGGGTGGTGATGAGGATGTTCGGCGGACGGGAGGCGAGCCGACGGCGCTCCGCGGGCGGGGTGTCCCCGGTGCGGACGCCCACGCTCAGCGGCCGACGCTCCTCGCCGAGCCGCTCCGCCATGCGCGCCGTGCCCACGAGCGGCGAGGTCAGGTTCCGCTCGACGTCGACGCCCAGCGCCTTGAGCGGCGAGATGTACAGGACGGAGGTGCGTGGGGAGTCCGGGGGCGGTGCGGCGGAGAGCCGATCGATCGCGCTGAGGAAGGCGGCGAGGGTCTTGCCGGAGCCGGTCGGCGCGACGACGAGCGTGTCCTCACCCCGGGCGATCGCGGCCCACGCCTCCTCCTGGGCGGCGGTGGGTGCCGCGAAGGACTCCTCGAACCAGGTCGCCGTGGAGCGCGAGAACGAGGAGGGGAGGGCGCTGTGGGGGCGGGCCATCGGTCCATTGTCGCGCGGGGGCCGACGTCCGGTGCGGATCCGCCGCGGCCGACGGGGGCGGAGTCGCGCGACCGGCGATCGCCCCGCGACCACGCCTGCCGCCGCTCCGCGCCGCGTGGCAGGATGGACGGCACGGCGGGGCCCGCAGCGGCTGGTCCCGCGCACTTCTGACGAAGGGATGATCCACATGGCGGAATTCACGCTTCCCGATCTCGATTACGACTACGGCGCTCTGGATCCCTCGATCTCGGGCCGGATCATGGAGCTGCACCACTCCAAGCACCACGCGACCTATGTCAAGGGTGCGAACACGGCGCTGGAGAAGCTGGCGGCGGCGCGTGAGGCGAACGATTTCGGCACGGTGAACCAGCTGTCGAAGGACCTCGCGTTCAACCTCGGTGGTCACACGAACCACTCGATCTTCTGGAAGAACCTCTCCCCGGAGGGCGGCGACAAGCCGACCGGTGAGCTGGCGGCCGCGATCGACGAGTTCTTCGGCTCCTTCGATGCGTTCCGCGCGCACTTCACGGCCGCGGCGCTGGGGATCCAGGGCTCGGGCTGGGCGGTGCTCGCCTATGAGCCGGCTGGCGGGAACCTCGTGATCGAGCAGTTCTACGATCAGCAGAACGGGGTGCCGGTGGCGACGATCCCGCTGTTCCAGCTGGATATGTGGGAGCACGCGTTCTACCTGGATTACCAGAACGTGAAGGCTGATTACGTGAAGGCGGTCTGGAACATCGTGAACTGGGCGGATGTCCAGGCGCGGTTCGAGAACGCGCGGGCGAACGCGAGCACGATCGTGGTGCCCGGCGCCTGATCCGCTCTGCGGCACGGGTCAGCAATGACCGGTGCCGTGCGCGCCCGGTGCGCGCTGATCTCGGACGGTCGGTCCCTCTCCGGAGGGGCCGACCGTTTCGTCGTCTGGGGCCGGGCGTGCTGCCGGCCTGGTGTCGGCGGATCCTGTGACCGGGGTTCTGCCGCCCGGTCCCAGCTGCTCCTGCTGAAAAACTGCGTGTGGCGTGACCTCAGGGCCTGTGGGGTGTTGAGGTCACGCCAGGCGCGGAGTTCCAGCAGGGTCGAGCCGTGGACCGTTCCTCCCCACACCCCGTTCATCCACAGGATCCGCGCCGCCCTGGAAGCGCCGCGTCGTGCCGAGGACGCTGAAGTCCATCGGCACCGTGCCGAGGCCGGGACGGTCCCGGCACCTCAGGAAGGACGACGCACCATGCGCGACATCCAGACCAGCATCACCGGCAACGCCACCGCCGACCCGGCCATCCACAAGCATCGCGACGGCAGCGAGAGCACCTCGGTGCGGATCGCGGTGACCGGCAGCTACTTCGACCGCGAGAAGGGCGAGTTCGTCGACCGCCGCACCGAGTTCATCACCGTGTACGCCCGGCGCGGACTCGGCCAGAACCTCGCCCACTCCGTGCGCAAGGGGCAGCCGCTCGTGGTCAGCGGTCGCCTCGGCAGCTCCGAGTGGGTTGACAAGGAGGGCGTGACGCGGTTCAGCCTCACCCTGTGGGCCGAGACCATCGGCCACGATCTCCGCTACGGCAGTGCCGTGTTCACCCGCCCGACCCGCGCCGCCGATGTGCCCGTGTTCGACCACGACACCGGCGTGATCCTGCCGGAGGACGTCTCCGACGGAGCGGAGGATCTCCGCCAGGACGAGGCCG
Organism: Brachybacterium sp. J144; assembly: GCF_036321705.1. Taxonomy (NCBI): domain Bacteria; kingdom Bacillati; phylum Actinomycetota; class Actinomycetes; order Micrococcales; family Dermabacteraceae; genus Brachybacterium; species Brachybacterium sp. J144. The sequence continues at coordinate 106,638 of NZ_JAZDCG010000004.1, forward strand.
AGGAGGAGACCTCCGAAGAACGCGAGCTCGCCGGATCCGCGCCCTTCTGAGCGCAGCGACCGCGGCGGGCGCTCAGTCCGAGGCGAAGGTCTGCTGCAGGGCCGTGGTGATGTCCGGCAGCAGAGCAGCGCCCAGGGCGTATCCGCGCCCGTCGCCCCGGTCGACCGCAGACCAGGTCGTGCCGTCCGCCAGGGCCGCGACGACGACCCGCAGCTTTCCGAGAGGCCGGGCATCTGTCGCCTCGCTCCCGCGAAGCTCCACCGCAGTAGGCGCCAGGTCACCGGCGAGCGCGCCACCGGCGGCCAGGTCCGGCCACTGCACCTGCTCGAGGGCGGCCAGCGGATCGGTGGGCTGGTCCGCGGTGCCGTCGTCGAGGTCGATCGGGGTGAGGTGCAGGGGATCCGGAGCGGTCTCCTGCCCGATGCCCAGCAGGGCGGCGAGCGAGGGCGAGGCCGCCATCAGCTCGGCGCTGCGGGCCAGGGCGAACAGGCGCGGTGCGGGGAGGTCTCCTTCGCCGACGTGGCGGGCGATCTCCAGCACGCTCGCGGCCAGTGCCGCGGTGGGGGCGTCGAGGGGGTCCTGGGCGGGGATCGTCATCAGATCGAGAACTCTCTTCCAGGAAGGCCTGACAGAATGGTGTGGCCCTCGCCCTGCGCGGGGGCACTCCACTGTACCCGGACGTCGAGGACCGGTCCCGCGCTGCGGCGGGTGACCACCACGGCTCCGACCCCGAGGCACTTTGAGGTACCCCGTGAGCTTCTCCGCCCCGTTCGGCGACGTCCCCCGCCCCTCTCCGAGACCGGCGTCGGGCGCCGGCGAGGAGGGGCCGCGTCGGATCTCCCCGCTGGCCATCACCGCCCTCGCGATCGGTCTGCTGCTCGTCGGCCTGGTCATCGCCTCGGAGGTGTGGACCAAGTACCTGTGGATGGATCAGCTGGGCGCGGCCGACGTCCTCCTGGTGCGTTGGGGGACGCAGGCGGTCCTCTTCGCGATCGCCTTCGCGGTGCTCGCCGTCCCGCTCTTCTTCAGCCTGCGGATCTCTTACACGCAGCGTCCCGTCTATCCGCCGATCACCCGCGAGCAGGAGGCGCTGGAGCAGTTCCGCGCGGCCGTCGACCCGTTGCGCCGGGGCCTGACCTACGCCGCGCCGGTCGTGATCGGGGCCTTCGGCGGTCTCGCCGCCTCGCGCCGCTGGCAGGACGTGCAGCTGTTCATGCATTCCCAGGACTTCGGGCAGACCGATCCGGTCTTCGGCAACGACATCGGCTTCTACGTGTTCACCCTGCCGGTCATCGACATGGTCGTGTCCTACGGGCAGTTCGTGCTCCTGGTCGCGATCGTCGGCGCCGTGATCGGCCACTTCATCTACGGCGGCGTCGCCTGGGGCCAGGAGCGCGGCCTCGAGGTCACCACCGCCGCCCGCCGTCATCTCGGCGTGCTCGCCGCGCTGTACGTGCTCTTCCTCGGTGCGGGGCACTGGTTCCAGCGCTACGACATGCTGGTCAACGAGCATGACCGCTTCGACGGGGCGAGCTTCACCGACGTCACCGCGATCCTGCCTGCACAGACCATCATCGCGATCTCCTCGATCGTCGTCGCTGCGCTGTTCGTGCTGTGGATCCTGCGGGCGGACTGGCGGATCCCCGCCGTCGGCGCCGGCCTGATGCTGCTGACCACCCTGGTGGTCGGCAACGCCTACCCGTGGGCGATCCAGCAATTCCGCGTCCAGCCCAACGAGCGCGCCCTCGAGCAGCCGTACATCCAGGACAACATCGACTCCACCCGCGCGGCCTTCGGCCTCGATGCGATCGAGGAGGTGCCGTACACAGCGGCGACCGATGCGGAGCCCGGTGCCCTGCGCGCCGATGCCGCCACCACGGCGCAGATCCGCCTGATGGACCCCAACGTCGTCTCCCCGACGTTCGTCCAGCGCGAGGCGAACCGTCAGTACTGGGGCTTCGACGAGGTGCTCGCCGTGGACCGTTACGAGATCGGCGGGGAGCTGCAGGACACCGTCGTCGGAGTGCGCGAGCTGCGCCCTGACAAGTTCGGCCTCGCCGAGCGCTCCTGGGTCGATCAGCACATCATCTACACCCACGGCTACGGGCTCGCCGCGGCCTACGGCAACCGTCGCAGCTCCGACGGCGAGCCGAGCTTCCTGCAGTCCGGCGTCCCGGGCACCGGCGAGCTGGGGGAGTACGAGGAGCGCGTCTACTTCGGCCGCCACTCGCCGGACTACTCGATCGTCGGCGCCCCCGAGGGTGCGACCCCCGAGGAGTTCGACTACCAGCGCGGCAGCACCGACAGCGAGGAGGGCGGCGACCAGGTCTACAACACCTACCAGGGCGACGGCGGCCCCTCGGTGGGCAGCTTCGTCAACCAGCTGCTCTACGCGATCAAGTTCCGCGACCCGAACATCGTGATCTCGGGCTACGTGAACGAGGAGTCGCAGATCCTCTACGACCGCGATCCGGCGCAGCGGGTCCGCGAGGTCGCCCCCTTCCTCTCGCTCGACTCGCAGATGTACCCGGCGGTCGTCGACGGCGAGATGGTGTGGGTGATCGACGGCTACACGACCACCACCGAGTACCCGTACGCCCAGGGGGTCGACCTCGACGCGGTCGTGAACGACTCGCAGACCGACCCGCGGGCCAGCGCCGGCAACCGGTCCCGCAGCGCGAACTACATGCGCAACTCCGTCAAGGCCACCGTCAGCGCCTTCGACGGCTCGGTCACCCTCTACACCTGGGACACCGAGGATCCGATCCTCCAGGCCTGGTCCGAGGTGTTCCCCGAGGCGCTGCGCCCAGCCGATGAGATCAGCGACCAGCTGATGTCGCACCTGCGTTACCCGGCGGACCTCTTCAAGGCACAGCGCCAGCTGATCTCGAGGTACCACATCACCGATGCGGACGACTTCTTCACCCAGCAGGACTTCTGGCAGGTCTCCCCGGACCCGACGGTGCAGCCCACCACCAACCCCGACGGGAGCGCGGGCACCCAGCCGCCGCAGCCGCCGATGTACCTCACCATGCAGATGCCGGGCGATGACTCGCCGCGGTTCATGCTCTCCTCGAGCTTCATCCCCTCGGACGGCCAGAGCGTGCTCACCGGCTTCCTCGCGGTGGACTCCGAGACCGGCAGCGACGGCGGCAATCCCGCCGAGACCTACGGCAAGATGACCCTGCTGGTCCTGCCCACCTCGAACCCGGTCAACGGCCCGGGACAGGTGCAGGCGACCTTCAACTCGGATCCGACCGTGTCGCAGGCGCTGAACCTGCTGCGCGAGGGTAACTCCGAGGTGATCAACGGCAACCTGCTCACGGTGCCCGTCGGCGGCGGCCTGCTGTACGTCCAGCCGGTCTACCTGCAGTCCTCGACCGCCGGCGGCGGTACCCAGTACCCGCTGCTGCAGATGGTGCTGGTGTCCTTCGGCGACAAGGTCGGCTTCGCGCCGACCCTCGACGAGGCGATGGACCTGGTGTTCGGCGGCGATTCCGGCGCCGACGCGGGTGACGCCGAGGTGACCGGCTCGACCGAGCCCGCCACCGGGAGCGAGGAGTCGCTCACCGGCGCGGTGGACACCGAGGGCGGCGAGAGCACCCCCGCGGAGCCGCCGGCGGACGGTGAGACCACCGAGCCGACGCAGGCCCCGACGGAGGAGGGCACACCGCAGCAGCGTCTCGACCAGGCCCTCGCGGACATGGACGCCGCGGTGATCGACGCCGAGGAGGCCATGGCCGCCGGGGACTGGGCCGCCTACGGCGAGGCCCAGGACCGACTGACCGACGCGCTCAACCGCGCGAACACCGCCAACCAGGAGATCAACGGGGGAGGCGCCTCCGACGGCGGAGAGGGCTGAGCGCTCATCCCTCGCGGGCGCCATCGTGTCCGGGGCGGAATAGCCCCGCCCGGAGCGGACCGGACCTCTCCGGGTCGGAACCGTCCTGTCCGGGCCGTTCCGCGGTGGTCTGGAGCGGTCCGCAGTGATGCCGGTGCCCGGTGAACTCCCCGTGAACGTGCGATGGCACACGTCCGAGGGGTCTCGCCTGGACTCGGCGGTCGGGTCGTCCTAGAGTTATCGATGTCGCCGCGGGGTGGAGCAGTTCGGTAGCTCGCCGGGCTCATAACCCGGAGGTCGTAGGTTCAAATCCTGCCCCCGCTACGAGTAAGGCCCCTTCTCAGCAGAAATGCTGAGGAGGGGTCTTTTGCTGTGCCCCCAGAGCCGCTCCACGGCGTCTGAGGGAGCATGTTCGGTGCAGGATGCTTCCTGAGGCGCCGCTACAGCGCGACGGGACCCCGGGGTCAAACGGGGAACATCCAGTCGGCGGGGCCCAGGGCCAGGTGGGGGTCGGCGGGTCGCTCACCGTCGCGTCCCCCCGATGGCAGGATGTGCGCATGACCACGACGTCCGCGCCCACGCCTCGCACCCTCCTGTTCATCGGGGACTCCATCACCGACTGCGCTCGCGCCGAGGATCCGGCGGGTCTCGGCTTTGGCTACGTCCGCCTCCTCGCCGAGCACTTCGCGGCCCATGAGCCGACGGCCACCGTGATCAATCGCGGCATCAGCGGAAACAAGGCCCGCGACCTCCGGGCCCGCTTCGACGCGGACTGCCTCGACCTGAACCCGGACGTCGTGACGATCTACGTGGGCGTCAACGACGTGTGGCACGGCTTCACAAGCGGCGACGGCGTCAGCGACGCGGACTTCGAGCGGGACTACCGCTTCCTGCTCGACCAGCTCTCGGCGACCCGCCCGGGCGTCCCGGTGCTGCTCGTGGTGCCCTTCGTCGCCGATGTCGACGAGGAGAAGGCCGGGTATCACGGGGAACTCGACAAGAAGGTCGCGATCATCCGCGCCCTCGGCAAGGAGTTCGGGGCCGCGATCGTGGATCTCGAGGCGGTGCTCGAGGAGGCGTGGACCGTCGGGCACACGCCGGCGAGCATCGCCGAGGACGGCGTGCACCCGACGATAGCGGGCCACCGCCTGCTCGCGGATGCGTGGCTGGACGTGTTCCGCACCGTCGACCACACCCTCGCCCGCTCGCGCTGACGCTCACCCGCCCGCTGCTCAGCGCAGCGGGCCGGTGACGTCCACGGAGAGGAAACCCCGGCGGAAGGTGCGCGCGTCGATGCGCAGCACCCGACCGGGCCGCACCGGATTGCGCAGCAGCACGTGGCCGGTCGTGGCGTCGGCGCCGACCACGGCGAAGACGTGGCTGGGCGGCAGCGGACCCTGAGCGGTCCCGACCCGCGCACTCAGCGGATGGGTCGACGCGGCGATCGCCCGGCCCTCCTCCCGGCACGCGAGGATCTGCTCGGCCGAGGGGAGCCGCAGCTGCGTGCGCACCCGCTCCCCGAGCAGCAGCTCGAGGCCGAAGCGGGCGAAACCGCGCTGCAGCATCCCGTACCCGCCTGCGACGTGTACCGCCACGGCCTTCTCGAGCACTCCGGCCCAGCCCGGGTTCGCGCCTTCGCGGCGTGCGTAGAGAAAGGTGCCGTCGGCGCCGACCGGCATCCGTCGATCCACCACGATCGGCTCGGCCACGGCGGGCAGGCGCACCGCGACCCGGCCGTCCTCCTGCACCGTGAGCAGGTCCGTGAGGCGCTCGGGTGCGGTCTCGTGGATCGCGAGCATCGAGGCGATCACCCAGCAGTCGCCGAGCTGCCCCTGCTGGGGGCGGAGGGGCCGAGGGGAGTCCAGCGGGCCGCTGTCCCGCCGCCATCCGACGGCGCGCGGGCCGGGCGGCGGATCCGCCAACCCCGTGCTCCGCTCCTCCCGCTCCTGGAACGCGAGAGCGCGCGCCCGCCCGCTGTGGGCGAGCGCGCGCAGGCTGCGGCGCCAGGTCCGCACGCGGGGACGGGGGAGGGGTGATCCAGCGGTGCTCATCGGCTCCTCCTCCCGTCCCGCGGGTCGGGTCAGTGGGCGGCTGCGGGGGTGATCGTCTGGCCGGTGCGCTCCATGACGTCCGCGAACCAGGGCTGCTCGATGTCGAAGGCCTTGTGACCGGCGACCCGCTCGAACTCGACGGCGCGCAGCACGTTGCCGCGCTCCTCGTCGTGGCCGATGAGGCCCGAGCCGCCCTCGAGGGCGACCTGCACGGCCAGGTCGGTCATCGACTTGATCAGGCGCAGGTCCTCGGGGTTGGCCTTCGCCGACCGCGAGAAGTAGCCGGACTTCTGGACCATGACCTTCTCGGCGCCGAGCTTCTCGGCGAACTGCTTCGCGAACCACTGGCCGGGGTTGATGGTGTCGATCTTGACGTGGCCGAAGGGGTCCTTCTCCGGCTCCTCGCCGCGGGCCTGCATCTCGGCGACGATCTCGGGGATGCCCGCGCCCTCGGACAGGAAGATGTTCACGTTGCCCACCTCGTCCATGACGGTGCGCAGGCGCGCCGCCTCGGCTTCGATGTCGAGCGCCAGCTCGGGCAGGAACACGGCGTGCACGTCCCACTTCTCCGGGGCGAGGCCGATCTCGGGCAGCCACTCCTGCTTCGCGTGCCAATCCTGGTAGTAGGCGGCGGCCTGGGCGGTGAGATAACCGCAGGCGCGGCCCATGATCTCGTGGACGATCAGCATGCGCGGGTTCGAGCCGTGCTCGGCGATGATGTTCTGCGCGAAGATGCTGGTCTGCTCCGCGGCGGACATCGCACCGAGGGACTGACGGATCGGCACGATGTCGTTGTCGATGGTCTTGGGCAGACCCACGACCTGGAGCGGGTAGTCGTTGTCCGCGAGGTACTTCGCGAGATCCGCGGCGGTGGTGTTGGTGTCGTCGCCGCCGATGGTGTGCAGCACGTCCACCCCGTCGGCCTGGAGCTTCTTCGCGGCGACCTCGAGAGCGTTCTCGCCCTCGGCGATCAGACCGCGCTTGACGAGGTCCGCGGAGTTGGTGAGCTTCACGCGCGAGTTGCCGATGGGGGAGCCGCCGAAGTCGTGCAGCAGGCCGGCCTTCGCGCGGACCGTCTCATCGACGACGATCTTCTCGTCGGAGAGCAGCCCCCAGTAGCCGTGCTTGTAGGCGATGATCTCGACGTCCGGCACCAGCTCGTTGTACCGCTCGATGAGGCCGCCGACGGCGGAGGACAGGCACGGGGCGTAGCCCCCGGCGGTGAGCAGTGCGACGCGCTTGACGGTCATGAGGCGAATCCTCCGAGAGTCCGGGAACGGGCGCGCGAGAGGGCAGGGTTTCTCCCGACCTCCTCGCGACGCTGGGTCCGCTCATCGTAGCGAGGCCGCGCCGGACACGTCGCCGCGCCGGTCCCGATGGACGCCGTTCACCTTCTCGTCACAGTGAGGTGATGGGCTTCTCGACGTTCCTCCTCGCCGTCCGACGGTGCGCGCTCGCGCCCCTCCCGCCCCCAGTGCGCTCGCGCGAGGGCCGGTGGACCCTGCAGAAAGGCCTGCCCATGTCCCGCACCTCCCGTGCACCGCGTCCCGTGATCGCCCGCCTCGGCGCCCTCGCCGCGTGCGGCGCGATCGGTCTGACCGGCGCGCTCATGCTCCCCGCCCTCGCCGCCCCAGGCGAGTCCCACGGCGAGGACCCGTACTTCACCCGCGTCGCGACCCTGCCGGCGTACGCGAACTCCGACGTCTCCGCGTCGGCGGTCGCCGAGATCTCGTCGGTGAGCCCCGACGGGATGACCGTGTACTCGACCGACGCCGGCGGCGGCCGCGTGGGCATCACCGACATCTCCGACCCGTCGAACCCCCGCCCCCTCGGCGGCGTGGACGTCGAGGGGGAGCCCACCTCGGTCTACGCCCTCGAGGACTACGTGCTCATCGTCGTGGACACCACCGACGGCGAGTTCACCGACCCCTCGGGTCACGTGTCCGTGCTCGACGCCGACACCCACGAGGTGATCCGCACCATCGAGCTCGGCGGGCAGCCCGACTCGATCGACATCACCTCCACCGGCTCCGACGCGTACATCGCGATCGAGAACCAGCGCGACGAGGAGTTCACCCCCGAGGGCCTCGAGGAGGGCGACATCCCGCAGCAGCCCACCGGCTGGCTCGCTCACCTCGACCTCTCCGGTGACGTCGAGGGCTGGGACGTGGAGCGGATCGAGCTCGCGGGGCTCCCCGGCCTCACCGCCGCGGAGGACGCCGAGCCCGAGTACGTGAAGGTCAGCCCCGACGACTCCCGCGTGGTCGTGACACTCCAGGAGAACAACGCCCTGGCCGTCATCGACGTCGCCTCCGGCGAGGTCCTCACGTCCTTCTTCGCCGGCTCCTCGACCGTCGAGAACGTGGACATCGAGGAGGACGGCGACATCACCCTGACCGAGACGATCACCGAGGAGCGCGAGCCCGACGCGATCGCCTGGATCGACGACACCCATGTCGCGACCGCCGACGAGGGCGACTGGCTCGGCGGCTCGCGCACCTGGACCATCTTCGACGTCACCACCGGCGAGGTCACCTGGAACTCGGGCTCGCAGATGGACCACCTCGCGGTCGAGATCGGCCAGTACCCGGAGAAGCGCTCCGACGCCAAGGGCACCGAGCCCGAAGGCATCGCCGTCGCCCGCTACGGCGACCGCACCCTCGCCTTCGTCGGCTCCGAGCGCGGCAATTTCGTCGCGGTCTACGACGTGACCGACCCGTCGGCCCCCGTGTATCAGCAGGCGCTGTCCTCGACCCCCGGCCCCGAGGGCCTGCTGCCCATCCCGGAGCGGAACCTGCTGGTCGTCTCCTCCGAGGAGGACGACGCGGAGGCCGGCGTGCGCGCCACCGTCCAGGTCTACGAGCTCGGCGCCGCGACCGACGAGGACCGCACGATCGTCTCCGGCCCCGACGCCGACGGCCTGCCGATCACCTGGGGCGCGCTCAGCGACATGTCCGCAGTGCCCGGCGCCGAGGGCGAGTTCGTCTCCGTCAGCGACTCGGGCTATACCACCTCCGCGATCTTCCGCATCGACGCCTCCGCGACCCCGGCCGTGATCCGCGAGCGGATCGCGCTGACCGGCGAGGACGGCTCCCCGCTCGAGTCCGATCTGGAGGGCGTCACCGCCCTCGCCGACGGCACCTTCTGGGTCGCCTCTGAGGGCGCCCGCGAGGACGACGGCACCTGGGAGATCCAGAACTCGCTGATGCACGTCGACGCCGACGGACAGGTCCTCGAGACCGTGCTGCTGCCCGAGGACGTGGCGGACGGCCTCGCGAGCCGCGGCTTCGAGGGCGTCACCATCGCCGAGGACGGCGCGGCCCTGTACGCCGTGATCCAGGGCGTCGTCGACGGCGACCCGGAGAACACCGCGCGCATCGCCCGCTACGACCTCGAGGCCGGCACCTGGAGCTACTGGGGCTACGAGCTCCAGACCACCGCGGTGGACGGCGACAGGATCGGGCTCTCCGCCATCGCGGACCTCGGCGACGGCCGCTTCGCCCTGGTCGAGCGGGACTCCCTGAACGGGCCCGACGCCGCGCTGAAGTCCGTCGTCACCGTCACCCTGCCGGGTGAGGGGGCGGCCGCCGGTGAGGCGCTGCCCCTCGCAGAGACCGTCGGCGAGCGCTACGACCTGCTGCCGCTGCTCGAGTCCACGAACGGCTGGACCCAGGAGAAGGTCGAGAGCCTCGCGGTCGCCGCGTCGGGCGAGGTCTACGTCGTCACCGACAACGACGCGCTCGACGACGCGAACGGCGAGACCCTCTTCGCCCGCGCCGGCTTCGTCGGCCCGGAGGGTGTGCAGGCCGAGGCACCCTCGGACGACGATGACGAGCAGCCCACGGAGCCGTCGGAGCCCACCGAGCAGCCGACCGAGCCGACGCAGGAGCCGACCGCTCCCGCCGAGGAGCCCACCACCCCGGGGGCGAGCGACGGCGGCTCCGACGGCTCCGACGACAATGCAGCTGGCGGCACCGGCGGCTCCAGCAATGGAGGCACCGGATCCGAGCAGTCGGCTGACGGCTCCCGTCCGGGTGCTCTTGCCCGCACCGGCGCCCAGGGCGTCGTGGCGCTGGTCGCCGGGGCGCTCGGCCTGACCGCGCTGGGCGGCGGCGCCTTCGCCCTCCGCGCCCGTCTGCGCCGCTGATCCCGCCCGCGGGAGCAGTTCCCGCGGAACGACGCAGCGTCCCGGTCCCCGTCGTGGGGGCCGGGACGCTGTGCGTTCGGGGGCGGATCGTTCAGTGGGCGCGTCCGGGAGCAGACCCGGGGCGACTCGGGGCGCTCAGTCCTCGCCGGTGAGCGCGGCGAGGACGTCCTCGTGGAGCAGACCGTTGCTCGCGACCGCGCTGCCGCCGAAGCAGCCCGGCTCGCCCTCGAGGGAGGTGAAGCGGCCGCCCGCCTCGGTCACGATCGGCACCAGCGCGGCCATGTCGTGCAGGGCCAGCTCGGGCTCGCAGGCGACGTCCACGGCTCCCTCGGCGACGAGCATGTAGGACCAGAAGTCGCCGTAGGCGCGGGTGCGCCAGAAGCGCTGCATGAGGTTCAGCATCTCCCGCAGCCGCTCGCGCTCGGCCCAGCCGTGCAGCGACGAGTAGGACAGCGAGGCCTCCTCGATGCGGTCCACGCCCGAGACCTGCAGCCGCGTCGCGCTGCTCAGCCGGGAGCCGGTCCAGGCCCCGGCGTCCGTCCCGCCCCACCAGCGGCGCCCGAGGGACGGCGCGGAGACCAGACCCACGACGGGGCGGCCCTCCTCGATGAGCCCGATGAGCGTCGCCCAGACGGGCACGCCGCGCACGAAGTTCGCGGTCCCGTCGATGGGGTCGATCACCCACTGCCGCGGCGAGGACCCGGTCGAGCCGAACTCCTCCCCGATCACCTGGTCGCGGGAGCGGGAACGGGAGAGCTGGGCGCGCACCAGCTGCTCGGCGGCGCGATCGGCATCGGTGACCTCGGTGAGGTCCGGCTTGGTGGAGACCTCGAGGTCCTGCGCCTTGAAGCGGGACATCGTCAGCTGGTCCACGGCATCGGCGAGCACGTGGGCCAGGCGCAGGTCATCGGCGTAACGGCTGGACATGGGGCTCAGCCTAGGGGGAGGACCCCGCGGTGACCGGGAGCGACGCGGGGGCGGCGGCGCCGAGGCGTCCTCCGGGCGGGAGCGGGAGAGCTCCGAGCGGCCGATGGCGGACGGTTCAGAGCGCCCAGGGGTCGTTCTTCCGCAGCGCGACGGCGAGCCGGCGGAAGGAGGTCAGCCGGGCGGGGCCGGCGCTGCCCGCGGCGCCCGCCTCGACCTGCTCGTCGAGCGCGCAGTCCGGGGCGTCCTCGAGATGGGTGCAGCCGCGAGGGCAGGACTCCGCGAGGTCCGCGAGGTCCGCGAAGGCGTCGAGCAGCTCGTCGGGGTCGACGTGGCCGAGTCCGAAGGAGCGCACCCCGGGGGTATCGATCACCCAGCCGCCGGCGCCCTCGGGCAGGGGCATGGCGAGCGCCGAGGAGGAGGTGTGCCGGCCACGACCGGTCACGTCGTTCACGTGGCCGGTGGCCCGGTCGGTGCCGGGCACGAGCGCGTTCAGCAGCGTCGACTTGCCGACTCCGGAATGGCCGATGAGCACGCTGACCCGCCCCGCGAGCCGCTCGCGCAGCGCGTCGAGCCCGTCGATCCCGCCCGCGGCGGTGCGCTCGGTCACCACGTGCTCGAGGCCGAGCGGGGCGTAGGTGGTGAGGAAGTCGTCGGGCGAGCGCAGGTCCGCCTTGGTGAGCACCAGCAGGGCATCGATCCCGGCGACGTACGCGGCGACGAGGCAGCGGTCGATCATGCCGCCGCGCGGCTCGGGGTCGGCCAGCGCGGTCACCATCACCATCAGGTCCACGTTCGCGACCAGGGGCCGCTCGGTGGGGTCGTCGTCGTCCGCGGAGCGGCGCAGGAAGGAGGAGCGCTCCTGGATCCGCACGATTCGGGCGAGGCTGCCGTCCCGGCCGGAGGTGTCGCCGACGAGCCCCACCAGATCGCCGGGGACGACGGGGGAGCGGCCGAGCTCCCGCGCCCTCATGGCCGTGACCTCGCGCGGCGCGTCGGGGCCGTCCTCGACCACGGTCCGCCAGCGGCCGCGGTCCACCGACACCACCCGCGCGGTGATCGCGTCGGCGTGGGCGGGACGGTCCTTGGTCCGCGGGCGGGAGCCGCGCCGGCTCGGCCGTACGCGGACGTCGGACTCGTCCCAGTCGCGTCGCGACCTGCTCACGCGTTTCCGTTCGCCGGCATCTCGGTGTGCAGCATCGACAGCCACATCCCCTCGAAGTCCGGGAGGGTCTTGCGGGTCGTGGCGATGTCGACCACCTGCAGGTCCGGGACGCGCAGCCCGATGATCGCTCCCGCGGTCGCCATGCGGTGGTCCTCGTAGGACTCGAAGACGTCGCCGCGCAGCGGGCCCGGGGTGATCTCCAGCCCGTCCTCGAGCTCGACGGTGTGCGCCCCGATCTTGGTCAGCTCGGTGGCGAGAGCCCGCAGCCGGTCGGTCTCGTGACCGCGCAGATGCGCGACCCCGGTGATCCGGGAGGGCGAGTCGGCGAGGGCCGCGAGGGCCGCGATGGTGGGCACGAGCTCGCCGACGGCCGACATGTCCGCCTCGAGCCCGTGGATCGCCCCGCCTCCGCGCAGCGTCATCGCCCGGCCCTCGCGGAACACCTCGCCGCCCATGCGGGTGAGCAGGTCGCGGTAGGCATCGCCGGGCTGGGTGGTCGAGCGGGGCCATTCGTCGATCGAGATGGTCCCGCCGGTCACGAGGGCCGCGGCGAGGAAGGGACCCGCATTGGAGAGGTCGGGCTCGACGGTGATGTCGAGGGCGTGCACGTCGCCGCGGCTGACGGTCCACACCGGGCGTCCCAGCTCGTCGCGGTGCGCCGCGGCCTCGATACCGACGGCCTGGAGGGTTTCCAGGGTCATCTCGATGTGCGGCAGCGAGGGCAGCGTCTCGCCGGTGTGCACCAGCTCGAGATCCCCCTCGCCCCTCGCCCCGACGAGCAGGGCGTTGGAGACGAACTGGCTCGAGGCGGAGGCGTCGAGCAGGATCCGACCGCCCGCGAGCCGACCGGTGCCGTGGACGGTGATCGGCAGGTGCCCGGGCACGCCGTGCTCGGTGACCTCGACCCCCTGCTGGCGCAGCGCGTCGATCACCGCGTGCATCGGTCGGACCAGCGCCGCCTCGTCCCCGGTGAAGCGCACGTCGCCGTGGTGGAGCGCGGCGAGCAGCGGCACGAAACGCATCACCGTTCCGGCGAGGCCGGCATGGATCTCGACCGGCTCCGCGGGCTCGACCGTGGCAGGGGGGATCGGCGTGATCCGGAGCGAGTCGCCGGCCACCTCGAGGGTCGCGCCGAGCCGCTCGAGGGCGTCGCGCATCAGGCGGGTGTCGCGGGAGACCAGCGCTCCGCGCAGCTCGGAGGGACCCTCCGCGGCGGCGGCCAGCACCATCCACCGGGCGGTGAGCGACTTCGAGCCCGGAACGCGCACCAGGGCGTCGACGGGTCCGTCGGCGACGGGAGCCCGCCAGAGCACCTCGGAGGCCACGGTCAGCGCTTCTGGTCGGCGAGCTGCTTCTGCGCGGTCTGCACCGCGTCACGAGCCTGCGCCTCGAGCTTGCCGGCCTTCTTCTCGAGGCCCTTCTGCGTGGCGGCGGCCTTCTTCTGGCTGCGCTCGACGAACTTGTTCACCTGGTAGCCGAGGGATGGACGTCCGTCGTGGTCTACGGCGGCGAGGAGCAGGCCGCCGAGCAGACCCGCGTCGGTGAGGATCGACTGGATCTCGGTCACCCGCTCCTCCCCGCGCAGCTGCAGCACGTTGCGGCGACCGGCCCAGCCCACCGAGGTGGTCGCGAGCAGCGCGAGGGCGGCGAGGCGCGGGTTGCGGTTGGTCGCGTAGAGCACGCCGGCGCCGGCGGCGACGACACCCGAGACGCGGATGATGGTGCGCGCGTCGACGAAGGAGGGCAGGGAGGTCTTGGCGAGGCTCGCGTCCGCCGCGTCGAACGCCGGCGGGTAGACCTCGATCTCCCGCTCCGGGCGCAGGGCGGTGCGCACACCCTCGAGGATGAAGGGTGCAGCGAGCAGGGGACGGGCGATGCGGCGGACCAGGGCCATGGTGTCCTCACGTTCTGGGCGTTCTCGGGCGAAGGCGGCCGCAGGGCCGACGGACGGCGTCGGCGGTCGCCGGGTCCACACTACCGCGCACGCGTGATCCGCAGGACAGCGGGAACACACCCGGGACCCCGGACGTTGAGTGTGAGGATGAGACAGGACGAGACAGGACGAGACAGGACGAGGGAGGACGAGGAATGACCGCAGCGGTGCTCCCGCAGCCCTCCCCGTGTCGCGACGCGCCATCGGCCGCCCGCGCCGCAGGCCTGCCTGACGTAGGTTGGGACGCGATGAACGCGACCTACCCCGCTCCCTCCGATCCACTCGGACCTCAGGGCACTCCCGACTCTCAGGGACCTCAGTGCTCCCCGGACTCCCCGCACACCGAGGTGCCCGAGCCCACGGCGGACTCCGAGACCGCGGAGCCCTTCGACTTCGAGGCCGAGGCGCTCTCCCACGTCGACTCCCTCTACGGCGGCGCGCTGAGGATGACCCGCAATCCCCATGACGCCGAGGACCTCGTCCAGGAGACCTTCATGAAGGCCTTCCGCGCCGCGGACCGCTTCACTCCCGGAACCAACATGCGCGCCTGGCTGTACCGGATCATGACCAACAACTACATCTCGACCTATCGCAAGCAGCAGCGCCGCCCCAAGGAGGCGTGGACCGACACGGTCGAGGACTGGCAGCTGGCCGAGGTCGAGTCGCACAGCTCGCTGGGCCTGCGCTCGGCGGAGAACGAGGCGCTGGACCACCTGCCCGACTCCGCCGTGAAGGAGGCGCTCGGCGAGCTGCGGGACGACTACCGGATGGCGGTCTACCTCGCCGATGTCGAGGGCTTCGCCTACAAGGAGATCGCGGAGATCATGGACACGCCCATCGGCACTGTCATGTCCCGCCTCCACCGCGGCCGCGGCCAGTTGCGCGAGAAGCTGACGGACTATGCGGTGACCAGCGGTTACCTGCGCCCTGCGCGCGAGAACGAGACCACGACCGGCCGCGCCGATCGGGAGGAGGAACGATGAGCGAGGACCGCACCGGGGCGACGCCTGACGCCGAGACCGCGCGGGAGGCGCGCTACCGTCTGGCCGAGGCCCTCGACGGCGAGCTGCCGCGCGAGACAGTCGATCGTATGCTCGACCACGCCGCGGGCTGCGTCGAGTGCCATGACGAGATCGAGCGCCTGCGCCGACTCAAGGAGCTGGTGCGCCGCAGCTGCGTCGACCGCGCCCCGAGCACCCTGCGGGAGCGGATCGCCGTCCAGTGCCGCACCGTGTCGGTGACCAGCCGCGCGGACGGCACCGCCGCCTCCGTGCGCATTACCACCACGCGCCGGGAGATCACGGGTCCCTGAGCCGAGCTGCCCCGCAACAGAAGACCGGAGGCTCCTCCCCGAATGGGGAGGAGCCTCCGGTCTTCTCGCGCAGGGCGCGATCACGGTCAGGCGTTGGGGCGCTTGCCGTGATTCGCGCCGCTCTTGCGACGGGACTTGCGCTTGCGGCCTCGCTTGCTCATCACGATCTCCTTCCTCACCCGGGTAACCCGACGATTGTGCCACAGTGCCGTCGGAGCACCGAGGGTCCGTCTCTCACCGACCCCGCGATGGGGCGCACCTCACGCGGAGGTGCCCAGCCAGCTCCCGAAGCCGCCGTGCAGCACGAGCCAGGCCATCAGCCCGTATCCCGTCTGCCCGGGGTGGTCGCCGCCGGAGCGCGCGATGTCCGACTCCCACTGGTCGTGGCCGGAGAGCCCGCCGACCGTGTCGATGTAGGGCACCCGCCGACGCGAGCAGACGTCCTCGAAGGCGGCGGACAGCTCGCGGACCCCCGCGGTGGTGCCCGCATCGCGGCTCGGCGGCGGGCCGACCACGAACACCGGGACGCGCAGCCGCTCGAGGCCGTCGAGGACCTTGGCAAGGTTTAGCCGGGAGCGGGCCAGGGACAGGCCGGAGGCGACGTCCGCACGGCCGAGGGCCAGGACCACCTTGTGCTCGATGCTGCCGTCGGCCTGTGCCTCGGCGTCGGTGCGCAGCCGCACCTCCTCGTCCCACCGCTCCGCGAGCGCGGCGGACGTCTCGCCCGGCAGGGCCGCGGTGAAGACGTCCACCCGGTTGTCCGCTCCCTGCTCGCTGGCCACGGCCCGACCGAGCCAGCCGAGCACGCGGGCGTCCCCTACGCCGGCGAGCAGCTCGTCGCCGAGGGCGATCAGACGGATCCGGGACTCCGCGGACGGAGCGGACTGCGTGGGCACGGACTGCACCGAGACCTCCAGGGGTGGGGATGGGGACGACCACTGTAACGGCGGGCCGCGGCGAGGGGCGAACCCTCGCCGCAGCCCGCCGTCGGCTCAGGACTCGAAGGCCCGCACGAGCAGTTCCTCCTGCTCGCGCTTGTGGGTCGAGGTGGAGCCGGTTGCCGGCGACGCCGAGGCGGGACGGGCGACGACCTTCAGCGTGCGGCCGACGGAGACAGCGAAGTTCATGGCCATGAACCCCCAGGCGCCCTGGTTCTCCGGCTCGTCCTGGACCCACACCAGCTGCGCGTCGGGGTAGGCGGAGAGGATCGAGGCGAGCTGCTCGGCGGGCAGCGGGTACAGCTGCTCGACCCGCACGATGGCGGTGTCCTCGGCGCCGATCTGCTCGCGGCGCGCGACCAGGTCCCAGTAGAGCTTGCCCGAGACCAGCAGCACACGACGCACCGCGGCGGGATCCGCGGTGGTGTCCGGCAGGACCGGCTCGAAGGTACCGGTGGTGAAGTCCTCGATAGGGCTGACCGCGGCCTTCAGGCGCAGCATCGACTTCGGGGTGAAGACGATCAGCGGCTTCTTCGGCTCCGTCCGGGCCTGCTTGCGCAGCAGGTGGAAGTAGCTCGCCGGGGTCGAGGGACGGGCCACGCGCATGTTGTCCTCGGCGCACAGCTGCAGGAAGCGCTCGATGCGCGCGGAGGAGTGGTCGGGACCCTGGCCCTCGTAACCGTGCGGGAGCAGCAGCACGACCGAGGAGTTCTGGCCCCACTTCTGCTCCGAGGAGGACAGGAACTCGTCGATGATGGTCTGCGCGCCGTTGACGAAGTCGCCGAACTGAGCCTCCCAGAGCACGAGGGACTCGGGGTTCTCGACCGAGTAGCCGTACTCGAAACCGAGCGCGGCGAACTCCGAGAGGGAGGAGTCGTAGACGTTGAAGCGCGCCTGATCCTCGGACAGGTAGGACAGCGGGGTCCAGGTGTCGCCGTTCTCGTGGTCGATGAGCACGCTGTGACGCTGCACGAAGGTGCCGCGGCGCGAGTCCTGGCCGGCCAGGCGCACGCGGGTGCCCTCCATGAGCAGGGAGCCGAAGGCCAGCAGCTCGCCGAAGGCCCAGTCCACCCCGCCCTCGACGGCCATCTGCTCGCGGCGCGAGAGCACCGTGGCGAGCTTGGGGTGGACGGTGAAGCCCTCCGGCGCCTCGCCGTGGGCCGCGCCGATGCGGTGCAGGACCGGGAGGCCGACCGCGGTCTCGACCGGCTCCGCCGGGCCCAAGGAGCGCTGCGAGGAGGGCAGGTCCAGACCCTGCACGCTCGTCGCGGGGTCCGCGTCGGAGCTCGAGCGGTTCGCGGCGAAGGCCTCGTCGAGGTGCTGCTGGAAGTTGCGCACCAGGCCCTCGGTCTCCTCCTCGGTGAGATCGCCGCGCTCGATCAGGGCCTCCATGTACAGCTTGCGCGTGGAGGGCTTCTCCTGGATCAGGCGGTACATTTCCGGCTGGGTCATCGAGGGGTCGTCACCCTCGTTGTGACCGCGGCGGCGGTAGCAGACCATGTCGATGACCACGTCGCGGTGGAACTTCTGGCGGTACCGGAAGGCGATCTCGGCGACGCGCACGCAGGCCTCGGGGTCATCGCCGTTGACGTGGAAGATCGGCAGCTGTGTCGACTTCGCGACGTCCGTCGAGTAGTACGAGGAGCGCGACGAGTCGGGCAGGGTGGTGAACCCGATCTGGTTGTTGATGATCACGTGGATCGTGCCGCCGGTGCGGTAGCCGCGCAGCTCCGAGAGGTTCAGCGTCTCGGTGACCACGCCCTGGCCCGCAAAGGCCGCATCGCCGTGGACCAGCACGGGCAGCACCGGGAACTCCTCCGGCCGTTCGAGGCGGTCCTGCTTGGCGCGCACGATGCCCTCGAGCACGGGGTTGACGGCCTCGAGGTGCGAGGGGTTCGCGGCGAGGTAGACCTTGGTGGTCTCGCCGTCGTGCGAGGTGTAGGTCCCCTCCGTGCCCAGGTGGTACTTGACGTCGCCCGAGCCCAGGGTCTGGCCGAAGTTGCCCTCGAACTCCTGGAAGATCTGGCCGTAGCTCTTCCCGGCGAGGTTCGAGAGCACGTTGAGGCGGCCGCGGTGCGACATGCCGATGCACACCTCGTCGATGCCCTCGTGCGCGGCGCCGTGGAGGACCGCGTCGAGCATCGGGATGACCGACTCGCCGCCTTCGAGGGAGAAGCGCTTCTGGCCCACGAACTTGGTCTGCAGGAAGGTCTCGAACGCCTCCGCGGCGTTGAGGCGGTCCATGATGTGCGTGTGCTCGGCCTTGTCGAAGGCGCGCCGCGGGGTCTCCATCTCCCGCTGCAGCCAGGCCCTCTCCTCCGGATCGGAGATGTGCATGTACTCCACGCCGATGGACCGGCAGTAGGCATCGCGCAGCACGCCGAGGATGTCGCGGAGGGTCATCTCCTCCTTGCCGCCGAGGCCGCGGGTAGGCCAGGTGCGGTCGAGGTCCCAGAGGGTGAGCCCGTAGGTCTCGACCTCGAGATCGGGATGGCTGCGGACCTTGTAGCGCAGCGGATCGGTGTCGGCCATGAGGTGGCCGCGCACGCGGAAGGAGTGGATGAGGTCCATGACGCGGGCGAGGCGCTCGGACTTCGAGTCCTTGAAGGGGTTGTCCGGCACCCAGCGGATGGGCTGGTAGGGCAGCCGCAGCGAGGCGAAGACGCGGTCGTAGAAGCCGTCCTTGCCCAGCAGCTTGTCGCTCATCCGCTTGAGGAACTCGCCCGAGGCGGCGCCCTGGATGATGCGGTGGTCGTAGGTCGAGGTCAGGGTCATGACCTTGGAGACCGCGAGCTCGGCGAGGGTCGCGGGGCTCGCGCCCTGGAACTGCGCGGGGTAGTCCATCGCGCCGACGCCGACGATGACGCCCTGGCCCTGCATGAGGCGCGGGATCGAGTGGACGGTGCCGATGCCGCCGGGGTTGGTCAGCGAGACCGTCGTCCCGGTGAAGTCCTCCATGGTCAGCTTGCCGGCGCGAGCCTTGCGCACGACCTCCTCGTACGCCTTCCAGAAGCCCTGGAAGTCGAAGCGCTGCGCGGCCTTGATGTTGGGGACCACGAGCCCACGGGAGCCGTCCGGCCGGGGCATGTCGATCGCCAGGCCGAAGTTCACGTCCTCGCGCTGGAGGAGGAGCGGCTTGCCCTTCTCGTCGACCGAGAAGCCGTTGTTCATGTCGGTGATCTCGGTGATCGACTCGATCATCGCCCAGCCGATGAGGTGGGTGAAGGACACCTTCCCGGCGCGATTGCGCTTGAGGTGATTGTTGATGACGATCCGGTTGTCGAAGAGCAGCTTGACCGGCACGTCGCGCACGGAGGTCGCGGTCGGCACGGTGAGCGACTCGTCCATGTTCCGCACCACGGCGGCCGCGGGGCCGCGCAGCTTCACGGCAGTGGGCTCGCGCACCTCGACGGCCGGGATCTGCGCGGTGGTCGTGGGGACCTTCGCGGGGCGGTCCGAGGTGGTCGAGACGGCCGGGGTCGCGGGGGAAGGGTTCACGGGGGCGGGGTCCTTCGCGGTGGGGGTGGTGGCCGGCGCGGGCGTCGCCGGGGCCGGATCGGCGGGAGTCGCGTCGGCGGGAGGTGAGTCAGCGGGGTGCGGGTCGGCCGGTGCCGTCCCGGCAGGGGCCGCGGCGTCGTGATCCTCCGGGACGGAGGTCGCAGCGGCGGACGTCGCGGTGGTGGGGGCCGCGCCGTCAGCGCCGGTCCCGGTCGGCTCCTGCGACGCTGCAGGGGCCGATGCCGTGGGGGAGGAGCTCACGGGAGACGACGGACCCGTGGCGGCGAAGTGCTCCGCCCAACTGGGGTCCACGCTCGAGGGATCCTCCGCCCATTGGTCGCGCAGTGCATCCACGAGCCATTGATTGGGGCCGAACTCCGGGGTTCCGGAGCCGTGTGTCTGCTGTGACACTCTGAGATCGCCAGCCTTCTCGAATCGAGCGGTACGGATGCGTCCAGCCTAACGGAGCGGGCGCGACCAGGTGGTGCGCACGGAGGGCCTGCCGACGGCCTGCGGGGTGGGGGTCGTCACGTGGGCGCGATCACGTCGGGTCGTCGGGCAGGACGACGCGGATCAGGGAGGAGCGGCCGTCCTCCGCGGCCTCGCTGCGCGGGTCGTCGAGGACCTCGATCGTGCCGCCGTGCAGTCCCACGGCCCAGCGGGCGATCGCGAGGCCCAGCCCGGTCCCGCCGGAGGAATCCGAGCGCCCTCCGCGCTGGAAACGCTCAAACACGCGGTCGCGGTCCTCGCGCGCGATGCCGGGCCCTTCGTCGTGCACGTCGATCAGCACCCCGTCGTCGGCCGCGGTGCGCGCGGCGCCGACGCGGATCCGACCCCCTGCGGGCGAGTGCCGCGCGGCGTTCTCCAGCAGGTTGTGGATCACCTGGTGCACGCGGGCGGCATCGGCGAGGACCCGCAGGTCCGGAGGTTCCACCTCGACGGTCCAGCGCACATCGCGTCCCCCGGACGCGAGCGCGGCGGAATCGACCACCTCGTGCAGGAAGGGGGTCAGCTCGATCTCCTCGAGATCGAGGTCGATCACGCCGGCGTCGAGCCGGGAGAGGTCGAGCAGGTGGTCCACGAGCAGGGAGAGCCGCTCGGTCTCCGACAGGGCGACGGAGAGCGCGGCCGGGTCGGGTTCGGTGACCCCGTCGACGAGGTTCTCGAGCTGGGCCCGCAGACCGGCGACCGGGGTGCGCAGCTCGTGGGAGACGTTCGCGACCAGGTCCCGGCGCATGCGGTCGGTCTGTTCGAGCTCCGCGGCCATGGCGGAGAAGGCCGAGGCCAGCTGGCCGACCTCGTCCCGGCTCGTGGTGCGGACGCTCTGCGTGTAGTCGCCGCGGGCCATCGCCTGCGCCGCCCGGGTCATCTCCCGCAGGGGGGAGGTCATGCCGCGGGCCAGGACCTGGGTGAAGACCAGGGCGATGAGCACGACCAGCGGCAGGGCGAGCAACGGCTCGATGCCGGCCCGGATCGACACCTGGGTGAGCAGCGCGGCGAGCGTCACCACGAGGGCGACGAGCACCCCGAGCTTCACCTTGAAGGAGCGGACGCTGTCCAGCGGCCGCACGTCGAGCCGGTCCGGGACGCGACGTCGATTCCCTCGGGCGGGGCGGAGCGGGGTGTCCGCGTGGACTGTGCGGACCGGGGCGCCGGGCGGCTGCGCCTCCGGCCCCGGCGCGGCGAGACCGCTCATGCGGCGGGAGTCATGAGGTGGAGCGGGGGTCCGCCCCGGCGGCGGGGGAGGAGGCGCCGTCCCCGGCGGGGGCGGGCTGCTCGGGATCGTCCTCCTCGGGGATCTCGAGCGCATAGCCGACGCCGTGCACGGTGCGCACCAGATCCGCGCCGAGCTTCCGGCGCAATGCCTTGACGTGCGAGTCGACGGTGCGGGTGCCCGTCGCGTCGACCCAGTCCCAGACGTCCGCGAGCAGCTGCTCCCGGGTCAGGACCGTGCCGGGAGCGTTGGCGAGGCACAACAGCAGGTCGAACTCGGTGGGGGTCAGGTGCGCCGGGACGCCCGCGCGCATCACCCGTCGGCCCGCACGGTCGATCACCAGATCGCCGATCTGCAGGGCGACCTGTTTCTCCTGCTCACTCGGGGCGACCGGGGCGGTCCGCCGCACCCGGCGCAGCAGCGCCTTCAGCCGGGCCACCAGCTCCCGGATGGAGAAGGGCTTGGTCATGTAGTCGTCGGCGCCGACCCCGAGGCCCACGAGCATGTCCGTCTCGTCGTCGCGCGCGGTGAGCATCAGCACCGGGACCGGCTCATCGGCCTGGATCCGACGGCAGACCTCGAGCCCGTCGAAGCCGGGGAGCATCACGTCGAGCACGACCACGTCGGGCCGCATCTCCGCGACCGCGCGCACGCCCGAGGGGCCGTCACCGGCGGTCGAGACCTCCCAGCCCTCCGCGGTGAGTCGGTCCGCGATGGCCCGGGTGATGGTCGGCTCGTCCTCGATCACGACGACGCGCACCGGCGCGGACGCGGTGGAGCTGCTGGTGGGAGCGGCCTGCTCAGGGGTCGACATGCCGACACTCTAGACCGGGGCCCTCCACGTCGCCTCGGAATCGGGAGGCACCCGCGGAGCGGCCCCGCACTGTGAGCCGGGTCCCCCGCGACCGGGCGCGAAGGTCACGGGACGTGCTCCTCGCGACCGGGCTCGTCAAGACTTCCCCCACTTCGGGGCGTGACGGCAAAAACTTGGCAATGAGCCGGTTGACGTGCTCGTCTCTCGCCCGGGATGCCCCGTAGCGTGAATGCGGTTGTTCGGCGACGCGTACTTCCCCTGTCCTGCGTCCCGGGACAGACGCGAGAACACGGAATCAGTACGGTCGTTGAGGAAGCAGGTCGAGACGTGGCGAATCACCGCGCAGCAGGACGCGCTACGGTGCGCAAGCTCCGGGCTACCGGAGGCACCCACCGCGACGCGGCCCTCCCCGCGGGGATGATGAAGGCCGGCGTGCTCGGCGTCCTCGCCACCGCCACCATCGCCGCCCCCCTCGCCGCCGCCGCGGCCGGCATCGACGAGCCCGGTGCCGACAGCGTCGACACCGCCGCGCAGCTCGCCGAGGTCGCCCCCGTCGAGGCCGCCGCCCCCGCCCCCGTCGCCCTGCCGGTCGCCCAGGCCGTGACCGCCGCGCCGGAGACCCGCGAGGCCGATGACGCCTCCACCCGCTCCGAGGAGCGCACCGCCCCCGCCGAGGACGCGGAGAGCGACGAGGCGACCGAGGACACCGCAACCGACGCGACCGGGATCGAGATCGAGGTCCCCGAGCCCGAGCCCGAGGTCGCCCCCACCGGGCCGGTCTCGGAGAGCGGCTTCATCCGTCCCGTCGACGGCCCCGTCACCTCAGGCTTCGGCGGCCGTATCCACCCCGTGCTGGGCTACTTCAAGGGTCACAACGGCGTCGACTTCGGCAACGCCTGCGGCACCCCCGTGCAGGCCTCCGCCGCCGGCACCGTCATCGCCGTCGAGTACAACAGCGCCTCCGGCAACCGGGTCAAGATCGACCACGGCAACGGCATCGTCACCGGCTACTACCACCTCCAGGGCTTCAACACCTCCGAGGGTGCCACCGTCGAGCAGGGCGACATCATCGGCTACGTCGGCTCCACCGGCCGCTCCACCGGCTGCCACCTGCACCTCGCGAAGATCGACGAGTCCGGGAACTACTCCAACCCGATGTCGATCCTGCGGTGATCCGCCGCGGCGCGCCCGTGGTGCTGGGCGTCGAATCTTCCTGCGACGAGACCGGCTTCGGAATCGTCTCGGAGGGGGTGCTGCTCGGCCAGGGCCTCGCCTCGAGCGCCCGCCAGCACGCCGAGTTCGGGGGAGTGGTCCCCGAGATCGCCGCCCGCGCCCACCTCGAGGCCGCCGTCCCCACCCTCCACCTCGCCCTGGAGGATGCCGGCGTCCAGCTCGGTGACGTGACCCATGTGGCCGTCACCTCGGGGCCGGGACTCGCCACCGCCGTGCACGTGGGGCTCGCCGCCGCGAAGTCCGTCGCCTGGGCGCTCGACCGCCCGCTCTACGGCGTCCACCACCTCGCTGGCCACGCAGCCGCCGACACCCTCGAGCACGGCCCCCTGCCGGAGCGCAGCATCATCCTGATCGTCTCCGGCGGCCACACCTCGATCCTCGCCGTGGGCGACCTCGTGCGCGACCCCATCGAGCACCTCGGCGACACCCTCGACGACGCCGCCGGCGAGGCCTTCGACAAGGTCTCCCGCCTCCTCGGCCTCGGCTATCCGGGGGGTCCCGCGATCTCCCGCGCCGCCCTCGAGGGCGACCCCACCGCCTTCTCCTTCCCTCGCGCGATGCTGCGGCCGGGCGATGCGCCCTATACCTTCTCCTTCTCCGGGCTGAAGACCGCCGTGGCCCGCACCGTCGAGACCCTCGAGCGGGCCGGGGAGGCCGTCCCCGTGGCCGATGTCGCGGCCTCCTTCGAGCAGGCCGTGGTCGACGTGCTCGTCACCAAGGCGGTCCGGGCCGTGAAGGACCGCGGCCTGGACACCCTCGTGATCGTCGGCGGGGTCGCCGCCAACGCCCGGCTCCGCGCCGCCGCCCAGGAGCGCTGCGACGCCGAGGGCATCTCGCTGCGCATCCCGCCGATCCGACTGTGCACGGACAACGGAGCGATGATCGCCGCCGTCGGCGACCTGCTGGTCCGCTCCGGCGCCGCGCCCAGCGGCCTCGGCATCGCCGCGGACCCCTCGGCCGTGCTCCACGGCGCCCAGCTGCCGCTGCCGCGGTGACCTCCGTCTCCCTCCTCGGTCGCGCGACCCGCTCGCGTCGCCATCGCCGGTGAGCAGTTGCTAGACTCACCGGGTCCGCCCGCGTAGCTCAGTGGATAGAGCGTCTGCCTCCGGAGCAGAAGGTCGTAGGTTCGAATCCTGTCGCGGGCACCATCGAGGGCCCCGGTCGTGCGCACAGCGCGACCGGGGCCCTCGCGGTTCCGCCGGGTGGGAGGAGGAGACCTTGACCGTAGAGCCCGCAGGACCCGCGGCGTCCGAGAGACCGCGATCGAGCTCGCGCACCCCGATCGCGCGCTTCGACGATCACGCCACCGGTCGCGCCCTCGAGCTCGGCCCCGCGCGGGCGGTCCTCGCGGCCCACGCCCCGGACGAGGTGCTGCCCGTCCTCCGCGCCGTCCAGGAGCACGTCGACGCGGGCGGATACGCCGCGGGCATGATCGCCTACGAGGCCGCCTCCGCCCTCGACCCCGTCCTCACCACCCGCGCCCCGGATCCCGCCCTGCCGCTGGTGCGCTTCGTGATCGCCGACGAGGTCCGGGAGATGCCCGCGGGCAGCCGGCCGGACTCTCTCGGCCCCTACCGGGTCGAGGAGTGGCGGTCGGAGACCTCCGAGGCCGAGCACGCCCGCAAGATCCAGCGGGTGCGCGAGGCCATCGCCGCGGGGGACACTTACCAGGTCAACCTCACCACCCGCCTGCGCGGACGGATCACCGGCGACCTCCTCGCCTGCCACCTGGACCTGCTCGACGCCCAGCAGGCTCGCTACGGCGCCTATCTCGACCTGGGGGACCGGACGCTGCTCAGCGCGAGCCCCGAGCTGTTCCTCGCCCGCGAGGGGGACCTCCTCACCACCCGGCCCATGAAGGGCACCGCCGCGCGCGGCGGCACGCTCGCCGCCGACGCCGAGGCGCGGGCGCGCCTCCTGCGGAGCCCGAAGGAGCGGGCGGAGAACGTCATGATCGCGGACCTGCTCCGCAACGACCTCGCCCGCCTCGCCACGATCGGCGGCGTGGAGGTGCCCGCCCTGCTCGACGCCGAGCCGTACCCCACCCTGTGGCAGCTGACCAGCACGGTCACCGCGCGCCTGCGCCCGGGGACAGACCTCGCGGACGCTCTGCGGGCGACCTTCCCCTGCGGCTCCATCACGGGCGCCCCGAAGTCGTCGACCATGGGGCTGATCCGCGAGCTCGAGGACTCCCCGCGCGGCGTCTACTGCGGCGCTATCGCCCTGCTCACCCCGCGTCGCACCACGGCGTCCGGGGAACTCCCCGCCACCTGGCGTCTGTCCGTCGCGATCCGCACCATCGTCGTCGACACCTCGCCCGGGGGCGACGGCACCGCCGAGTACGGGGTGGGCGGCGGGATCACGTGGGCCTCCGAGCCCCGGGCCGAGGCCGCCGAGCTTCGGATCAAGGCCCGCGTGCTCGATGCGCTGTGCGAAGACGGGCGGGGAGCGCCCGCCGTGTCCACCGCCGGGGCCGGGGTCACCGTCCCCGACCCGGCGGACTTCGCCCTGCTCGAGACGCTCGCCGTGCGCGGCGGGATCCCCGTCCACCTCGAGCAGCACCTCGACCGGATCCTCGCCTCCGCGGACCACTTCGCGATCCCCGCCGAGCGGGACCGGCTCGCCGCGCTGCTGCGCACTCGCGCCGCCGAGGGCTGCGACCGCGTGCTGCGGCTCGCGCTCGGCCTCGACGGCACGGCCCGGATCACCGAGCGACCGCTCCCGGAGGCCGCCGATGGACCGGTCCTCCTCGCGCTCGATGATCGCAACCGGGACCCCGACGACCCGGCGGTGCGGCACAAGACCACCGACAGGGACGACCTCGTCGCGGCTCTCGAGCGGGCCCGGGCACGGGATCCGCGGGTGCAGGACGTGGTGCTGCGCGGGCGGGACGGTCGGGTGACCGAGACCGGCATCGCCTCGCTCGCCGTGCGCCGCGACGGGCGCTGGTGGACACCGCCTCTCGAGGACGGGCTGCTGCCCGGCGTGGGCCGGCGTCTCGCCCTCGAGGCCCGTCGGATCGCGGAGCGTCCCCTCACCCCGGAGGAACTGAGCACCGCGGAGGAGATCGCGGTGCTCAGCTCCGTGCGCGGCTGGCGCCGGGCCGAGCTGCTCCTCGGGACCTGACCTGCCCCGCCCGGTGACGGGTGGCGGTCCCGGGGCGGGTCGCCCGCCTCAGGCGCGGTCGCGGCGGGCGGCGAGCAGCGCCTCGAGCACGCCGCGCACCTCGTCGGTGCCCGCGATGCGGAGCGACGCCGCGGTGTCCCCGCCGCCGACCTTGATCCCCACGTCCCCCTCGCCGAGACGGCCGAAGACGGTCTCGTCGGTGACGTCGTCCCCGAGGTAGAGCCAGGCGTCGGCCGCGCACGCGCGGCTGAGGGCCTCCATCGCGGCGCCCTTGGAGGTGTGCACCACGGAGAACTCCACGACCTCCTTGCCCGGGGTCACGGTCACGTCCGGGAGGGTCATGGCCAGCTCGAGCGCCTCCTCGGTCGCATTCGCCCCGCCGCGACCGCGGGCATTGCGGGTGTGGAGCACCGCGGCGGCCGGCTTGGTCTCGACCTCCGCCCCCGGATGAGCCAGCGCGATCCGCTGCAGGGCGAGGGTGATCGAGTCCAGCAGCTCCCGGCGCTCCGGGGTCATGGTCAGCGCCGCCGAGTCGAGCACCTCGGCGTGCATCTCCGCCGGCAGGGCCCCCACCTCCGCGCCGTGTGAGCCGACCAGGACCACGGAGCTGGGCATCGAGGTGTGCTGGTCGAGGTCGGCCAGGGCCCGCCCGGAGACCAGGGCCACCGACACCCCGGGCAGGGTGGCGAGTTCCCGCAGCACCGCGAGCGAGCGCTGGTCGGGCTCGACCGCGTCACGGTCCGCGACGATGGGGGCGAGCACCCCGTCGAAGTCGGAGGCGATGAGGAGGCGGGGCCGCTCCACGAGGGCCTGGAGCGCCGCGTCGACCGCCGCGGGCTCGCTCACCGCATCCCCGCTGAGGCGGATCCGCGGGGGCTGGCGGGTCTCGGGGGAGCCGGTCTGCTCGAGCTGCTCGAGGAAGCTGTGCGCCCAGGCCTGCACGTCGTGCTCCATCACCTGGTGGCGGAGCGAGGTCATCGCCTCCTCCTGATCCTCCGGCGCCATCTCCAGCGCGCGCAGGATCGCTCCCTTGAGCGCGTCGATGTCGTGCGGGTTGACGGTGATCGCGGCGCGCAGCTCGTCCGCGGCGCCGGCGAACTCGCTCAGCACGAGCACACCGCGGAGGTCCGGGCGGGAGGCCACGTACTCCTTGGCGACGAGGTTCATGCCGTCGCGCAGCGCCGTCACCAGCACGACGTCCGCGGCCATGTACAGGGCGGTCATGTCGCGCCGGTCGAAGGAGCGATGCTGGTAGGAGACGGCCGGGCGCCCGATCGGAGCGTGGTCGCCGTTGATCCGGCCGACGGTCAGCTCGACCTCGTCGCGCAGCTGCCGGTAGGCATCGACCCGCTCCCGCGAGGGGGTCGCGACCTGGATCATCACGGTGTCCTGGGGATCGATGATCCCCTCGTCCAGCAGCTCGCCCCAGGCCTTCAGGCGGTGACGGATTCCCTTGGTGTAGTCCAGGCGGTCCACGCCGAGGACGATCCGCCGCGGCTCGCCGAGGTCCCGGCGCAGCTGCGCGGCGCGCTCGATGATCTCCTCCTGCTGGGTGAGCTCTGAGACGGCCGCGGAGTCGATCGAGATGGGGAAGGTGCGGGCCTGCACCTGGCGGCCCGGGGCCGAGCCGATCCCGGGCACGTGCACCGTCTGCCCGTCGACGTGATGCCCCAGCAGCTTCCGCACGCTGGTGAGGAAGTTCTGGGTGTCGCTCTCCCGCTGGAAGCCCACGAGGTCCGCGCCCAGCAGACCGCGGAGGATCTGGGTCCGCTTGGGCAGCTGCGAGAACAGCTCGACCGAGGGGAACGGGATGTGGTTGAAGAAGCCGATGCGCAGGTCGTCGCGCTGCTCGCGGATCAGGCGCGGGGCCAACTGCAGCTGGTAGTCGTGCACCCAGACCGTGCCGTGGGCACCCGCCACCTCGGCGGCGGTGCGCGCGAAGCGGCGGTTCGCGGCGACGTACGAGTCCCACCAGCCGCGGTGGAACTCGGGGTCCACGATCACATCGTGGTAGAGCGGCCACAGCGTCGCGTTGGAGAAGCCCTCGTAGTACTTCTCCACGTCCTCCGCGGAGAGGGCCACGGGGAAGAGGCTCATCCCGTCGGCTTCGAAGGGCTCCGGCGCCTCGCCAGGCGATCCGGCCCATCCGACCCACGCCCCCGAGTCGACGGTGCGCATCACCGACTCCATCGCCGTCACGAGCCCGCCGGGGCTCGTCACCCACTCGGTGGCGCCATCGGGCAGGGTGCGGGAATCGACGGGGAGGCGGTTCGCGACGACGACGAGTTCGTGGCCGGTCGGGGTGACGGGCGCGGTAGTGGGCATGCGGCGGCTCCTTGCGAGGTCCGGGGGTCCCTCCGACACTATCAAGTGGGCTCCGTCACCCCGTCCCGGCGACGGGTCGACGCCATGCCGTCCCTCCACGCCCTGACCGGGCAGAATGGCCCCGGGTACCCGTCGCGCCCGCCCCTCGGACGGGACGCGGACCGCTTGCTGGACCGCTCGGTCGGCGACGCCCGTCCCGTCCTACCCTCGGGGCTCGACCCACCACCCCCGAACGAGGAGCACGATGCGCGCCCACGAGGCCGGAGCACTCCACGGCAACGACGCGGCCCCCACCTGGCTGCCGTACCCCGCCGACGTCAACACCCTCATCCCCGGTCTGTGGTCCGAGACGACCGTGCGCGGGGCCGACGGCGCCGTCGAGGTGGGCGGCGTGAGCGTCGCCCGCATCGCCGAGGAGGTGGGCACCCCGGCCTTCGTGCTCGACGAGGTCGACTTCCGCGCCCGCGCCCGCGCCTTCCGGGACGCCTTCGCCGAGGCCTTCCGCCCGCACGCCGGGGCCGACGTCTACTACGCCGGGAAGGCCTTCCTGTGCGGCGCCGTCGCGCGCTGGGTGGAGGAGGACGGTCTGGGACTGGACGTCTGCACCGGCGGAGAGCTCGCGGTCGCCCTGCGCGCCGGGTTCCCCGCGGAGCGCATCGCCCTGCATGGCAACAACAAGTCCGACGCCGAGATCCGTCGCGCCCTCGACGCCGGGGTGGGCCGGATCGTGGTCGACTCCCTCGACGAGATCGGCCGGGTCGACCAGCTCGCCGCCGCCGCCGGGGTGCGGGCCGCGGTGATGCTGCGCGTGACCACCGGCGTCGAGGCGCACACCCACGAGTTCATCGCCACCGCCCACGAGGACCAGAAGTTCGGCCTCTCGCTCACCGGTGGCGCCGCCTTCGAGGGGGTGCGGGAGGTGCTCGGCGCCGGCCATCTCGAGCTCGTCGGCCTGCATTCCCACATCGGCTCGCAGATCTTCGACACCGGCGGCTTCGAGGTCGCCGCCCGTCGGGTGCTCGACCTCGTCGCCTGGGTCCGCGAGGAGCTCGGACACACGATTACCCAGCTGGACCTCGGCGGTGGCTTCGGCGTCATGTACAACACGCAGCACACGCCCTCGACCCCCGAGGCGCTCGCCGCGGGCATCGCCGGGATCGTCGAGAAGCAGTGTCACGAGCTCGAGCTCGAGGTCCCGCACGTCTCCTTCGAGCCGGGCCGTGCGATCGCGGGCCCGTCCACGCAGACCCTCTACTCGGTCGGCACCGTGAAGGACGTGCGTCTGGGCGGACCGCATCACCGCGTGTACGTCTCCGTCGACGGCGGCATGAGCGACAACATCCGCACCGCCCTCTACGACGCCGACTACTCCTGCCTGCTCTCCTCGCGCATCTCGGGGGAGCGGCCCGAGGTGGTGCGCGTGGTCGGCAAGCACTGCGAGAGCGGCGACATCGTGGTCAAGGACGAGTACCTCCCCGCCGACGTCCAGCGCGGTGACCTCGTCTCGGTGCCGGTCACCGGCGCCTACTGCTACTCGCTGGCCTCCAACTACAACCACGTCCCGCGCCCGCCGGTGGTCGCCGTCCGGGACGGCGAGATCCGCACCCTCGTGCGCCGCGAGACGGAGGAGGACCTCCTCGGCCTCGACCTCGGCTGAGGATCCATCACGCACGTTCATCGACGGTCACCGACCACGAGCGTCCTCGGCTACAGTGCGAGGGCCCTCACGGCCCGCCCGTCGGCCCCCTGTCCAGGGAAGGAAACCCCCGGAGATGACTGAGAACCCCCCTGTCGGCACCGACCTGCCGGTGCTCCGCGTCGCCGTCCTCGGAGCCGGGACCGTCGGCACCGAGGTGCTGCGGCTGATCGCCGAGCAGGGCGAGGACCTCGCGCACCGCATCGGGGCCCGCCTCGAGGTGATCGGCGTCGCCGTCCGCGACCTGACCCGCGACCGCGGCGAGTTCGTGCCCGCGGGCCTGCTCACCGAGGACGCCGGCGCGCTCGTCGACGACGCCGACCTCGTCATCGAGGTGATGGGCGGCATCGAGCCCGCGCGCACCCTGCTGCTGCGGGCCATGGAGGGCGGCGCGAGCGTCGTCACCGCGAACAAGGCGCTGCTGGCCCAGGAGGGCGCGGAGCTGTACGAGGCCGCCGACCGCCACGACGTCGACCTCTACTTCGAGGCCGCCGTCGCCGGGGCGATCCCGCTGGTGCGCCCGGTGCGCGAGTCCCTCGCGGGCGACCGCATCCAGCGCGTGCTCGGCATCGTCAACGGCACGACGAACTACATCCTCGACGCCATGACCCGCTCCGGCGCGGACTTCGGGGACGCCCTCGCCTCCGCCCAGGAGCTCGGTTACGCCGAGGCGGATCCGACGGCCGACGTGCAGGGGCACGACGCCGCGGCGAAGGCGTCGATCCTCGCCTCCCTGGCCTTCCACTCCCGGGTGCGGCTCGCGGACGTCTACTGCGAGGGGATCACCGAGGTCTCCGCGCAGGACATCGCCGCGGCCGCCCGCATGGGCCGCACGATCAAGCTGCTCTCGATCGTCGAGCGCGTCGAGGACGAGTCCGGGGAGCGCATCTCCGCCCGCGTCTACCCGGCGCTGATCGCCGACAGCCACCCGCTGGCCTCCGTCTCCGAGGCGTACAACGCCGTGTTCATCGAGGCCGACGCCGCGGGCTCGCTGATGTTCTACGGACAGGGGGCGGGCGGCGCCCCGACCGCCTCGGCCGTGCTCGGCGACGTCGTCTCCGCGGCGCGGCTGCGGGTGCGCGGCGGCATGGGCCCGCGCGAGTCGCGCTACGCCGCCCTCGAGGTGGCGCCGCTCGAGGAGCTGCGCAGCGCGTTCTACGTGTCGCTGACGGTCGAGGACCGCCCGGGCGTGCTCGCGGAGATCGCCGGCACCCTCTCGGGACGCGGCATCTCGATCTCGACCATCCACCAGGAGCTCGGACGCGACCGGAGCGCGGACGGCCCCGCGACGGCGCACATCGGCATCAGCACGCACCGCGCGCTCGAGTCCGCGATGACCGCCGCGCTGGACGAGTTCTCCTCCACGGTGACCGTCCTCAGCATCGACTCCGTCCTGCGCATCGAAGGAGACTGACCCATGGCCCACCAGTGGCGCGGCGTCCTCGCCGAATACCGCGAGCACCTGCCCTTCGCCGACGGCGACACCCTGCTGACCCTCGGCGAGGGCGGCACCCCGCTGGTCCCCGCCCCGGCGCTGTCCCGACGCGTGGGCGCCGACGTGCACATCAAGGTCGAGGGTCAGAACCCGACGGGCTCCTTCAAGGACCGCGGCATGGTCTCGGCCATGTCCCGCGCGGTTTCCGACGGGGCGACCGCGGTCGTCTGCGCCTCGACCGGCAACACCTCGGCCTCCGCCGCCGCCTATGCGACCGCCGCGGGGATCACCTGCGCCGTCCTGCTCCCGCAGGGCAAGATCGCCGCCGGCAAGCTCGCCCAGGCGGTCGTGCACGGCGCGAAGCTGATCCAGGTCGACGGCAACTTCGACGACTGCCTCGAGCTGGCCCGCAAGCTCGACGCGGAGCATCCGGTGGAGCTCGTCAACTCCGTCAACCCCTACCGGCTGCAGGGGCAGAAGACGGGTGCCTTCGAGATCGTCGACGCGCTCGGCGAGGCGCCGGACATCCACATCCTCCCGGTGGGCAACGCGGGCAACATCTCGGCCTACTGGATGGGCTACCGCGAGTACCACGAGAAGGGCCTCGCCCGGTCGCTCCCCGCCATGTGGGGCTTCCAGGCGGAGGGCGCCGCGCCCTTCGTCGCCGGACGCCCGATCACCGATCCGGAGACCATCGCCACCGCGATCCGCATCGGCGCCCCCGCATCCTGGGATCTCGCCGTCGCCGCGCGCGACGACTCCGGCGGCCTCATCGACGCGGTGAGCGACCAGCAGATCCTCGACGCGCAGAAGCTGCTCGCCGGCGAGGTGGGTATCTTCGTCGAGCCGGCCTCGGCCGCGGGCGTGGCGGGACTGCTCCAGCAGGCCGAGCGCGGGCTGGTGCCCGCCGGCGCGCGGATCGCGATCACCGTGACCGGCAACGGGCTCAAGGACACAGACACCGCCCTCACCCAGCACGACCTGACTCCCACCGTCATCCCGGTGGATCTGGTCGCGGCCGCGGAGGCCATCGGCCTGTGAGGATCCAGAACCAGCGGGTGTCGGTGCGCGTCCCGGCGACCTCCGCGAACCTCGGCCCGGGCTTCGACGCCCTCGGCCTTGCCCTGGACCTCTGTGACGACCTCCTGCTCGAGGCCACCACCGGCGGCGTGGAGATCCACGCCGAGGGCGAGGGGGCGGACGAGGTGCCGACGGGGGAGGAGCACCTCGTGGTGCGCGCGATTCGACGGGGCCTCGACCACGCGGGCGCCCCGCAGACCGGCCTGCGACTGCGCACCGTGAACCGCATCCCGCACGGCCGGGGACTCGGCTCGAGCGCCGCCGCGACCGTCGCGGGACTGCTGCTCGCCCGCGGCCTGATCGCCGACCCCGCGGCCCTGGATGACCAGGCCGTGCTCGATCTGGCCTGCGAGTTCGAGGGGCATCCGGACAACGCCTCCCCGGCCCTGCTGGGCGGCGCGGTGCTCTCCTGGACCGTCAGCGACGTGGTCCGGGCCGCCCCGCTGCGCCTCGGGCCCGGCGTGCTCCGGCCGCTCGTGCTGCTGCCCCGCACGACCCTCTCGACGCATGCCGCCCGCGGACTGCTCCCCGCGGAGGTCCCGCATCGCGATGCCGCGGTCAACGCCGCCCGCGCGGCGCTGCTGGTGCACGCCCTCGCCGGATCGCCCGAGCTCCTGCTCGAGGCGACGGAGGACCGCCTCCACCAGGAGCAGCGCGCCCCGGGCATGCCGCAGAGCGTCGAGCTGATGCGCGTCCTGCGCCGCGAGGGGTTCCCCGCGGTGATCTCCGGGGCCGGCCCGTCGGTGCTCGTCCTCGCCGCCGCGCGGGACGAGGTCGCGCCGCTCGTGCGCCGCTTCGTGAGCGATCCCGCCGCCTGGCGGATCGCGGAGGTGCCGCTGCGGGAGACCGCCTCGAGCCCTGTGGTAGGTTGACCCTGCGTCCAGGCGGCATCGATCCGTGCAGCCTCTCGCGCTCAGAACGATGAGCGGAGATCCGCGCCCGATGCACCCCTGAACGGCTCCCGCATTCACCCTCCGCTCCGCGCATGGCGCGCTCAGCAGGTGCGTGCTGCGAGGCCGACGCATCCCGAAGCACCTCAGCAGGCCGATCACCGGTGCCCTGCACCGCGGGACGAGCCCTGCGCGACCGTGCCGCTGCGCCCTCGGACCTCCGGTCCCCGCAGCGACCGGCCACCCCCAGCCCAGATGAGGACCGGATCACCGGTCCGACAGGAAGGAAACCGGGTGAACGACACCACCTCCGGTGCAGACCTCGCCGCCAAGAAGCTCCCCGAGCTGCAGGCCCTCGCGGGCTCGCTCGGGATCAGGGGCGCGCGCCGTCTGCGCAAGAGCGAGCTGATCGATGCGATCCGCTCCGGCGGCCAGGGCGCACAGCCCGCCTCCGCCTCCGCGTCCTCCGACACCGCGCCGAGCTCCGCCCCGGCTGCCGGCAATGCGTCGGCGGCCCCCGCCTCCGCGCGGCGCACCGCCGCCGCGGACTCCGCCGCCGAGGCACCGCAGGAGGCCCGCTCCACCGGCCGCGCGACCCGCAGCCGCTCCCGCGGGGCCTCCGCCCCGAAGGGCGCTCCCGCCCCCGATCTCGGGATCGATCTGCCCGCGCGTTCCGGCGAGGAGCAGGGCGGTACCGAGCGCACCGGCCGCTCCCGGCAGAACCCCGATCAGCAGAACCGCGACCAGCAGGGCGAGGACCAGTCCTCCAGCCGTGACTCCGCGGAGTCCCGCCCGGAGCGCGACCGCCGCCGTGAGCAGCAGGATCGCGAGGCGCAGGACGGCGCTCCGAGCCGCGAGGGTCAGGACCGCTCGGGCCAGGGTGATCGCCGCCGCGACCAGCAGCAGGACCGTGGCCAGCGCCGTCGCCTCGAGGACATCGAGCTGCCCGATCGCTCGGGCGAGCGCGAGGACGACCGTTCCGGCGGCGAGGACGACGACCGTCGCGGACGCTCCCGCAGCCGCAACCGCTCGCGCGACCGCAAGCGTCGCGGTCGCGGCGGCGAGGGCGCCCCGCAGCAGGGCGGCCAGCAGCAGGGCGGCGGCCAGCAGCAGGGCTCGCAGGACGATCCCGAGGTCCGCGAGGGCGACGAGCTGATGACCGTCGCCGGCATCCTCGACATCCGCGACAACAACGCTTATGTGCGCACGACCGGGTACCTCCCCGGGCCGAGCGACGTCTTCGTGACCACCAACCAGGTCAAGCGCTACGGCCTGCGCAAGGGCGATGCGATCACCGGACAGGTCAAGGCTCCCCGCGACGGCGAGGAGCAGCCGCAGGTCGAGCAGCAGCACTACTCCGGCGGCCGCAACCGCCGCAGCAAGGGCAACCAGGGCAAGGGGAACTTCCCGGCGCTGGTGCAGGTCGACACCGTCAACGGCTTGCCCGTCGAACGCGCTCGCCAGCGCGTCGACTTCGGCAAGCTCACCCCGCTGTACCCGGACGAGCGCCTCCGCCTGGAGACCGCCCCGAGCGCGGTCGCCCCGCGCATCATCGACCTGGTCTCGCCCATCGGCAAGGGCCAGCGCGGTCTGATCGTCGCGCCCCCGAAGGCGGGCAAGACCATCGTCATGCAGCAGATCGCCAACGCGATCACCACCAACAACCCCGAGGTCCACCTCATGGTCGTGCTCGTCGACGAGCGCCCCGAGGAGGTCACCGATATGCAGCGCACGGTGAAGGGCGAGGTCATCGCCTCGACCTTCGACCGTCCGGCGACGGACCACACGATCGTCGCCGAGCTCGCGATCGAGCGGGCCAAGCGACTGGTGGAGATGGGCCGCGACGTGGTCGTGCTGCTCGATTCCCTCACCCGCCTCTCCCGCGCCTACAACCTGGCGGCCCCGGCGTCCGGGCGCATCCTCTCCGGTGGTGTGGACGCCTCGGCGCTCTACCCGCCGAAGCGGTTCTTCGGCGCGGCGCGCAACATCGAGAACGGCGGCTCGTTGACCATCCTCGCCTCGGCGCTGGTGGAGACCGGCTCCAAGATGGACGAGGTGATCTTCGAGGAGTTCAAGGGCACCGGCAACATGGAGCTGCGCCTGTCCCGTCACCTCGCGGACAAGCGGATCTTCCCCGCCGTGGACGTCAACGCGTCCGGCACCCGCCGCGAGGAGGTGCTCATGGGCAAGGAGGAGCTCTCCATCATGTGGAAGCTGCGTCGCGTCCTGGGCGCCCTCGAGCAGCAGCAGGCCCTCGAGCTCCTGCTGGAGCGGGTCAAGAAGACCCAGTCCAACACCGAGTTCCTGATGACGGTCGCGAAGAACACGCCGAGCGTCGGCCAGCGCACCGACGGCTGATTTCCCCGCATCGCGCACGACGGGCCGCCCTCCGGCAGGAGGGCGGCCCGTCGTGCGTCTCGGGCTGGAAAGGGTGTCGAGGACGCTCAGCCCTTGAGCGCTCCGGCGGCGATGTTCGCGATGAAGTGCCGCGAGCCGATAATGAACACCCCGATCAGCGGGAGCACGCTGACCAGCGCGCCCGCCATCACCATCCCGTAGTCCGTGAGGTACAGGGAGTTGAGGTTCTGCAGGGCGGTCTGCAGCGTCTGCCGCTGCGGGTTCACCAGCACGATCAACGGCCAGACGTAGTCGTTCCAGGCCGTGATGAAGGTGAAGATGCCCAGGAACGCGAGACCGCCGCGCATCATCGGCACCCCGATCCGCCAGTAGGTGGTGAAGAACCCCGCGCCGTCGATGCGCGCCGACTCGATGAGCTCGTTGGGGATCGATCCCGACGCCATCTGCCGCAGCAGGAAGATGCCGAAGGCGTTCGCGGCGCCCGGGACGATGAGCGCCTGCAACGTCCCCACCCAGCCGAGCGAGGACATGAGCATGAAGCTCGGCACCAGGGAGAGGCTGCCCGGGATCAGGAACGTCGCGATCATCAGCACGAACAGCACGTTCTTGCCCGGGAAGTCGAACTTCGCGAAGGCGAAGGCCGCGAGCGAGTCGAAGAACATCACCAGCACCGCGCAGGCGCTCGAGACGATCAGCGTGTTCACCAGCGCCCCAAGGATGTCGACGCTCGCGAAGAGGTTCTGAAGGTTCGTCGCGAAGGAGTCCGACGGGATCAGCCGGGGCGGGTAGCCGAAGATCTCCCCGGTCGTCGAGGTGGACATGACGAACAGCCAGTAGAAGGGGAAGACCGACAGCAGCACCCCGATCACGATCAGGAGGTGCGTGATGACCGCCTCGACGCGGCCGGCGGCGATCGCCCGCCGGTCCCGCGCGCTGGGCGCCGCCCTATGGGGCGGGGGAGCGGCGGACGCGGCGGAGGTGGTGGGCACGGTGGTGGGATCGGCGGCGCTCATCGGCGGGCCTCCTGCTTCTGCCGACGGGGAGTACGGTCACGGTCGCTCAGCAGGCGCCAGTTGATGATCGCGAAGACGGAGGCGAGCACGAACAGCGCCCAGGCGATGGCGGAGCCGTAGCCGAAGTCGAACTGGGTGAACGCCTGGTTGTACTGGTAGAGCACGATCGTCATGCCGGCCTCGCCGGTGCCGCCGGAGTCGCCGAGCAGCACCTGCGGCTCGGTGAACAGGCTCAGACCGCCGACGGTCGAGGTGATGACGGTGAAGAGGATGACCGGGCGCAGCATCGGCACCGTGATCCGGGTGAAGATCTGCCAGGTCGAGGCGCCGTCGACCTTCGCCGCGTCGTACAGATCGGTGGGGATTGACTGCAGCCCGGCCAGGTAGATGATCGCGTTGTAGCCGGTGAAGCGCCAGATCACCATCACGGCGATGGTGATCTTGATGCCCCAGCTGCTCGACAGCCACGGGACGGTATCCACCCCGATCGCGGTGAGCGCCGAGTTGACGAGCCCGAAGGTGTCCGAGAAGACCGAGCCGAACACGATCGCCATGGCCACCATCGAGGTGACGTTGGGCAGGAAGAACGCCACCCGGTACACGCCGCGCAGGCGGATGTTCTGGTGGAGCAGGAAGGCGATCCCGAGGGCGAGGCACAGCATGGGCACCGTCGAGAGGAACCAGATGATGAAGGTGTTGCCCACCGCGTTCCAGAACCGCGAGTCCTGGATCAGGAAGGCGTACTGGGAGAGGCCGGCGAACTCGATCTGCCCCATGCCGTCCCAGTTCGTGAAGGACAGCACGATCGAGAAGACGATCGGGAACAGGCCGAAGATCAGGAAGAGCACGTAGAACGGGGCGATCGCGAGGTACTGGGGCCAGTGCGCGAGCACGCCGCGCCAGCCCTTCGTGCGCGTGCGGGGCACCGCGGCGTCGGAGGTCCGTCCGGCGCTCACGGGCGGGGGAGCGGTCATCGAGCTCATGCCATCACCCCCCGCTTGCGCAGCACCGTCTCCGCGGAGGCGACGGCGTCCTCCCACGCGATCTCGGGGTCCTTGCCCGAGAACTCGACGTTGTCGAGCTCGAAGGAGAAGCTGCCCGAGACCAGCGACTCCCAGGTGGAGATGAAGGAGCTGGGCACCGACTCGGCCGCCGTCTTGAAGAAGGCCAGCGGGTCCTGGTCCCCGAAGAACTCGCCCTGGTACTGCATCAGGTCCCCGTCGTAGGAGGCGGGTGTGGAGGGGATCAGCTGCACGTCGTTGTAGGCGCGGGCCTGGTTCTCGGCGGAGTTGATCCAGCGGATGAAGGCGAAGGCGCCCTCGGGGTCCTTGCAGGTCTCGGGGATCGCCGCGAAGGATCCGCCGGAGTTCCCGGCGCGGACCGGCTGCTCGGCGATGCGCCACAGCCCCGAGGTGTCCGGGGCCGACTCCTGGAGGATCTGCGCCCACCAGGCGGCCTGGATGTGGCCGGCGGTCGCTCCGCTTGACCAGGCGGCGTTCTGGTCGGTGCCCCGCGAGTCGGGGATCCCGGCGGTGATGTCGGCGTCGATCGCCGCGACCGCCAGGCGCCATGCCTCGCGCACGGCCGAGCCGCCCTCAAGGTAGAGCGGGGAGTCCTCGGCGTCGAGATATCGCTCGGGGCTGGCGTTGAGGAACTGCTCGTAGACGTGGCGGGCGGTGTTGACCATCGCGGAGCCGGTCGCGGCCCGGAGCTCGGAGCCCAGGGCGATCCAGTCCTCCCAGGTGCTGCCCGCGGAGGCGACCTCCTCGGGGCTAGAGGGCAGACCGGCTTCGTCGAAGACGTCCTGGCGGAAGTAGAAGCCGGTGGGTCCGATGTCGAGGGGGAAGAAGCAGAAGCGCTGCTCCGGGGTCACGCCCAGGTTCCACTTCCACTCGAAGAACTCCGAGGAGACCTCTGCCGCGCCGAGCTCGTTCATGTCGAGGAACTTGCTCTCGTTGCGGAAGTAGAGGGCGTTGTTGGAGTTGATGTACGTGATGTCGGGGATGTAGGCGCCGCCGGCGAGGCTGGTGCGGAGCTTGGTGTCGAAGTTCGTGCCGATCACGTCGGCGCGCACGTGGACGTCGGTCCCGGGGATGGACTCGGCGGCCTCGGCGAGGAGCTCCGGACTGGCCGAGCGGTTCCAGTACCAGAGCACGAGCTCCTCGGGATCCGAGGAGATGGAGGGAGAGGACCCGCAGGCGGCGAGCGCCCCGGACCCGAGGGTCGCGAGTGCTGTGGCCTGCAGGATCGTTCGTCGTGTGGGCGGGGTCATGCGCAGTCCTCATCGTCGAGCGGCACAGACCGTGAGCGTTCACGGTGGCAGGAGGATGCCCACCGGTATGCCTGTGTGTCAAGCGTCACGGTGCGCCGGGGCCGGGGCGGGCGCCGGCGTCGGAACGCCTTCCGGGAAGCGGTGGCGGCGGGTGCGCCGGACGTGTAGCGTGATCCTCGCGTGAACGTTCACGCACCGTGACACCCGATGAGAAGGACGACGACGTCTCCATGAGCACCGCATCCGCACCGTTCCGCTGGGCCGTCCTCGGCCCCGGCTCCATCGCCCGACGCTTCGCGAGCCAGCTCCCGCACAGCGAGCACGGCGTCCTGGTCGGCGCCGGCAGCCGCGACCCCGAGCGCGCCCGCGTCTTCGCCGACGAGCACGACGTCCAGGACGCCCTGATCGGCACCTACGAGGAGATCCTCGCCTCGGACCAGGTCGACGCCGTCTACGTCGCCACCGTCCACACCGGCCACGCCGAGCTCGTCATCGCCGCGCTCGAGGCCGGCAAGCACGTGCTGTGCGAGAAGCCGCTCGCGCCCAACCACGGCACCGCCATGGCCCTGGCCGATGCCGCCCGCCGCACCGGCGGGACCCTGCTCGAGGCCTTCATGTACCGCTTCCACCCGCAGACCCTGCAGGTCCTGGAGCTCGTCGACCAGGGCGCGATCGGCGAGCTGGTCCGCGTCGACGCCTCCTTCTCCTTCGACACCGGTCGCCGCGAGGGTCGCCTGTTCGATCCGGAGATCGCCGGCGGCGGCATCCTCGACGTCGGCTGCTACCCGCTCTCCCTCGCCCGCCTGGTCGCGGGTGCGGCGGCGGGCACCCTCGTCGCCGAGCCCACCGCGCTCGTCGGGCGTGGCACCCTCGGTCCCACCGGGGTCGACGAGTGGGCCGCCGCCGAGCTCACCTTCGCCGGCGGGGCCACCGCGTCGCTGCGCACCGGTGTGCGCCTCTCTGACCCCCAGTCCGCCACGATCACCGGCACCCGTGGCGTGATCCGTCTCGCCGACCCGTGGGCGCTCGGCGCCGAGCAGGTCATCGAGCTCGATGTCGTAGGGGAGGAGTCCCGTCGGATCGAGGTTGAGGCCGCTCATCCCTACGCCCTCGAGGCCGATGCTCTCGCGCGCGCCGCCGGCAACGGCGAGGTGCCCGAGCTGCCCCTCGAGTTCAGCCTCGCGCAGTCCCGCCTGCTCGACTCCTGGCGCGCCCAGATCGGACTGCGCTACCCCTTCGAGCGCGACGACGCGCAGATCCCCACCGTCTCCGGCCGGCCGCTGCGCGTCGCGGACGACGCCCCGATGGTCTACGGCGAGCTGCCCGGCATCGACAAGAAGATCTCCCGCCTGGTCATGGGCTGCGACAACCAGCCCGACCTCGCGCACGCCTCGGCCCTCTTCGACGCCTTCTTCGAAGCCGGCGGCACCACCTTCGACTCCGCCTACATCTACGGCGGGGGCCACCACGAGGTCCTCCTGGGGCAGTGGGTCCGCAACCGCGGCATCCGCGAGGACGTCGTCGTGATCACCAAGGGCGCCCACACCCCCCACTGCGATCCCGAGTCGATCACGCGCCAGCTGCTCGAGTCCCTCGAGCGCCAGGGCACCGACTACGCGGACCTCTACATGATGCATCGCGACAACCTCGACATCCCCGTCGGGGAGTTCGTCGACGTCCTCGACGAGCACGTGCGCGCCGGTCGCATCCGCGCCTTCGGCGGCTCCAACTGGACCCCCGCCCGGGTCGACGAGGCCAACGCCTACGCCGCCGCCCACGGCAAGCAGGGCTTCAGCCTGCTGAGCAACCACTTCGGCCTCGCCGAGGCGCTCGACGTCCCGTGGGCCGGCTGCGTGCACGCGACCGACCCGGACTCCAAGGCCTGGCTCGCCGAGCGGAAGATCCCGCTGTTCCCCTGGTCCTCCCAAGCGCGCGGCTTCTTCACCGGCCGCGCCCACCCCGAGGACCGCTCGGACGCCGAGCTCGTGCGCTGCTACTACTCCGACGGCAACTTCGAGCGCCTCGAGCGAGCGCGCGCGCTCGCCCGGGAGTTCGACGTGCCGCCCACGGCGATCGCGCTCGCGTACGTCCTCGCGCAGCCCTTCCCGACCTTCCCCCTGTTCGGCCCGCGCTCGATCACCGAGATGCGCTCGTCGATGACGGGCCTCGGCGTGCAGCTCACCGAGCAGCAGGTCGCCTGGCTCGATCTGCGCGCCGACTCCCCGTCGGCGTGACACACTCCCGACCATGACCGACCAGTCCACCCGCGGCGGGCGCCGCGCGACGATCATCGACGTCGCGGCGCTCGCCGGGGTCTCCCGGCAGACGGTGTCGCGGGCGATCAACGACATGCCGGGCATCTCCGGGGCCACGCGGCAGCGGGTCCTGGACGCGGCCGAGCAGCTGAACTATCGCCCGAGCCGCTTCGGCCGCGGGCTCGTCGCCGCCGGGCCGCCCACGCTGGGGCTTCTCGTCGACGACCTCGCCAACGCCTACTTCCCCGAGATCGCCCGCGCCGTGGTGCGCGCGGCGACCGCCCGCGGCTGGAACGTGCTCGTGGTCGAGACCGCGACGGGGGATGCGGCGGAGATCGGTCGCGACCTCGTGCACCGGGTCGACGCGCTCGTGGGCTACGGCCTGCCGGACCGCGCCGGGCACGAGGTCCCCGACCGCATGCCGCTGGTCCGGCTCGACGTCCCGGCCGAGGGCGACGCCGCCGGGGTGCTGTATGCGACCGCGGAGGGCTTCGCCGCGCTCGCCGCGCATCTCGCCGCGACGGGGACGCGGACCGCCGCCGTCCTCGACTCGGAGCACGACGGCGGGGGCTCCGTGCGCGCCCGCCGCCTGCTCGAGGCACTCGACGGCTCCATCGCTGCGAGCATCCTCCCCATCGGTCCCGAGCCGACCGTCGCCGCCCGCGCCGCGCAGCAGGTCGACACGGCGCTCGCCCTGGACCCTCTCCCCGAGGTGCTGATCGGCTGGAACGACGCGCATGCGCTCGCGACCCTCAAGGCCCTGCGGGTGCGGGGCGTGGACGTGCCGGGGCGGATGCGGGTGGTGGGCATCGACGGCCTCGCCCTCGGCACCCTCCTCAGCCCGGAGCTGACCAGCATCGGCGTCGACATCGACCTGGTCGCTCAGCATGCGGTCGACCTCGTGGACGGCATGTTCGAGGGCCGCCTGCCGATGTCGGGGGAGCAGGTGCGGCGCAGCGTCCCGTATCGCCTGATCCTCCGCGAGACGGCCTGAGGCGAACGACGGGATCCGGCGGGCGGGCACGGGACGGTGCGATGTTGCGCACAGGGGCGCCGGCCCCTCGCGGCGGGAGGCCCCCGCGTGGCAGACTGGTGCGTCGGTTCTGGTTCACGGTGCCCGCCCGGCGCGCCGACCCAGCGAC
Source organism: Brachybacterium sp. J144 (assembly GCF_036321705.1). Taxonomy (NCBI): domain Bacteria; kingdom Bacillati; phylum Actinomycetota; class Actinomycetes; order Micrococcales; family Dermabacteraceae; genus Brachybacterium; species Brachybacterium sp. J144. Next base: position 149,800 of record NZ_JAZDCG010000004.1, read on the forward strand.
CACGACGAAGGAGACCCCATGAAGGCTGACATCCACCCGACCTACGTGGTCACCCAGGTCACCTGCACCTGCGGCAACACGTTCACCACGCGCTCGACCAAGGCCGACGGAGAGATCCGCGCCGAGGTCTGCTCCGCGTGCCACCCGTTCTACACCGGCAAGCAGAAGATCCTGGACACCGGCGGCCGCGTGGCCCGCTTCCAGGCCCGCTACGGCAAGAAGAGCTGACGACCCGAGTCTTCTCCGACGCCGGTGCACGCCCCAGGGCGTGCACCGGCGTCGTCGTCTGAGACCCGGCGCCCCATGGGGCGCACCGAGCACGAGAGGGCGCCGAATTGCGGTCGACCGAGGGATCCGACACCGAGCGGCTCGGCCCGCTGCGGGCCGAGCATGGCCGGCTCCAGCAGGAGATGGCCGACCCGTCGCTGCACGAGGACGCCGGCCGGGCACGTCGCGTCGGCCGGCGCTACGCCGAGCTGAGCGCGGTGCTCGAAGTCGCCGATCGCCTCGAGGCGACCGCCGCGGACCTCGCCACCGCCCGGGAGCTCGCCGAGATCGGCGAGGACGACCCGGAGGTCGTCGCGGAGGCGGAGACGCTCGCCGCCCGTCTCGAGGAGGACCGCGCGGCGCTCGAGGAGCTGCTCGCACCGCGCGACCCCGATGACGCCCGGGACGTGATCCTGGAGATCAAGGCGGGCGCCGGGGGAGAGGAGTCCGCCCTCTTCGCGGCCGAGATGCTGCGCATGTACCGCTCCTACGCGGAGTCGAAGGGGTGGCGCCTGGAGGTGCTGACGAGCGCGGAGTCCGAGCTCGGCGGGCTGCGCGACGTGACCGCGGCGATCACCGCCCGCTCCGCCGCGACTCCGGCCGACGGCGTCTACGCCCATCTCAAGCACGAGGCCGGCGTGCACCGGGTCCAGCGCGTCCCGGTCACCGAGTCGGCCGGGCGCATCCACACCTCCGCCGTCGGTGTGCTGGTGCTCCCCGAGGCCGACGAGACCGACGAGAGCGAGCTGCTCGCCGAGGCGATGGCCCCGGCGAACCTGCGCATCGACGTCTTCCGCTCCTCCGGCCCCGGCGGGCAGAGCGTGAACACCACCGACTCGGCGGTGCGCATCACCCATCTGCCGACGGGGCTCGTCGTCTCCTGCCAGGACCAGAAGAGCCAGCTGCAGAACCGCGAGCAGGCCCTGCGGATCCTCCGCACTCGTCTGCTGGACGCGCGCCGCGCCGAGCAGGACCAGGCCTCCTCCGCCGCGCGCCGCTCCCAGGTCCGCACCGTAGACCGCTCGGAGCGGATCCGCACTTACAACTTCCCCGAGTCCCGCGTGGCCGACCACCGCACCGGGTACAAGGCCGGCAACCTCTCCCAGGTGCTCGCGGGCGACCTCGAGGACCTCGTGGCCTCCTCCCGGGCCGCCGAGCGCCACGCCCGCCTCGCCGAGGCGCAGCAGGACGCGGCCGCGGAGGACGCCGGATGACGCTCCCGCCCGCGTCGGCGCCCGAGCCGCGCCACGTGCTGCGCGCCGCGCTCGCCGCGACCACCGAGCGCCTCGGCCACGCCGGCGTCCCCTCGCCGAGCACGGACGCCCGCGCCCTGCTCGCCGCCGCCGCGCGCACCGACCGTCCGCTGGTCCTGCTCGACGCCCTCCCGGCCGACTTCGCCGCGGAGCTCGAGCGCCTCACCGCCCGTCGCGAGGCCCGCGAGCCGCTCCAGCTGATCCTCGGCCGCGCCCCCTTCCGCCGCCTGGACCTGATCGTCCGCCCCGGCGTGTTCATCCCGCGACCCGAGACGGAGCTTGCCCTCGACCTGCTCCGTGAGCACCACCGGGGGCCGCTCGAGCACCTGGTCGACCTGTGCACAGGGAGCGGAGCCCTCGCCGCGGCCGCTCTCGACGAGCTGCCCGGCCTCGAGGTCCTCGCCGTCGAGGTCGATCCGCTCGCCGCCGCGCTCGCCCGCGAGAACCTCGCGGCGGTCGACCCGCGGCGGGGGAGCGTGCTCGAGGGCGACCTGCTCGGCGAACCGGCCGGACTCGCCACGGCGGGGCCCGTCGACGCGATCGTCTCGAACCCGCCGTACATCCCGCGGGAGGCGGTCCCGCGGGAGGCGGAGGTGCTCGCGCACGATCCGCATCGCGCCCTCTTCGGGGGCGGGGAGGACGGCCTCGAGGTGCCGCGCGCCGTGATCGGATGGGCGCGGCGGCTGCTGCGTCCCGGCGGGCTGCTGGTGATGGAGCACGCCGACGTGCAGGGCCCCTCCGCCCGCGCGGCCGCTCGCGCGGCCGGCGGCTTCTCCGAGATCTCCACCGCCGCCGACCTCACCGGCCGGGACCGCTTCCTGATCGCCCGTCGGACATCGGCGGAGCCCGCAGACGGAAGTGAGAGACTGACCCGGTGAGCGTGCATGACACCCAGAACCCCGAATCCCGCGAGTCGGCGCTGACGGCCGCCGTCGAGGCCGTCCGCGAGAGCCGCCTCATCGTCCTGCCGACGGACACCGTCTACGGCATCGGCGCCGACGCCTTCTCCCCGGAGTCCGTCGAGGCGCTCCTCGAGGCGAAGGGTCGCGGCCGGGACACCCCTCCGCCGGTGCTCATCGGCGACCATGCCGTGCTGCTCGCCCTCGCTGTCGACCTCCCCCCGTATGTCGAGGACCTCGCCGACGCCTTCTGGCCCGGCGCGCTGACCCTGATCCTGCAGGCGCAACCCTCCCTCACCTGGGATCTGGGGGAGACCCGGGGCACGGTCGCCCTGCGCATGCCCGATGACGAGGTGGCGCTGGACCTGCTGCGCCGCACCGGGCCGCTCGCCGTCTCGAGCGCGAACCGCCACGGCAAGCCCGCGGCGCTCACCGTCCTGGACGCGGCGACCCAGCTCGGCGACGCGGTCGAGGTATACCTCGACGGCGGCACCGCCCGCCTCGGGACCAGCTCCACCATCATCGACACGACCGTGACCCCCGCGGAGATCGTCCGCGAGGGGTCGCTGAGCAGGGAGCAGATCATCGAGGCGGTGGGCGACATCTTCGCGGCGCCGCACAGCGAGGAGTCCGGCGAGGAGTCCGGGGAGGAGTCGGGCGAGGGGTCCGCCGCCGCAACGGACGAGCCCGGCGCGGGAGACGTTGCACCCGGAGCGGACGGGTCCGCCGACGTCACGGAGGAGACCGCGGGGGCGGGCCCCGAGGACGCTCCGACTCCGGCCCTCGACCTCCCCTCGGAGCCCGAGCTCGCCGAGCTCTCGGAGAGCGCCGAGCCCGTCCCGGCCGAGCCCGTCCCGGCCGAGCCCGCGACGGACCCGGCGGCCGGCGAGGAGAAGCCCGCCGGGTGAGGATCTACCTGTTCATCCTGCTCGTCTCCGCGGCCGTCACCTTCCTGACCACGCCCGCCGTGAGGCTGATGGCCCGGCGCGCGGGCGCGATGACCGCGGTGCGTTCCCGGGACGTCCACGACGCGGTGACCCCGCGTCTGGGCGGGGTGGCGATGCTGGCCGGGGTGGTGGCCGCGATGCTGATCGCGTCGAACGTGCCCTTCCTCGAGGGGCTCTTCCGCGCTTCGCGCCAGGCCTGGGGCATCCTCGCCGCGGCAGCCCTGGTGTGCCTGCTCGGCGCGGCGGACGACAAATGGGACCTGGACTGGATGACCAAGCTGGCGGGGCAGATCCTCGCCGCGCTGCTCCTCGCCTGGCAGGGCGTGCAGCTGGTGACCCTGCCCATCGGCGGAGTCACGCTCCTCTCGCCCCGTGCCTCGCTGATCCTCACCGTGCTGGTGGTGGTGGTGAGCATGAACGCCGTCAACTTCGTCGACGGCCTCGACGGGCTCGCCGCCGGTGTGATGGCGATCGGCGGCAGTGCCTTCTTCGCCTACGCCTACCTGCTCACCCGCAGCGCCTCGGCGACGGACTACTCCTCCCTGGCCGCTCTCCTCACCGCGATGATGATTGGCGCCTGCGCAGGCTTCCTGCCGCACAACCTCACCCGGGCGCGCATCTTCATGGGCGACTCCGGATCGATGCTCCTCGGGCTGCTCCTCGCCGCCTCGACCATCGCGGTCACGGGTCAGGTCGATCCCGCCCGCCTCTCCGGCGCGGACTTCTTCGGGCAGTTCTTGCCGATCCTGCTGCCGATCGGCGTCATGGTGATCCCGTTCCTCGACTTCGCGCTCGCCGTGGTGCGGAGGATCGGCTCCGGCCGCTCGCCCTTCCACGCCGACAAGCTCCACCTCCATCACCGCCTGCTGGGCCTGGGCCACTCCAAGCGCACGGCCGTGCTGATCATGTACCTCTGGACCGTCGTGATCTCCGCCGGGCTGCTCGCGCCCCTCGTGCTCGACACGCGCGGCGTGGTGCTCTTCTGGACCGGCGGCGTGCTGCTGGCCCTCCTGCTGACCTTCGACCCGCTCAGGTGGCGACATGCCCGTCACCGGAAGGACCCCACCGATGCCCGCTCCGTCTGATGAGACCACCCCGCACGGCGCGGAGCGCGCCGTCGCGCCCCGTCCGGGCGATTCCCGCCGCCATCGTGCCGTCGGCGATCGCGCCATGCGTCGCGCGGCCGTGATCGCCCTGATCGTCGGCCTGGTGCTCGACCTGATCGTGCTCGCGATCGCCCTGGCCCGAGGAGAGGGGCCCGCGGTCAACGGCGCTCTGATCGGCACCGGACTGACTCTCGTCATCATCGTGCCGACCCTGGTGATCACCATCGTCGGTGCACGCATGTCCCCGTTGACCATGGCGGCCACCGTGCTCGGGAGCTGGGCGGGGAAGATGCTGATTGTGATCCTCGTCCTGGTCCTGGTGAAGGACCTGGCCGCGGTCTCGTCGCTCTGGATCGGGCTCGCCCTGCTGGTCGGAGCGGTTCCGGCGATCACGATCGAGGGCGTGCTCATGGCTCGCTCGCGCCAGCCCCTCGACGTCGACCCGCGCGAGGGCCCCACGGAGGACTCTCGCGACCGGGCCGGGGCCTGACTCTCTGTTATGCTTCCCAAGGCGCCGACACCGCGGCTCGCGGACACCCGACAGGGCAGGTGGGAGCGCTGATCGACCACCCCGTACGCCCTGGCGCAGACCATCGCCGCACACACGGTGGCCGTCAACCGGCAGTGGACTCGATCGACGTGACAGCTAGTGCCGACGCCGCCGCGCGTCAGGCCTGAAACGCCTGGGAGATCGTGCTGGACACCGCAGACCACAGCCCCGCCCTCTACGCGGAGGGCGAATCGTTCTTCCACATCCCGACGCTCGGGGAGTTCTTCCCTGACGCGATCCTCTTCGCGGGAACTCCCTTCGAGTTCAACCGCGTGCAGCTCGTGCGCCTCATCATCCTGGTCGCGGTGCTGCTGCTCACCTGCATCATCGCCTCTCGCGCGAAGCTGGTCCCCGGCCGGATGCAGAGCGTGATCGAGCTGCTGATGGACTTCGTGAACAACACGATCATCGCGAACACGCTAGGCCTCAAGGACGGCAAGCGGTTCTCGCCGATGCTCATCACGATGTTCTTCTTCATCCTGTCGATGAACCTCGCGGGCGTCATCCCCGGCCTCAACCTCGCTGGCACCTCCGTGATCGGCCTGCCGCTGCTCATGGCCCTGTGGACCTTCGTCACCTACGTCGGCGCGGGCATCAGCAAGCACGGCTTCCTCGGCTACTTCAAGTCCGAGACCATGCCCCCCGGCATCCCGTGGCCGATCTACATCCTGCTGATCCCGATCGAGCTGTTGCAGGTGCTCGTGATCCGCTGGGCCTCGCTGACCATCCGACTGCTCGCCAACATGGTCGCGGGCCACATGATGATCGTCGTCTTCATCGGTATGACCCATGCGCTCGTGTTCTCGGGCGACTGGCTCATGGCGATCAGCCCCTTCGCGGGTGCCATGGCGATCGGCATCTACGGCTTCGAGATCTTCGTCGCGGCGCTGCAGGCATTCATCTTCACGATGCTGACCGCCGTCTACATCCAGCTCGCCACGAGCGACGAGCACTGACCTCCGCTCCGGCGGGAGGCCCAGGGGCCACCGCCGGCGGATCCCGCACCACCCCCGACGCCAGACCTGATCGTCGCGCCACAGCGACACGATGAAAGGAAACACCCCATGGAGCCCACGATCCTCGCCGAGCTGACCGGAAACATCGGCACCATCGGCTACGGCCTCGCCGCGATCGGCCCCGGCATCGGCCTCGGCATCCTCGTCGGCAAGACCGCCGAGGCGCAGGCCCGTCAGCCCGAGATGCGCTCGCAGCTGCAGACCACCATGCTGATCGGTGTCGCCTTCACCGAGATCCTCGCGCTGCTGGCGATCGTCACCGGCCTCATCTTCGTCTGAGCCCCAGCCCATGATTCTGGCTGAAGGAGCAGACACCGTCCCCGGCTGGCGCCTGCTGATCCCGCTCCCCGAGGAGATCTTCTGGTCGGCGCTCTTCCTGCTGATCTTCGCGATCGTCTTCATGAAGTTCGTGCTGCCCCGCATGAATGCCGTGCTCGACGAGCGTGCCGAGAAGATCGAGGGCGGCATCCGCCACGCCGAGAAGATCCAGGAGCAGGCCGACTCCCTCCGCTCCGAGCAGGAGAAGGAGCTGGCCGCCGCCCGTCAGGAGGCCGCCGCGATCCGCGAGAAGGCCCGCCAGGACGGCCAGGCCATCGTCGACGACGCCAAGGCACGCGCCGAGGCCGAGTCGGACCGCGTGCTCACCGCCGGCCGTCAGCAGCTGCACGCGGAGCGGATCGCCGCCTCCACGCAGCTGCGCGGAGAGGTGGGCTCGCTCGCGAGCGACCTGGCCTCCAAGATCGTCGGCGAGTCCCTCTCCGACGACGAGCGCTCCCGCCGTGTGATCGACCGGTTCCTGGACGACCTCGAGTCGACCCAGACCACCACCCGATAAGGACCTGTGATGCGAGGAACCTCCTCCGCCTCCTTCGACGAGGCGCTCCGGCAGGCCGAGACCGTGTTCCGCACGGTCTCCGGCTCCGGTCCGCTCGAGCCCCTCGCCGAGGAGCTGTTCTCGACGGCGGATGCCGTCGACGGCAGCAACCAGCTCGTGCGCCTGCTCTCCGATCCCGGCCGTCCGGCCGCCGTGAAGGAGGAGGCCGTCCGCTCGCTGTTCGCCGGCAGGATCAGCGCCGAGGCTCTCGAGCTGCTTCTCGAGGTCGTCCGTCGGCGCTGGTCCGAGCAGGAGGACATCCTCGACGCCCTCGAGCTGCTCGGCGTCTCCGCCCTGCTTGCGCAGGCGGAGAGCGAGGGAGTGCTCGAGCAGGTCGAGGTGGAGCTGTTCCAGGTCAAGCGCCTCATCGACGGCAGCGGTGAGCTCACCGGTGCCCTCGACGGGGAGCGGGAGAACCCGGGGCGACGCGCCCAGATCCTCTCCACCCTGCTCTCGGGCCGCACGCACCGCCTGACCGCGGCGCTGGCCGCCCGGGCCGCAGGCCGCCGTTCCGACGTCAAGCCGGCGCGGCGGGTCGCGGAGCTCGCGAGCTTCGCCTCCGAGCGCCGCCGCCGGGCACTCGCGTCGGTGTCCAGCGCGGTGCCGCTGAGCGAGGCCCAGCAGGGCCGCCTGAGCGGCATCCTGGCGGGCCTGTATGGCCGCCAGGTGCAGATGAACTTCCAGGTCGACCCGGATGTCGTGGGCGGTCTGCGGATCCAGGTCGGAGACGACCTCTACGACGCCACCGTACTGGCCCGGCTCGCCCAGGCGCGCCGGCAGCTGGTGGCCTGAACGGCCCGACCGACGCCCCGGCGTCCCCAGCATTTTCCAGACCATCCCCGGTGACGGGGAGACCGAGAGGAAGCGAAGCAGCACATGGCTGAGCTCACGATCAGCCCGGAGGAGATCCGGAACGCCCTGGACACCGCGGTGTCCACCTACCAGGCCGGCGCCACCGTGCGCGAGGAGATCGGTCGCGTCAGCGAGGCCGCTGACGGCATCGCGCGCGTCGAGGGTCTGCCCGACGTCATGGCCAACGAGCTGGTCAGCTTCGAGGACGGCACCCTCGGCCTCGCCCTGAACCTCGAGCTCCGCGAGGTCGGCGTCGTCGTCCTCGGCGAGTTCAGCGGCATCGAGGAGGGCCAGCAGGTCCGCCGCACCGGTCAGGTGCTCTCCGTGCCCGTCGGCGACGGCTACCTCGGCCGCGTGGTCGATCCCACCGGTGCCCCGATCGACGGTCTCGGCGAGATCGAGACCGTGGGCCGCCGCGCCCTCGAGCTCCAGGCCCCCGGCGTCATGCAGCGCAAGGCGGTCAAGGAGCCGATGCAGACCGGTCTCAAGGCCATCGACGCGATGACCCCGATCGGCCGCGGCCAGCGTCAGCTGATCATCGGTGACCGCCAGACCGGCAAGACCACGATCGGCATCGACACGATCCTCAACCAGAAGGCGAACTGGGAGTCCGGCGACCCCGACAAGCAGGTGCGCTGCATCTACGTCGCGGTCGGCCAGAAGGGCTCCACCATCGCCTCGGTCCGCGCCACCCTCGAGGAGAACGGCGCGCTCGAGTACACCACCATCGTGGCGGCTCCGGCCTCCGATCCGGCGGGCTTCAAGTACATCGCGCCCTACACCGGCTCCGCGATCGGCCAGCACTGGATGTACGAGGGCAAGCACGTCCTCATCGTCTTCGACGACCTCTCGAAGCAGGCCGAGGCCTACCGCGCCGTGTCCCTGCTGCTGCGCCGTCCGCCGGGCCGCGAGGCCTACCCGGGTGACGTCTTCTACCTGCACTCCCGTCTGCTCGAGCGCTGCGCGAAGCTCAGCGACGAGATGGGCGGCGGCTCGATGACCGGTCTGCCGATCATCGAGACCAAGGCCAACGACGTCTCGGCGTACATCCCGACCAACGTCATCTCGATCACCGACGGCCAGTGCTTCCTGCAGTCGGACCTGTTCAACGCGAACCAGCGCCCGGCGGTCGACGTCGGCATCTCGGTCTCCCGCGTCGGCGGCTCCGCGCAGACCAAGGCCATGAAGGCGGTCTCGGGCACCCTGAAGATCTCGCTCGCGCAGTTCCGTGATCTCGAGGCCTTCGCCATGTTCGCCTCGGACCTCGACGGCGCGTCGAAGCAGCAGCTGAGCCGCGGCGCCCGCCTGATGGAGCTGCTGAAGCAGTCCCAGAACTCGCCGTTCCCGGTCGAGGAGCAGGTCGTCTCGATCTGGGCAGGCACCACCGGCAAGCTCGACGAGATCGAGGTCGAGGACGTCCGCGAGTTCGAGGCCCAGCTGCTCGAGCACCTGCGCCACAACGGCGGCGTGCTCGACGCCATCCGCACCACCGGCAAGTTCGAGTCCTCCACGGAGGAGGAGCTCTCGCGCATCCTCGACGAGGTCAAGCGGGACTTCCTGGCCGGCCGCGGCGAGGATGCGGCACGCAGCGACGTGCACGCCCGCGCCGACGCCGATCAGATCGAGCAGGAGCAGATCGTCCGCGGCTGATGCGAGCGCCGCCGCCCCGGAGACGGGGCGGCGGCACCGCCCGGACGCATCCACCCCGCACGAGGAGAGACATGGGAGCCCAGCAGAGGGTCTACAAGCAGCGGATCCGGTCCGCTCAGGGCATGAAGAAGATCTTCAAGGCCAAGGAGATGGTCGCGGCATCGCGCATCGCCAAGGCGCACGCTCGCGTGCTCGCCACCACGCCCTACGCCGAGGCGCTAACCCGCGCCATCGGCTCGGTGGCCACGCACTCCGACGAGATCGCCCACCCCTTCCTGCAGGCGGAGCGCACTTCCTCGGGCCGGGTCGGCATCCTGATGATCACCGCGGACCGCGGTATGACCGGGCCGTACTCGCACAACGTGATCCGGGACGCCGAGCAGCTCGCGAACCTGCTGCGGGACCAGGGCAAGGAGCCGGTCATGTACGTCGTCGGCCGCAAGGGCGACACCTACTACCGCTTCCGCAACCGTCCGCCGCACCGTGCCTGGACCCCCTACAAGGAGGCGGAGCTGCCCGAGCTCGGTCGCGAGATCGCCCAGGCGGTCACGGCCGACCTGCTCGACGAGGACCCCTCGGTCCACCTCGACGAGCTGTACGTGGTGGGCACGCGTTTCCGCTCCCGCTTCGTGCAAGAGACCCGTTCCGTCCGCCTGGTCCCGATGGGCCTGGTGGACGCGGAGGAGAGCGAGGAGCGTCCGGTGTACCCGCTGTACGCCTTCGCCCCCGATGCCGAGACCGTCGTCGCCGAGCTGCTCCCGCGCTACGTCGAGGCCCGCATCATCAACATCCTGCTGCAGGCGATGGCGTCCGAGCACGCGTCGACCCAGCGGGCGATGAAGACGGCCACGGACAACGCCGAGACCCAGATCAGGAAGTTCACCCGACTGGCGAACACCGCGCGCCAGGCGGAGATCACCCAGGAGATCACGGAGATCGTCGGCGGTGCCGACGCCCTCGCCGGCTCCGGCCGCGCGGAACGCTGAGACCCCGCAGACACCCGGGCGGTATCGCCCCGCCCCGCCGACGCACCCATTGGAGACACCGCACATGACCACCACCGCCCCCTCGCCGACCCAGACCGCCACCGGGCGCGTCGCACGCGTCACCGGCGCCGTGATCGACATCGAGTTCCCCCCGGGCAACATCCCCGATCTGTACAACGCCCTGCAGATCGAGATCCGCGCCGAGGGTTCCGGCCTCGAGGACTCGACCCTGACCCTCGAGACCGCTCAGCACCTCGGTGACGGCATGGTCCGCGCGATCGCGCTGAAGCCGACCGACGGCGTGGTCCGCGGGCAGGCCGTGACCGACACCGGCGCCGCGATCTCCGTGCCCGTGGGCGACGCGACCCTCGGCACCGTCTTCGACGTGGTCGGCAACCCGCTGAACAAGCCGGCCTCAGAGCTGCAGGTCTCCGAGCGCTGGCCGATCCACCGCAAGGCACCGAACTTCGACCAGCTCGAGTCGAAGACCACCATGTTCGAGACCGGCATCAAGTCGATCGACCTCCTCACCCCGTACGTGCAGGGCGGCAAGATCGGCCTGTTCGGCGGCGCGGGCGTCGGCAAGACCGTTCTCATCCAGGAGATGATCTACCGCGTGGCCAACAACCACGACGGCGTCTCCGTGTTCGCCGGCGTCGGCGAGCGCACCCGTGAGGGCTGGGACCTCATCGAGGAGATGACCGAGTCGGGCGTCATCGACAAGACCGCCCTGGTCTTCGGCCAGATGGACGAGCCGCCGGGCACCCGTCTGCGCGTGGCGCTGTCGGCTCTCACCATGGCGGAGTACTTCCGCGATGTGCAGAGCCAGGACGTGCTGCTGTTCATCGATAACATCTTCCGCTTCACCCAGGCGGGCTCCGAGGTGTCGACCCTGCTGGGCCGCATGCCCTCCGCGGTGGGCTACCAGCCCAACCTGGCCGACGAGATGGGTGTGCTCCAGGAGCGGATCACCTCGACCCGCGGCCACTCGATCACCTCGATGCAGGCGATCTACGTCCCGGCCGACGACTACACCGACCCGGCCCCGGCGACCACCTTCGCCCACCTGGACGCGACCACCGAGCTCTCCCGCGAGATCGCCTCGCGCGGTCTGTACCCGGCGATCGACCCGCTGGCGTCGACCTCGCGCATCCTCGACCCGCGCTACGTGGGCCAGGACCACTACGACACCGCGGTGCGCGTGAAGCAGATCCTTCAGCGCAACAAGGAGCTCCAGGACATCATCGCGATGCTCGGCGTCGACGAGCTCTCCGAGGAGGACAAGGTGATCGTCTCGCGCGCTCGCCGCATCCAGCAGTTCCTCTCGCAGAACACCCACCTCGCGAAGCAGTTCACCGGTGTGGACGGCTCGGACGTCCCGCTGAAGGACACCATCGAGGGCTTCAAGGGCATCTGCGACGGCGAGTTCGACCACATCACCGAGTCGGCCTTCTTCAACGTCGGCGGCATCGACATGGTGCTCGAGAACCAGCACCGCATCGACAAGGAGCTCGGGGCGTGAGTGCTCTCGAGGTCACCTTCGTCACCGCGGACCGCACGGTCTGGAGCGGCCGCGCCGCACAGGTCGTGGTCCCGGCCGTCGACGGCTCGATGGGCATCCTGCCGCAGATGCAGCCGACCCTCGCCATTCTCGGCGACGGCGCGGTGCGCATCCTGGCCGAGGACGGCACCGCCACCGAGCGCGTGGTCCACGGCGGCTTCGTCTCGGTCGACTCGGATGTCGTGACCATCGGCGTGGACGACGCCGAGCAGGTCGACGCCCAGGCGCGCTGATCCGCGACCGACTCCGATGAACCATGTGAGCATCCCGATCCTCCTGCTGGGGATCGGGATGCTCGTCGTTCTGGCGGCGGGCGCGATCGTGCTGCGGCACGTGGGGCTCAGCCGCCAGCGCGGCGCATTCGACTGCACCCTGTGGCGGTCCGCCTGGGTGGGCGGGCCCAGCTGGCAACACGGCATGATGCGCTTCGGCCCGGACCGGCTCCGCTGGTTCCGGGCCTTCTCGCTGCGACTGGGCCCGGAGGTGGTGATCCGCCGGGAGGAGATCCTCGACGTCCGCCGGGAGTTCCTGCCCCCGCAGCTCGACGGGGAGCCCGAGCGCTGCCTGCTCGAGTTCTCCCTCCTGGGGGAGCGCCGGCTCCGCGCCGTCGTCGACCGGGTCTCCGGGGCGGCGATGACTTCCTGGCTCGAGGCCGCCCCCACCGGGATGGTGCTCGGCGACGCCGACTGATCGGTCGGCGACGACGCCGACGGGTCAGTCGGCGACCCGGACTCCGCCGCGCAGGACCTCCAGCGGCCGCAGCTCGCGGTCGACGAGGACCGCGTCGGCACGACGACCTGCCGCGAGGGAGCCGATCCGGTCCTGCTGCCCGAGCACCTCCGCGGGCACGAGGGAGGCCGCGCGGACCGCGTCGACCAGGTCCACCCCGGCCTCGAGCACGGCGCAGCGCACCACGTCGAGGAGGTGCGCGGTGCCGCCCGCGATCGCCCCCTGCTCGGTGAGGGTCGCGACGCCCTCCGCCACCGTGACGTCCAGCGACCCCAGCCGGTACTGCCCGTCGGGCATGCCGGCGGCGGCCATCGCATCGGTCACCAGGACGACCGCGCCCTCCGCGGCGACGGCGAAGACGTGGGCGACGGTGCGGTGGTCGAGATGGACGCCGTCCGCGATCACCTCCACCACGAGCTCCCCGCGGGAGGCGGCGTCGAGCGCGGCGAGGGCCGGCCCCGGATCGCGGTGGTGGATCGGCCGCATCCCGTTGAACAGGTGGGTCGCGGTGGGGCGGGGGGAGCGACCCTGTTCGCGGCGCAGCTCCCGACGGGACCGCGCCACGGCCTCCGTCATCGTCGCGCTCGAGCCGTCGGTGTGCCCGAGCGAGGGGATCGCGCCCACCTCGGCGAGGGCGTCGATCACGGCGTCGGCCTGCTCTGCCTCGGGGGCCACGGTCATGGTGGCGAGGGCGCCGCCGGCGGTCTGGGCGAGCTCCCGCACGAGGTCGGCGTCTCCGGCGACGATGTGCTCGGGGTTCTGGGCGCCGCAGCGGGCGACGGAGAGGAAGGGACCCTCGAGGTGGATGCCGGCGATCTCGTCGTCGGCGGCGAGGCGGGCGAGGTCCGCGACCCGGGCGCGCAGCGTGTCGGCGTCGGCGGTGACGAGAGAGGCGACGAGCGAGGTGGTGCCGTGGCGACGATGCTCGCGCACCGCGGTGAGCATCTCCGCGGCATCGGCCGCATCGGGGAAGGAGGCTCCTCCGCCGCCGTGGCAGTGGAGGTCGACGAGCCCCGGCAGCAGCAGCCCGTCGTGCGCCCGCTCGGCGAGAGCCGTGTGCTCGGGGGCCGCCGGCGCGGCGCCCGCCCAGACGATGTGCTCGCCGGTGATGAGCACGAGCGCGTCGGGGACGAGGCCCTGGGGGAGCACGGCGGTGCCGCGGAGGGCAAGGTCGACCCTCAGCGGGGTGGACGGATCGGCGAGCGTGCCCATGGGTCTCCGGACGCGAGAGGGGGAGGGGTCAGAACAGGCGGGACTCGACGTCGTCGATACCGCGCAGGGCGTCGTAGTCGAGGGTCACGCAGTCGATGCCGCGGTCCCCGGCGAGGACGCGCGCCTGGGGCTTGATCGCCTGGGCGGCGAAGATCCCCCGCACCGGGGCGAGCAGCGGATCGCGGTTGAGCAGCTCGAGGTAGCGGGTCAGCTGCTCGACGCCGTCGATCTCCCCGCGGCGCTTGATCTCGATCGCGACGGCGCGGCCCTCGGGGTCGCGCGCGAGGATGTCGACCGGACCGATCGCAGTGCCGTACTCGCGGCGCACGAGCGACCACCCGCTGCCGAGGGTCTCGATGTTGTCCGCGAGCAGCGCCTGGAGGTGCGCCTCGACGCCGTCCTTCTGCAGGCCCGGATCGACGCCGAGCTCATGGGCGGAGTCCTCGTAGGTCTCGTGCAGGCGCACCCGGAGGCGGTCGCCGGTTTTGTCGTGCACCACGTCCCACTGCTCGAGCCAGTCGCCCTCGGGATCCGCCGCGGCCTCCTCGGCGCTGCGGGTGCTGGTCTGCAACGTCGCGGGCGGGCTCATCCAGTTCAGGGGCTTGTAACTGCCCCCGTCGGAGTGGACCAGCACGCTGCCGTCGGCCTTGACGATCAGCAGGCGCGGGGCCAGGGGCAGGTGGGCGGTGAGTCGACCGGTGTAGTCGACGGAGCAGCGGGCAACGACGAGACGCACCCCGACAGAGTACGTCAGGCCGCCCCATGAGACGCCGATGAGACGCTCATGAGAGGGCCTTTACCCAGGTGGAGGACCTCACGTGGAGGTGTCCCCGGCGGGCTCGTCCGCCTATCGTGGACGGGTCCACCACCTCGTGCCCGGTCCGGGCCGCCTGATACGGAGCTTCCACGTGCAACGACTCCTCGCCGTCCTCCTGGTCCTGCTCGGACTGATCGGACTGGTGCTGGGCCGCCTCGGCGAGACCACCTGGGCCCCCGACACCGAGACCACCGCGACCGTCTCCCTCTCCGATCCGGGGCCCGCGGTGCTCATCGATCCCGGCGTGCTCTACGTCGGCGGCGAGGAGGGCACCGTGACCATCGAGGGCGCGAGCGACGTCTCGATCATCACCGCCTCCAACGCCGACCTCGAGGCCTACCTCGAGGGCACCCGCTACACCCGCATCACCGGGGCGAGCGACTGGACCACCCTGAGCACGCAGGAGGTCAACCCCGACGGTTCCGCCGAGCTGACCGATCCGACCACCTCGGACCTGTGGCGCTCCGTGGAGACCACCCCGAGCCCCGCGACGATCGACGTGGCCGACTTCTACGCCGGCGAGCACGGAGAGAACGCGCAGGTGTACCGCGCGATCCTCATCGTCACCGACGGCACCGCCCCCGGAGCGGACCAGGTCTCGATCACCTGGCCCGTGCACGACGAGAACGAGTGGGTCCCCTTCGCCTACGCCGGCGGTGCGGCCGTCGCCGTGATCGGCCTGGTGCTCCTCGTGGTCTCCCTCGGAGGACGCCGCCGCGAGCGGCTCGACGAGGACGAGATCGAGGAGACGCAGGAGAGCGACGCCTTCGAGAGCGCCGAGCCGGGTGCGTCCGCTCCGATCGTGGTCGGCGGGTCCGCGGCGGCCGGCGCCGTCGGCGATGCCGACGACCGGGCGGACGCCGAGGACGCCAACGCCTGGTCCGTCGCCGGGGCGCCCGCTGGCCGCGCCTCCGCGGACGGCGAGGACACCGCGGTGCTCGCGCCCGTGGAGGCGGAGGAAGCCGAGGAGGCCGAGGATCCTGCAGACGCCGAGTCCGCAGAGACCGCAAAGACCGCGCAGGCCGCCGGTTCCGATAGCTCCGCCGATGCCGACGCGTTGCCCGATGCTGACCCGTCCACCGAGCTCGATCCGTCCGCTCCGTCCGACCCGTCCGCGGAGTCCGACGAGCAGCCCGCTCCGGGGCAGGAGCCCCGATGACCCGGCCCGCTCCGCACCCGCCCCTGAGTAAGGACCTCCCGATGACTTCTCGCCCGCTCGCCCGCCGCAGCCTCTTCGCGGGCTCCGGCGCGCTCCTCGTCGGCGGCGTCCTCTCCGCCTGCGCCTCCGAGCCGGAGGCACCGCCCGCCCCGCCCGCCGGACCGGAGATCGCTGAGCCCACCCCGGCGCAGACCACCGAGCAGCTCGACGCCGTCGTCGCGGAGATCAGCACCGCGGTGACCGCGGCCGACGAGGCCCGCGACCCCGCCCAGCTGGCGCCCCGCGTCATCGGCTCCGCGGTCGAGTTCCGCACCGCCGCCTACGCGCTGATCGCCAAAGCCGAGGAGTGGGCCGCCCAGCTCACCGTGCCCGGGGCCGCCCTCGTGGTGCCGATGTCCACGACCGGCACTGACTTCCCGCGCACCGCGATCGGCCTGGTCGAGAACTCGGCCGCTGACGGCGTGCCCTTCTTCGTCGCCCTGCAGCAGGCCGACGCCCGCTCGCCGTACACCACCTGGGGCTGGGCCCAGCAGGCGGTCGACGTGGCCATGCCCACCGTCGCGGACGCCGCCGTCGGCTCCGAGGCCGTCGCGATCGACGCCGCGGACCTGGTGATGACCCCCGCGGAGGCGCTGGCACTCTACGCGACGGTGCTCACCGACGGCGACGCGAAGGATCCCGAGGACCAGCTGGCCGTCGACCCCTTCATCACCTCGCGGCACAGCGAGATCCAGGAGGAGCGCAAGGCGCTCAACGCCGGGGTCGAGTGGGACGAGGGCGCGACCATCCGCGAGACGTATGCGGTGCGCGAGGACGAGTTCGCGGGCCTGCGCACGGACGACGGCGGCGCGCTCGTCATGGGCACCCTCACCTCCACCCGCAAGGTCACCATCAAGGACGGCGCGACCATGCGCTACGCCGAGGACAACGCGTACACCAAGGTGGTCGGCACCCGCGAGTTCACGAAGGAGTTCGTGCGCACCTTCGGCACCCACGTCGCGCTGTACATCCCCTCG
The DNA here is from genome assembly GCF_036321705.1 of Brachybacterium sp. J144. Classification (NCBI taxonomy): domain Bacteria; kingdom Bacillati; phylum Actinomycetota; class Actinomycetes; order Micrococcales; family Dermabacteraceae; genus Brachybacterium; species Brachybacterium sp. J144. The sequence goes on from NZ_JAZDCG010000004.1 coordinate 166,694, forward strand.
GCCGAGGCCGGCGGTCAGGTCCAGCCCGTCGGGGCCACCCTCACCGCGCTCACCGCCACCGGCTCCTGAGACGGAGGGCGTGACGACGCACCCGGGGAGAGTTCCCTAGACTGTCAGGGTCCTGAACCCGTCGAAGGAGCTCCTCCGTGACCGATCCCTACGGCATTATCGATCTCGCCGCCCTCAAGCAGCCCGCCGACGGCGGCGCCACCGCGGGGGAGGCCTCCGCGCACGAGGTGACGGTCACCGAGCAGGGGCTGCAGCAGATCGTCGCGGACTCGCAGCAGGTCCCGACCCTGCTCCTGGTCACGAGCTCCCGCGTGCCCGAGGGCGCCGGCTTCCTCGCCTCCCTGCGCCGCGGCGTCGACGCCCACGCCGGGGCGGTCCGCCTCGCGGTGGTCGACGCCGACACGCAGCCGCGCGTCGCCCAGGCGCTCCAGGTCCAACAGCTGCCGAGCCTGCTGCTGCTCCTGCTCGGCCAGGTCCAGCCGATCGTCGCCGGGGTGCTGCCCGACGGCGAGATCGACACGCTGCTCACGCAGGTCCTTGACCTCGCGCGCCAGCAGGGCCTCGAGGTGCCCGGGGGCGAGGGGTCCGAGGGCGCCGAGGAGCCTGCCGCCGAGCCGCTGCCGCCGTTCATCGCGGAGGCCTACGAGGCGATCGACCGGGGCGACCTCGACGGTGCCGTCGCCGCCTTCGAGAAGCATCTGCGCGAGAACCCCGCCGACGCCGAGGCGCGGACCGGACTCGCCACCGTCACCCTCATGCGACGCACGCAGGGCGTCGATCTCGACGAGGTGCGCCGGGCGGCCGCCGAGAAGCCCGGGGATCTCTCCGCCCAGATGCTCGCCGCCGATGTGGACATGCTGGGCGGTCATGTCGACGATGCCTTCGGGCGTCTGCTGGACCTGCTGCGCGGCGCCGATCAGGACACGAAGGACGCGGTCCGCACCCGCCTGCTCGAGCTCTTCGAGATCGCCGGCACCGAGGATCCGCGCGTCGGACCCGCCCGCAAGCGCCTCGCGAACCTCCTGTTCTGAGGCGCCTGCCGGCGGGCGGGGCTCAGCCGGCACGCAGCCGCTCGGGGATCAGCACCACCGCTCCGAGCGGCGGGACCGACAGCCGCACGGAGTGCTCGCGACCGTGCATCCCCACCGGCTCGGCGTGGACCCGGCCGAGGTTCCCGACCCCGCTGCCGCCGTAGACCGGGGCGTCGGAGTTGAGCACCTCGAGCCACGTCCCGCCCTCGGGCAGCGGGATCCGGTGCTCGTGCCAGGCCTGCGCCGAGTAGTTCAGCACCACGACCACCGGATCGCCCGCCTGGTCCCGGCGCAGGTAGGCGAAGACGTTGTGGACCGCGTCGTCGCCCAGCAGCCACTCGAAACCGCCCGGATCCTGATCCCGCTGGTAGAGCGCGGGCAGCTCCCGCTGGAGGGCATTGAGGTCCTTGACCAGCTGGTGGGTGCCGCGATGCAACGGGTACTCGAGCAGCCACCAGGGCAGGCCCGCCTGCTCCGACCATTCGGTGCCCTGGGCGAACTCGGTGCCCATGAACAGCAGCTGCTTGCCGGGATGCGTCCACTGCAGGGCGAGAGTCGTCCGCAGCGTGGCCGCCTGCTGCCAGTCGTCCCCCGGAGCCTTGCGCAGCAGGGAGCCCTTGCCGTGCACGACCTCGTCGTGGCTGATGGGCAGCACGAAGTTCTCGGAGTACTGGTACACCATCGCGAAGGTCATCTCGCCGTGGTGGTACTGGCGGTGGATCGGGTCCTGGCCCACGTAGGCGAGGGTGTCGTGCATCCAGCCCATGTTCCACTTGAAGTGGAAGCCGAGCCCGCCCTCGGAGGTGGGCCGGGTGACGCCGGGGAATGACGTGGACTCCTCGGCGATCATCACGATGCCGGGGGCCCGTTTGGCGGCGGTCGCCGTGGCCTCCTGCAGGAAGCCGATGTTCTCCAGGTCCTCGCGTCCGCCATAGCGGTTGGGGATCCACTGCCCCTCGGCGCGCGAGTAGTCGAGGTACAGCATCGACGCCACCGCGTCGACCCGCAGGCCGTCCACGTGGAACTCCTCGAGCCAGTAGCAGGCGTTGGCCACGAGGAAGTTGCGCACCTCGTGCCGGCCGGTGTCGAAGACGTACGTGCCCCAGTCCGGATGCTCGCCGCGGCGCGGGTCGGCATGCTCGTACAGCGGGGTGCCGTCGAAGCGCGCGAGCGCCCACTCGTCCTTCGGGAAGTGGGCGGGGACCCAGTCCAGGATCACGCCGATCCCGGCCTCGTGCAGGGCGTTGATCAGATGGCGCAGCTCGTCGGGGGTTCCCAGCCGGGAGGTCGGGGCGTAGTAGCCGGTGACCTGATAGCCCCACGAGCCGCCGAAGGGATGCTCCGCGACGGGCATGAACTCGACATGGCTGAATCCCATGTCGCGCACGTAGTCCACCAGCTCGACGGCCAGCTCGCGGTAGCCGAGCCCGGGACGCCAGCTCGCGAGATGGACCTCGTAGACGGACATCCGCGTGGCGAGCGGATCGTGGTCGGCGCGCTCGGCGAGCCAGGCGTCATCGCTCCACTCGAAGTCCGAGTCGGTCACGATCGATCCGGTCGCCGGCGGCACCTCGGTGCGTCGCGCCATGGGGTCGGCCTTGTCGCGCCAGGTCGAGTCGGCGCCGAGGATCCGGAGCTTGTACACCTCGCCGACGCCGACGCCGGGTACGAAGATCTCCCACACGCCCGAGGCGCCGAGGCTGCGCAGCGCGTGGCCGCGTCCGCGCCAGCCGTTGAAGCCGCCGACGACCTGCACGGCGCGGGCGTTGGGGGCCCACACCGTGAAGGAGGTGCCCGCGACCCCGTCGATCGTGCGCACGTGAGCGCCGAGCGCCCGCCACAGCTCCTCGTGGCGGCCCTCGCGCATGAGGTGCAGGTCGAGCTCGCCGATCGTGGGCAGGAAGCGGTAGGGCTCCTCGAGGTCCACCGGGTCCGCGCCCTCGGACCAGGTCACCCGCACCCGGTAGGAGGGCAGGTGGGGCTGCGGCAGGACCGCGGTCCAGATGCCGTCGTACTCATGCTCCATCGCCGCGGTGGTGCCGTCGGGCAGGAGCACCGCGACCTCGTGCGCGAGGGGCTTGAGGGTCCGCACGGTGACGGCGCCCTCGTACTCGTGCGCGCCGAGCACGGAGTGCGGGTCGTGGTAGCTGCCGGTGGCGGCCGCCCCGAGCTCATGCTCCCCGAGCGGCATGCGCGGTGCGGGGGCCGGAAGTCCGTCGATGCCCTGGGTGGTCGATGCCATGTCAGCTCTCCTCGGGATGGATGACGCGCAGGACGTGCGCCGGCCGGTCGGCGGCGCGGAGGATCACATAGGGCGCCGCATCCCAGCGGAACCGCTCCCCGGTCAGCAGGTCCTCGACCTCGAAGGCCGTGGCACCGGGCTCCAGGCCCAGCGAACCGAGGTCCAGGCGCAGGGTGGTCCAGGCGTCGCGGTCGTGCTCGGTGAGGGACACGACCAGCACCGTGTCCGGCGCGCCGGTCCCGGAGGACGCCGCGTCGAGGTGCTTGGAGAACACCAGGACCTGCGGGTCCTCGGCCTCGTGGAAGGAGATCGCGGTGAGCGACTGCAGAGCCGGGTGCTCGCGCCGGATCCGGTTCAGCGCGGTGAGCAGCGGCTGCAGGCTCTCCCCGCGGGCGAGCGCCCCGGCGTGGTCGCGGGGCTTGTACTCGTACTTCTCGTTGTCGATCTGCTCCTGCGCCCCCGGCCGGGGGACGTCCTCGACGAGCTCGTACCCGGCGTAGATGCCCCAGGTGGGCACCAGGGTCGCGGCGAGGATCGCGCGCAGCGCGAAGGCCGCTCGCCCGCCGCCGCTCATGAACGGGGTGAGGATGTCGTGCGTCGTGGGCCAGAAGCTGGGGCGCATGTACGGCGCGGCCGCGACGAGTTCCTCGAGATACTCGCGCAGCTCCTCGGGGGTGTGGCGCCAGGTGAAGTAGGTGTAGCTCTGGTGATAGCCGACCTTGCCCAGGGCGTGCATCATCGTGGGCCGGGTGAAGGCCTCCGCCAGGAAGATCACCTCGGGGTGCTTCGCGTCGAACTCCGCGAGCAGCTCCTCCCAGAAGCGCACCGGCTTGGTGTGCGGGTTGTCGATGCGGAACAGGGTGACCCCGTGGTCGACCCAGTGCTCGAGCATGTCCCGGATCGCCGCGTAGAGGCCCTCGTAGTCCGTGTCGAAGCTGAGGGGGTAGATGTCCTGGTACTTCTTCGGCGGGTTCTCGGCGTAGGCGATGCTGCCGTCGGAGCGGACCACGAACCACTCCGGATGCTCGGCGACCCAGGGATGGTCGGGGGAGCACTGCAGGGCGATGTCCAGGGCCACTTCGAGCCCGAGCTCCTGCGCCCGGGCGACGAAGGCGTCGAAGTCCGCGAGCGTCCCGAGATCGGGGTGGATCGCGTCGTGCCCGCCGTCCGCGGAGCCGATCGCGTACGGCGAGCCGGGATCGCCGGGCTGCGGCTCGAGCGTGTTGTTGCGGCCCTTGCGGAAAGTCGACCCGATCGGATGGATCGGGGTGAGGTAGGCGACGTCGAAGCCCATCTCGGCGATCCGGTCGAGGGACCGGGTCGCGGTGGCGAAGGTCCCCGAGATCCAGCCGAGTCCCTCCTCGAAGCGCGCGCCTTCGGAGCGGGGGAAGAACTCGTACCACGAGCCGTAGAGCGCCCGGCGGCGATGCACGATCAGACGATGGGGACCGGAGACGGTCACGCCCTCGCGCAGCGGCCGGACCGTCATCAGCCCGCGGAGGTCCTCGGCGAGCGCCGGGGCGACACGGGCGGCGGGGCTGAGGGAGGAGCTGCGCAGCGAGGCGAGGGCCGCGCGGACCATGGGCCCGTCGGCCTCGGGGCGGGTGCCCGCGGTGATCTCCGCGAGGATCGCCTCGAGCACGACGGCGCCGTCGGCGCAGACCAGCTCGACGTCGAGACCGGCAGGGATCTTCACCTCGGCGACATGGGCCCAGGTCGCATACGGCGCGGAGAAGGCCTCGACGCGGAAGGACCAGTGGCCGGTGGCGTCCGGGCGCACCGGCGCCTCCCAGAGGTCCAGGCCAGGGTTCGTCGAACGCATGGGGGTGACGGTCTCGGAGCCGTCCGGGGCGGTGAGCACCACCTGGACCCCCATCGCATCGTGGCCCTCGCGGAAGGCGTTCGCCCGCACGGTGACCGTCTCGCCCTCGACGCAGGAGGCGGGGAAGCGGCCGCCGTCGACGACGGGCTGCACGTCCATGATCGGTATCCGGCCCACGCCGGCGTCGAGACCGTCCGGTCCGCTCGGACCGCGCGGTGCGGCGGGGGCGGGCGCGATCGGCTCCGTCGCGGCTGACGAGACAGGCAGAGCCGACGGAGCCGACGAGGTTGTCGGGTCCGCCGCGGCCGACGCGGTCTGGGGGGCCGGAGTCCCGCTCGACGCGGTGGGGTCGGTGGTCTCGGTCATGGCCTCTCCTGCCTGGCACCACAGGGTGCCTGCGACGGTCACGGTGACACGCCTCACGATAGCGTCTGAGCAGGCTCCTGCGGACCGCGGGCCGGGAGTCCGAGCACCACCACCGAGACCCCGGCGACCTCGAGCGAACCGTCGACGATCGGGGTGAGCGAGCGGTTCCGCGGCCGCTCCGCCGCCGTGTCGAGCAGCACCCGTGCGGTGCCCTGCGGCCAGGGCGCGCGCGGCAGGCGGACCGTCGTCGGGCCCTCCTCGGAGGAGAGGATCACCAGCAGGTGCTCGGCGCCCTCGCGGCCGTGCACCGCGGGGCGGAGCATGGTGAGCAGATGGCGGGAGGAGTCCATCCAGCTCCGGTGGTCCATCTCCTCCCCGTCGGCCCCGAACCAGGCGATCTGCCCGGCGCCGAGCGCCGCCGGATCCGCCGGTCGCAGGAAGTGCGGGGAGCGCAGCTGCGGATGCTCCCCCCGCAGGCGCAGCAGCTCCACGACCGTCTCGCGCAGCGCCGTGGCCCGGGCGTCGAGGCGCCAGTCGATCCAGGAGATCTCGTTGTCCTGGCAGTAGGCGTTGTTGTTGCCCCGCTGGGTGCGGCCGAATTCATCGCCCGCGGTGAGCATCGGGGTCCCCGAGGCGAGCAGCAGCGTCGCCAGCAGGCTCCGCGCGCTGCGCCGTCGTGCCGCCTCGATCTCCGCGGCTCCCTCCTGCGCGGGATCGACCTCGCCCTCGTGGCCGTGGTGGTAGGAGCGGTTGTTGGAGGTGCCGTCGCGGTTGTCCTCGCCGTTGGCCTCGTTGCGCCTGGTCTCGTACACCGTGAGGTCCCGCAGCGTGAAGCCGTCGTGAGCGGTGACGTAGTTGATCGACGCCCAGGGTGAGCGCAGGCTCCTGCCCTCGGGCAGCTCGGGCGGGTCCTGCGCGGAGAACAGGTCGGAGGAGCCGGCGAGGCGGGTCGCGAGGTCGCGGACCCCGCCCACCCCCGTCTCGCCGGTGCGTGCCCGGTGCCCGCGATCGGCGAGCCAGAAGGAGCGCACGTCGTCGCGGAAGGCGTCGTTCCACTCGGCGAAGGGCACGGGGAAGGAGCCGGTCTGCCAGCCGCCCGTGCCCACGTCCCAGGGCTCGGCGATCAGCTTGACGGTGCGGAGCACGGGGTCCGTCGCGATCGCCCGCAGCAACGGGTGGTCGGGGCGGAACCCGCGGTCGTCGCGGCCCAGGGTCGCGGCGAGGTCGAAGCGGAAACCGTCCACGTGCACCTCGGTGACCCAGTAGCGCAGCGAGGAGAGGATCAGGTCCATGACGTGCACCGAGCGCGGATCCAGGGTGCCGCCGGTGCCGGTCACGTCCAGGAAGGTGCCGCCGTCGGTCCAGTAGTACTCGAGATTGTCCAGCCCCCGCAGGGACAGCGAGGGCCCGTCGGCGCCGCCCTCGGCGGTGTGGTTGTAGACGACGTCGAGGACGACCTCGAGCCCCTCCGCATGGAGGTTGCGCACCATGGTCTTGACCTCGTCGAGCACCGCCTGGGCGCCGGCCTGCTGCGCGGCCGTCGTGGCCAGCGAGGGATCCGGGGCGAAGTACGACAGGGTGGAGTAGCCCCAGTAGTTCGTCAGCCCCAGCCGTGTCAGGTGAGGCTCGTCCATCGCCGCGTGGATCGGCAGCAGCTCCACCGTGGTTACGCCCAGGCTGCGCAGGTACCCCGTCACCGTGGGATGCCCGAGTCCCGCATAGGTGCCGCGCTGCTCGTGCGGCAGATCCTCCTGCAGCCGGGTGAAACCCTTGACGTGCAGCTCGTACAGCACCGTGGCGTCCCAGTCGACGAGGGGGCGCAGGTCGTCCTGCCAATCGAAGGCGTCGGAGACCACGACCGACCACACGGCGCTGTCCGCCGAGTCGGTCCTCGAGAGCTCGTGCTGCTCGCCCACGCGATCCAGCATCGAGTCGACCTCGAAGGGGAAGAAGCTGCTCAGCAGCGGGGAGGAGTGCGAGATGCCACGCGCCCACGGGTCCAGCAGCAGCTTGTGCGGGCTCGAGAACAGGCCCCGGGCGGGATCCCACGGACCGTCGACCCGCAAGCCGTACTCGGTACCCGGGACCATCCCGGTCACATGGTCCCAGCGCAGACCGCCGTCGAAGTGGCGCAGACGCTGCCGGCGCTCGGCCGCCCCCTGCCGGATGCACAGGTCCACCGCCCGGGCCCGGGGCGCGGCGACGGCGAAGGTGCCCCGGCCCTGCTCGTCCACCGAGAGTCCCGGCGACGTGGGGGCGACCGGGGGCGTGGCGCGGTCGAAACGATCTGCTTGCACGAGCGCATTCTCGCATCGGGCGCGCACCACGCCGGGGCGCTGGGAGGACGTGGCAGGGGGAGGGCGCTAGGATCGACCCGGCGCAGGTGGCCCGGATCACGGGCCTGCCCGCCCGTCGGCGTCGGGGGAGGGGCCCGCGCCGGGATCATGCCGCGCATGACCACTGCACGTTGACCGCACGAGAACCGCACGACGGGGGAGCCGCAGCACATGAGCATTCCACCCAGCCAGCCGCCCGCCCGCCCGGCCGGGCCCGCGCCGAGCCCGGCCGGAGGGCCGGGTCGGCCTCCGTCGGCGGGAGGGGGACGGCCCCCGGGGCAGTTCGCGCCCTCGTCCGCGGCGATCACGCCGCGCGACCTCGAGCGCAGCGCCGCGATCGTCTCGACCATCACCCGGGTCTTCCAGTCCCGCGTGGTCGGCCAGGAGAACCTGCGCCTGACGCTGCTCGCGGCGCTCGCCGCGGGCGGTCACGTGCTGCTGGAGTCGGTGCCCGGTCTGGCCAAGACCACCGCGGCGAGCGCGCTGGCCTCGTCCATCACGGGCTCCTTCGCGCGCATCCAGTGCACCCCCGACCTGATGCCGAACGACATCATCGGCACCCAGATCTTCAACTACGGCTCTGGCACCTTCACCACGCAGCTGGGGCCGGTGCACGCGAACGTCGTGCTGCTCGACGAGATCAACCGCTCGAGCGCCAAGACGCAGTCGGCGATGCTCGAGGCGATGCAGGAGCGGCAGACCTCGATCGGCGGCGAGGTGCACCGCCTCCCCGAGCCGTTCATGGTGCTCGCGACCCAGAACCCGATCGAGGAGGAGGGCACCTACGTCCTCCCCGAGGCGCAGATGGACCGTTTCCTGATGAAGGAGATCCTGACCTATCCGCGTCCCGCGGAGGAGCACGAGATCCTCGACCGCTCGACCTCGGGGAGCCTCACCGGTCAGCGCGAGGCCGTCGCCACGGTCTCCCTCGAGGACGTCCGCTTCCTCCAGGAGATGGTCGACGCGGTCTACGTCGATCCCGCCGTGAAGCGGTACATCATCGATCTGGTCTTCACCACGCGCGGCTCGGGCCCGCGACCGGTCCCGAACCTGACCCAGTCCGTGCGGGTCGGGGCGAGCCCCCGCGGCTCCCTCGCCCTGATGAAGGTCGGGCAGGCGCATGCGCTGCTGCACGGGCGCGACTACGTGACCCCGGACGACGTGCGGGCCATGCGCTACGGCGTGCTCCGCCACCGTCTCGTCCTCACCTTCGACGCCCTCGCCAGCGGCATCAAGCCCGAACAGATCATCGACGCGGTCTTCCACGCCGTGCCGATGCCCTGACCGGATCCGAGCAGGGGGCAGGGCGCATGGCGGTCTCGCTGATGACCCGGGTGAAGGCCCGGGTCGATCTGCACACCTCGAAGCGGGCGCGCGGACTGATCCAGGGGCGCGGCCGCTCGCTCTTCAAGGGCAGCGGCGAGGACTTCGACGACCTGAAGTACTACCAGCCCGGGGACAAGATCTCCGACATCGACTGGAAGGCCACGGCCCGCTCCGGCGAGCCGCTGATCCGCCAGTTCAATGAGGAGCGGGTGCGGCATCTGTCGATCGTCGCGGACACCTCGAGCGCGATGGCGGCGACGGCGGCCGACGGCTCCTCGAAGCGCGATGCGATGATCCTCGCGGCCGGCATGGTCTGCTTCCTCGCCCAGCAGTCGGGCGATCTCGTCGGACTCGTCGCCGGCGGCGAGAACCGGCCCATCCAGCTGCCCTCGCGCTCGAGCGACGGCCACTTGGAGATGCTGCTGCGCACCATCCAGCAGTCGACCACCACCGCGGCGCCGTCGCCGGACAGCGCGTGGCTGCTCGAGCGGGCCTTCCGCGTCACCGCGCGCCCCACCCTGATGACGATCATCACGGACGAGGCCCACCCCTCGGTCGAGGACTTCTCCCTGCTCCGTCGTCTCACCACGCGGCACGACCTGCTCGTGGTGCGCATCGCGGATGCCGACCCGCTGCTCGCCGGGGACCTCGACCACGAGGTCGTCGACGTCGAGAACCCGCGCGAGGTGGCCTCCCTCGCCCGCACCTCGGCGCGGGTCGCCCGGGACGTCGCGGCCTACCGGAGGGCGCGCAGCGAGGGCATCACCGAGATGCTCGACCGCCTCCACATCACCCACGTGCTCGCGCAGGGGGAGACGACCGTGGTCGACGACATGGTCGCCATGCTGCGCTCGAGGGAGTACCGCCATGCCCGTCCCTGACGCGACCGCCCGGCTCGGCGCGCTGCTCGCCGCCCCCGAGCCCGAGATCATCGACCCGCCCCAGTACTCGATCGCGTGGCTCATCCTGGCGGCGCTCTGCGTCCTGGTGATCGTCGCGCTGATCGTGGGCACCCTGAAGATCACCCGCGCGATCGAGAAGCGCATCGCCTACCGCTCGCGGCCCGACGAGGTCGAGGGCCTCAAGGCCGAGTTCCTCCGCGCCGTGAACGACATCGCCGATCGCCACGAGGCCGAAGGGATCGAGGCGCGGGCCGGCCACCACGAGCTGACCGGGGTGATGCGCCGCTTCGTGCGCCGCACCACCGGGCACGACGTGACCAGCCAGGACATCGCGACCCTGGTCGCCGATGAGCGGACCCGTGCGGTCGGGGAGCTGATCAGCGACCTCTACGAGCCCGACTTCGCCCGCGCCTCGGACGCCGAGCTGCGCGACTCGGTGCGCCGCGCGAGGGAGGTGATCCGGGAATGGTCATGATCTTCTGGTGGGTCACCGCCCTGCTCCTGATCGCCGCGATCGTCGTCTGGGCGATCACCTTCGTGAACCGGCGGGCGATGCGGAAGTCGCCCGTGCTGGTCGCGAACTCCCGGTTCCTCGACCGGGTGCCGAGCTTCGTGCGCGCCCAGCGGACGGCCCGGTGGGTGCGCGTGCTGCAGGTGGGCATCGCGGTGCTCGGCGTGATCGCCGCGAGCATCCTCTCGGGCCGCATCGCCTCCGAGCGGATAGAGACCCCCGAGTTCGCCTCGCGCGACATCGTGCTGTGCCTGGACGTCTCGAGCTCCATGTACCAGTACGACGCGGAGATCCTCGCGACCTTCGCCCAGCTCGTGGACGGCTTCGAGGGCGAACGGGTGGCGCTGTCGATCTTCAACTCGACCAGCCGCACCGTGTTCCCGCTGACCAACGACTACGACCTGATCAAGCGCGAGCTCGAGGAGGGCGCCGAGGCGATCGACTTCGACGAGTTCGGCTATCGCGTGGGCAGCCGCGACTACTCGCAGGAGAAGGTGCGCCAGTACGTCGAGTTCGTCGAGGGCACCCAGGGCATCCCCGACGAGGCGTCCGTGGTGCCCGACGGCCTCGCCTCCTGCGCTCAGGTCTTCGACCAGGCCGAGGAGGACCGCTCGCGGTCGATCATCTTCGCGACCGACAACGAGGTCAACGGCGAGCCGATCTTCACGCTGCAGGAGGCCACGGAGTCCGTCGCCTCGCGGGGCATCGACCTGTACACCTTCTACCCCGGCGCGTACGAGTGCGGGCCCGGCTGCTTCGAGGAGCTGCAGGAGGCCACCGAGGACCAGGACGGCGAGCTGTACGAGTCCTCGGACCCCGAGGCGATCCCGTCGATCATCAACGAGATCCAGAAGACCCAGGCCGAGGTGCTCGGGGCCAGCCCCACCGTGATCCGCACGGATCATCCGGGGACCGGCTTCGTGCTCACCTTCCTCTCCCTCGTGGCAATCCTGGCCCTGGGCTGGAGGGCGCGCTGATGCGACTCGAGTTCCTGATGCCCCTCTGGGCCACGATCCCGCTCTTCGGCGCCATGCTGACCCTGTGCGTGGTGCTGCTGGTGCGGCGTCCCCGCCAGCGGACCGCGTGGCTGCGGCGCCTGCTCATGGTGCTGCTGCTCGCCGTCGTCGCGCTGCGACCGGTCACCCCGATCGACGCCGAGCAGACCGAGCGGATGAACGCCAACGTCTTCTTCGTCGTCGACCGCACCGGATCGATGAACGCCGAGGACTACGCCGCGGGGCAGCCCCGCCTCGACGGGGTGAAGGCGGACATGCAGCAGATCATGGGCATGACCGAGGGCGCGCGCTACTCGATCATCGCCTTCGACTCCTCGGCCACCTCGCAGCTGCCGCTGACCACCGATGCGGGGGCGGCGGCCGCCTGGATCGACACCCTCGAGACCGAGCCGACTGCCTACTCGCAGGGCTCGAACGTGGACCGGCCCCTGGCCACCCTCCTGTCCGAGATCACCACCGTGCGCGAGGAGGACCCCGACTCCCACGTCTTGGTCTACTTCCTCTCCGACGGGGAGAACACCGACGAGCGGGAGTCCGAGTCCTTCTCCGCCGCCCAGGGCTACGTCGACGGCGGAGCCGTGCTCGGCTACGGCACGCCCGAGGGCGGCCCGATGAAGGCGCAGGGCGGAGCGACCGACGGCGAGTACATCACCGACTCCTCCGGCCAGCAGGGCATCTCCATGATCGACAGCGCGCAGCTGGAGAAGATCGCGGGCGAGCTCGGGGTGCCCTATCTCCACCGCACCGACCCCGAGGAGCCGATCGAGGGCACGATGGAGGGCATCACGCTGCGGCCCATCCCCTCGGAGGACTCCCGCGACGTGACCAGCTTCGAGGACTGGTACTGGGTGGCGTCGATCCCTCTGACCGCCCTGCTGATCTGGGAGCTGGGCGAGATGACCTACCGACTGCCGCGGAAGCTGGACCGCTACGACGTGTCAGGAGCACAGCGATGAGCACCTCCCTCGAGCAGCGCCCGGATCCCGCCCCGGAGACCCCGGCCCGGGACGAGCCCGCCGCCGAGCGCGATCGTCGCCCCTCGGGGGCGCGGCGCGATTACGGGCTGAACGTGCGCCGGCTGCGGATCACCCGGGCGATCGTCTTCGCGATCCTGGCCCTGCCGATCCTGACGCTCGCCGGTCTGACCGTCCGTTTCGTGTCCATGCCGATCGCGCAGGCGCATCAGCTGGCCGCCTACGAGGACGGCGACTACCCGGAGGCCATCGAGCGGCTCGGACCGCTGGACCGGCTGAACTGGTTCGAGCCGTACATGCCCCATCTGGATCGCGGCACCGCCCTGCTGCAGCAGGGCGAGGACGCCGCCGCCGAGGCGGAGCTGCGCGTGGCGATGTCCGAGTGGGAGTCGCGCACCGACCTCAACGCCCCGCTGCACGCGCAATGCAAGATCGCTAACAACCTCGCGATCTCCATCGAGCGCCAGGCGGACCTTATCGAGGACCCGCAGCAGCGCGCCGACCGGCTCTTCGAGGCCGAGGAGATCCTCCAGCCCTGCCGCGGCGGCGGCGGTGGCGGCGGCGAGGGCGACGGCCAGGGCGGCTCCGGCAGCGGCAACGAGGACGAAGAGACCACCGAGGGGAACGGCGAGCGCGTGGAGAAGAAGCGCCGCGACGCCGACGAGGAGGCCGGCAACGATCCCGACGCGCGCGGCGGCGAGGAGCAGGAGGACGACGGCGGCACCACGCCGATGGACCCGGGCGAGCCGGTGCGCGAGGATCCCGAGGGCGACGGCCCCGAGGAGGAGAAGCCCACCGAGGGCGACCCCGAGCAGCAGCAGAAGGACGAGGAGCTTGAGCAGCGCAACCGGGACGCGCAGGAGGAGGGCGGCGACGGCGAGGGCGACGGCGGCGCCCCGCAGGATCCGAGCAAGCCGTGGTGACTGCGGCGGACCCCCACCCCGCGCAGCGCGCCTATCTCGACCACGCCGCGACCACCGTGCTGCGGCCCGCCGCCCGCGAGGCCTTCCTCGCGGCGTCGGCCGTGCACGGCAACCCGTCCTCCGTGCACGCCGCGGGCCGACGCGCCCGAGCCGTGCTCGACGAGGCGCTCGAGCGGATCGGCGGGCTGCTCGGCGTCCCGCGCAGCTGGCTGATCATGACCTCGGGCGGCACCGAGGCGGACAACCTCGCCCTCCGCGCCGTGCCCCGCGCCGTCGTGGCCCGAGATCCCCGGCGCACCGCCGTCGCGGTCGCCGCGACCGATCATCCGGCCGTGCTGGCCACCGCCCGCTCCCTCCAGGACGGCGCACCCTCGCTCACCGCGCGGTTCCTCCCCGTCGACGCCTCCGGGCTGCTCCGGGACGAGGCGGTACGGGAGGCCCTCGCCGATGGCGCCGTCTCCCTGGTCAGTGCCGCCCTGGTGAACAACGAGACCGGCGCCCTGCAGGACCTCGCCGCGCTCGCCGCGGCCGCCCGTCCCCACGGCACGCTCGTGCACACCGACGCGGTCCAGGGGCTGGGGACCGCACCGCTTCCCGATCTCGCGGACATCGACCTGATGTCCCTGTCGGGGCACAAGATCGGCGCCCCCGTCGGCGTGGGCGTGCTCGTGGCGCGCCCCGAGGTCCCCTTCGCGGCGGTCAGCACCGGCGGCGGCCAGCAGCGCGGCGTCCGCTCCGGTACCCTCGACGCCGCCCAGGCCGCCGCCTTCGCCGCGGCCCTCGAGGAGACGCTGCGGGAGAAGGCCGAGGAGACCGCGCGCGTCCGGGCTCTCGCCCGGCGCCTGCGTGCCGGGATCCGGGAGCTCGACCCCGGTGCACGGTTCACGCTGCCCGCGGACTCCCCGCAATCGGGCCACATCGTGCACGTGGTCTTCCCCGGCGCGGATTCCGACTCGCTGATGTTCCTGCTGGACGAGCGCGGGGTGGACTGCTCCGCCGGCTCGGCCTGCTCGGCGGGCGTCACCCAGGCGAGTCCGGTCCTCGCGGCGATGGGCTTCGAGGGGGCGGACGCGCGCGGCGCGCTGCGGCTCTCCCTCGGCTGGACCAGCACCGAGGACGATGTCGAGCGCGCGCTCGCGGCGCTTCCCGAGGCGCTCACCCGGGCCCGCGCCGTCGGCTCCCTCTTCGGCTGAGCGCGCGGGGACGGTGACCGTCCGTACCGGACGCATCTCACGCCTCGCGAGCCTGTCGGCGGGTCTTCGCCTCCGTACACTCGATCGCGTGCACAGCGAGGAGGTGGCACCCCGATGAAGGTGCTCGCAGCGATGAGCGGGGGAGTCGACTCCGCCGTGGCGGCCGCACGGGCCGCCGAGGCCGGCCACGAGGTCGTCGGCGTGCACATGGCACTGTCCAAGAACCGTGACCAGACCCGCACCGGCTCGCGCGGCTGCTGCACGGTCGAGGACGCCTCCGATGCGCGCCGCGCGGCGGACAGGATCGGCATCCCGTACTACGTCTGGGACCTCTCCGACGACTTCCACGACCTGGTCGTGGAAGACTTCCTCGCCGAGTACGCGGCCGGCCGCACCCCGAACCCCTGTGTGCGCTGCAACGAGCGGATCAAGTTCGCCTCTCTCCTCGAGCGCGCCACCCTGCTCGGCTTCGACGCCGTGTGCACGGGCCACTACGCCTCGATCCGCGCGGACGGCCCGGGCGGGGCGCCCTCCCTCCACCGCTCCCGCAACCAGGCGAAGGACCAGTCCTACGTGCTCGCGGTGATGGGACCGGACGCGGTCGGCCGCTCGCTCTTCCCCCTCGGCGAGTACGAGACCAAGGACGAGGTCCGGGCGGAGGCCCGTGCCCGCGGCCTGGGCGTCTCGACCAAGCCCGACAGCTACGACATCTGCTTCATCGCGGACGGCGACACCCGCGGCTTCCTCGAGCGCAGCCTCGGGGAGGTGCCCGGGGAGGTCGTCGACGCCGACGGCGCGGTGCTCGGCACCCATCACGGCACCCACGGCTTCACCATCGGCCAGCGCAAGGGCCTCGGTCTCGAGCGTCCTGCCGCCGACGGCGCTCCGCGCTACGTCGTCGACCTCGACCCCGCCTCCCGCCGCGTGGTGGTGGGTGCCGCCGAGCTGCTGTCGACCCGCGAGCTCGAGGCCGCGGACCTGATCTCCTTCGAGGACCTGCCCGTGGGCCGCTCCGTCCGCGCCCAGATCCGGGCGCACGGCGAGGCCACGCCCGCCACCGTCCTCGAGTGCGACGGGCGGCGGGTGCGCGTCGCCCTCGAGCGGCCGATCCGCGGCGTCGCCCCCGGCCAGACACTCGTCCTCTACGACGGCGACCGCGTGCTCGCCGCCGCCACCCTGGAGCGCCGCGCATGAGCAGACTCGTCACCCTCACCGGGGACGGCACCTTCCGAGCCCCCACCGCAGAGGAGGCGCAGCGGCTCGGCCTGCCCGAGGACCCGCACCTCGCCGCCCTGATGCGCCTGCGCGCGCTGCTCGGTGACGACCTCGAGGAACAGATCGGGACCCGTCTCTACCTGCCCTCGGCGCTCGGTCTCGACGAGACCGACCACCTGCTGCCCGCGAGCCTCGCCCTGCTCGCCGAGACCACCGGCGACCTGGTCAGCTACGGCTGGCGCCTCGGGCCCGGCAGCGGTCGCGCCTGGCTCCACGCGCGGGAGCTGCGCGAGCGGATGCTCGACGCCGCGCGCATCGCGCTGCTCGGCTACGAGGGTCCGCTGATGGTGACGGCGCTCGGCCCCGCGACCCTGGCCGGCGCCACCTTCCTGCAGTCCGGGGAGCGGACCCTCGGCGACCCGGGCGCCGTGCGGGACCTGCCGATGCTGCTCGCCGAGGGCCTGGTCGACCATCTCACCGCCCTGCGGGAGCGGGTCCCGGGTGCCGCCCAGCGCGTGCTGCTGCGCGAGGACGCGGTCGCCGCGATCCATGAGGGACGCATCTCCACGCCCTCGGGCCGCAGCCGCTACCCGGCCGTCCCCGCGCCGGAGATCGGGACGCTGTGGCGGTCCCTGTTCGTGGCCCTCGACGACTACGGGCTCGACGCCCGCTCCGTCACCCTCGGCGTCGGGGCGGACCTGCGCCTGCTCCGCGCGGCCCGCGAGGCCGGCGCGCGCCGGATGGCGATCGCCCCGCGGCGCCTGCCCCCGCTGTCCGCCCCCGTCGGCCGCGCGCTCTGGGAGGGCATCGCCGAGGCCGCCGACGACGGCTGCGCCTTCGAGATCGTCGTCGATCCGCGGCCGGGTGGGCGCCTCGGCCCGGAGGTGGAGATGATGCTCGAGACCTGGCGTCGCCTCGGCCACGCGGAGGCCGATGCCGCCGGCGTCACGGTGATCGCCCACACCGGCGTCTCCCACGGCCTGCACACCGGACGGGTCGACCCGTCGGCCCAGCCGGCCGTCTCGACGCTGCTGGACGAGGCGGCGCTCGAGGCGATGCTGCGGATCGCCCCCACCTGGGCGGAGCGCCTGGCCTCCTGAGCGGAGTGCCCCGCTTCCCGAGCGGGGGGCGGGCACTCCGGGCCCGACCCGATCGTCGGGGGCGTGCGCGACAATGGTCCGGTGAACGACGCCGCCCCGGAATCGCCCTCCCCGAACTCCCAGTCCCCCTCGACGTCCTCGACCGTGCATCGCGGGACCGAGGACGCCCAGCAGCGCATCGCCGCCCTGACCGCGCAGATCGAGCAGGCGCGCGCGGACTACTACGAGCGCGACGCCCCGACGATGACCGACGGGGAGTACGACGCCCTCGAGAAGGAGCTGCGCGCCCTCGAGGCGGAGCACCCCCAGCTGGCCTCCGAGGACTCGCCCACCCGCACCGTCGGCGGGGCGCCCGCGAGCGGGCTGCCCACGGTCGTGCACGCGGAGCGGATGCAGTCCCTGGACAACGTCTTCTCCGTCGAGGAGCTGCGGGAGTGGTGCGAGCACGCCGCGACCGAGCTCGGCGGCGCGCCCCGCTTCCTCACCGAGCTGAAGATCGACGGCCTCGCGATCAACCTCCGCTACGAGCACGGGGAACTGGTCACCGCCGCGACCCGCGGCGACGGCCGCACCGGCGAGGACGTCACCGCGAACGCCCTGCGCATCGCGGGCATCCCCCAGCGGCTCGCGGGCGAGGGGCACCCGCCGCTGGTGGAGGTCCGCGGCGAGGTGTTCATGCCCACCGAGGCCTTCGAGCGCCTGAACGCGCTCCAGGTCGAGCTGCGCGAGCGCGCCGTCGCCGAGGCCCGCAGCCGCTGGGAGGCCCGCGCCGCCGGCGGTCGGCGGGAGTTCGACGAGGCCCGCGAGGAGCTCGCCGCGACCCGACGCTTCCCCACCTTCGCGAACCCCCGCAACACGGCCGCGGGCGGACTGCGCCAGCAGCTCGACAAGAAGGACGGCCTCGAGCGGGAGGCGGGGGAGGCGCGTCTCGCCGCGCTGCGCCTGACCGTGCACGGGCTCGGCGCCTGGCCGGATCCGCCGGTGGACTCCCAGAGCGAGGTGTACGAGCTGCTCGCCTCCTGGGGCCTGCCCACCAGCGCCCACCTCGGCCTGGCCGAGACCGTCGACCAGGTGATCACCTATGTCGAGCACCACGGGGAGCACCGGCACGACCTCGAGCACGAGATCGACGGGATCGTGGTAAAGGTCGACGCCTTCGCCCAGCAGCGGGCCCTCGGCTCCACCTCCCGCGCCCCCCGCTGGGCCATCGCGGTGAAGTTCCCGCCCGAGGAGGTCACCACCAAGCTCCTCGACATCCAGGTGCAGGTGGGCCGCACCGGACGCGTGACCCCCTTCGGGGTGATGGAGCCCGTCCTCGTGGCCGGGTCGACCGTCGAGAAGGCGACGCTGCACAACCAGTTCGACGTCGAGCGCAAGGGCGTGCTGATCGGCGACACCATCGTGCTGCGCAAGGCGGGGGACGTGATCCCCGAGATCCTCGGCCCCGTCGAGTCGCTGCGCGACGGCTCCGAGCGGCCCTTCGTCATGCCGACCGAGTGCCCCGCCTGCGGGACGGGGATCCGGCCCGAGAAGGAGGGCGACAAGGACTGGCGCTGCCCCAACCGCCGCACCTGCCCCGCCCAGGTGACCGGGCGCGTGGAGCACGCCGGCTCCCGCGGCGCCTTCGACATCGAGTCCCTTGGCGAGGAGAGCGCGATCGCGCTGACCGATCCGGACAAGCGACGCGGCGAGGCCCTCGCGGCGCTCGCCGAGGGCCATGCGGTCTACCTGCCGATCCGGCATGCGGCCGACACGGAGCGGGACGCCTTCGTGGTGCTCAAGAACGGCCAGGTCGTGGAGGGCACGGACGGGGTGCCGCTGCTGCGGATCACCGCCGCGGACGACCCCCTGCTCCCGGCGCCGCAGCAGCCCGTGATCGACACCGGTGCCGACCTCTTCGACCTCACGGCCGAGGCGCTCTCCGAGGTGGTGGTCTGGCAGCCGGAGCGTCGCGACGGCGAGCCGACGGGGGACTGGCGCATCCAGCCCGCCTTCTGGACCCGGCCGCAGTTCCGGCACTACAAGCGCGACGGGGAGTGGCGGGAGGTCAAGGCGCCCGCCCCGCTGAAGCCCACCGAGGAGCTGATCGCCGAGCTGGAGAAGGCGAAGTCCCAGCCGCTGTGGCGGGTCCTGGTCGCCCTCTCGATCCGCCACGTCGGCCCCGCCGCGGCCCGCTCCCTCGCCACGGCCTACGGCACGATGGACGCGATCCGCGCGGCGAGCGTCGAGCAGCTGGCGGAGACCGACGGGGTCGGGCAGATCATCGCCGAGGCGCTCGTGGAGTGGTTCGCGGTGGACTGGCACCGGGAGATCGTCGACGGCTGGGCGGCCTCCGGGGTGCGCATGGCCGACGAGGTCGAGGAGGGCTTCGTGAAGACCCTCGAGGGCCTGACGGTCGTGGTGACCGGCGGGCTCGAGGGCTTCTCGCGGGACGGTGCGAAGGAGGCGATCATCTCCCGCGGCGGCAAGGCCTCGGGCTCCGTCTCGAAGAAGACGGACTTCGTGGTGGTCGGGGAGAACGCCGGCTCGAAGGAGACCAAGGCGCGAGACCTGGGGCTGCGCATCCTCGACGAGGCCGGCTTCGTGGCGCTGCTCGAGGGCGGCCCGGACGCGGTCGCCCTGCCGGAGGAGGAGTCGGCGGAGGAGAGCGGCGAGATCTCGGAGGAGCCCGAGGAGTGACCACCTGGCTGCACGGACTCAGCGCCTTCCCGCTCACCCCGCTGCGAGACGGCGGTGTGGACGAGACGGCGCTCGGGGGACTCCTCGACCGGCTCGTGGAGGCCTCCGTCGACTCGATCGGCGTGCTCGGCTCCACCGGCGCGTACACCTATCTGACCAGGGAACAGCGGCGCCGCGTCGTCGAGATCGCGGTCGATCGCAGCGCGGGCCTGCCGGTGCTCGCGGGCATCGGCCACTGCGCCACCGACGAGGTGCTCTCCCTCGCCGAGGACGCCCAGCGCACCGGAGCCGACGCCGTGCTGCTCGCCCCCGTCTCCTACCAGCGGCTCACCGACGACGAGGTGGTGGGGCTGTACGAGGACGTCACCCGCGAGCTCTCCGTCCCCCTGGTTGTCTACGACAACCCGGCGACGACGCACGTGGACCTGTCGCTCGAGACCTATGCCCGGATCGCGGCGCTGCCGCAGGTCGCCGCGGTGAAGATCCCTCCGGTGCCCGCGGACCCCGCGACGGCCCGGGGGCGCGTCGCCGCGGTGCGGGATGCCCTGCCGGAGCGGGTGCGGATCGGCGTCTCCGGCGACGCGGTCGGGGCGACTGGGCTGCTCGCCGGATGCGACCTGTGGTTCTCCGCCCTCGCCGGCACGCTGCCCGGACCACTGCTCGCGATCGCCCGGGCCGCGATCGAAGGACGGCCCGCGGAGGCGCAGGAGCTCTCCGCCCGGCTCGACGGCCTCTGGGAGCTGTTCGCCGAGTGCGGCGGCAGCCTCCGCGTCGTGGCCGCCGTCGCGCAGCAGCTGGGCCTCGTGGGCGAGCGGGTGCTCCCCCGGCCGCTGCGCTCGATCGACGCGGCGCAGCAGGAGCGCGTCGCCCGGGTGCTCGCCGCGCTCGAGGGATGAGCTGAGGGGCCGTCGCAGCCGGCGGTCTCACGCCTCCTGGGCGAGCGCGAGCGGCAGCACGGGGCCGGAGCCGGCCCGGCGCAGCTGACGGGCGGCGATCGCCATGGTCCAGCGGGTGTCGATCCGATCGTCGACCAGTAGGATCGGCGCACCGTCGAGCTCCTCGAGCCGGGCCTGCAGATCGGGTCCCACGACGAAGCGGTCCCAGAGGGCGGCCACGCGGAAGGCGCTGTTGCGGGCGCCGTGGAGCGGGGCGGCGTCGGCGGCGAGGCCGAGCGAGCCGAGGTCCTCGAGCCGTCCGATGGTCGCGATACCGGAGGCGAGGGAGCTCACCAGTTGCGGCCGGGTGGTCGAGGGGACGGCGAGGACCGCCGCGGGGCGCCGCTCCCAGTCCCAGTCCTTCAGCACCTCGACGATGCGCCCGCCGATCCGCTCCGGCACGACGGCGTCGACGGGGCGGCCGTCCTCGTCGGTGCGCAGCAGCTCCCGCAGCGGCACCGCCCATCCTAGGTCCGACATGCGGGCGATGACCCGGCCCTCCGCGGCGCGCTCGCCGCCGGGGATCCGCCCCTTCGGGGCTCCCGCGCCGAGCAGCCGGTCCAGGCCCGAGGGCCAGCTGGCGCGCGGCTCGACGGGGACGCCGACGCGGTCGAGCAGCGCCGCCACGCGCGCCTCCGCGGCCTCCCGGTCCGCCTCCTCGGCCGGAGCCGCGCTCGTCGTGGCGCCGGCTCCGGACCCGTCGGGTGCGGCCGTGCCGGCCGCGGCGCCCGGTGCGGGATACCACGCGCCCGCGCACACGTCACAGCGACCGCAGGGCACGGCGGTGGTGTCGTCGAGCTGCCGGGCGAGGAACATCATCCGGCACTGCTCGGGACCGCCCGCGAGCTGCTCGTAGGCGAGCATCGCCTGCTGCTCGTCCCGGCGCGCCCGGGCGACGGTCTCGTAGCGCTCGGCGTCGTAGTGCCACGGCGCACCGGTCGCGATCCAGCCGCCCTTGACCGCCTGCACCGCGCCGTCGACCGCGAGCACCTTGAGCAGCAGCTCGAGGGCACCGCGGCGCACGTCGACCCGGGCCTCGAGCGCGGGGGTGCTCAGCGGCGAGCCGGACCGGCCGAGCGCGCCGAGGACCTGCGCCGCGGAGTCCTGCGAAGGCATCGACGAGGTCGCGAAGTACTCCCAGATCGCCCGGTCCTCCTTCCCCGGGAGCAGCAGCACGTCCGCCCGGTCCGTCGCACGGCCCGCACGACCGACCTGCTGGTAGTAGGCGACCGGGGAGCTCGGTGCCCCGAGATGGATCACGAAGCCGAGGTCCGGCTTGTCGAAGCCCATGCCCAGGGCGCTCGTCGCGGCGAGCGCCTTGACCTCGTTGCGCTTGAGCGCCTGCTCGAGCTCGGCCCGCTCCTCCGCATCGGTGCGACCCGTATAGGCGCGCACCCGCCGGCCGGGTCGATCCAGCAGCGCCGCGAGGTCCTCCGCCGCGGAGACGGTGAGGGTGTACAGGATCCCGGACCCCTCGAAGGCGTCGAGGTGCCGCACCAGGTAGTCGAGCCGGGCGCGATCATCCGGCAGGGACAGCGAGCCGAGTCGGAGCGACTGCCGAGTGAGCGGTCCGCGCAGCGTCAGCACCCCCGAGTCGCCGTCGGCCGCGCGAGCACCGATCCCCAGCTGCTCGGCGACATCGGCCACCACGCGGGAGTTCGCGGTCGCGGTCGTGGCGAGCACCGGAACCTCCGGGCCCATCTGCGCGACGAGGTCCCGCAGGCGCCGGTAATCAGGGCGGAAGTCGTGACCCCAGTCGGAGATGCAGTGCGCCTCGTCGATCACGAGCAGGCCGCAGCGGGCGATCAGCCGCGGCAGCTGCTCCTCCCGGAAACGGGGGTTGACCAGGCGCTCGGGGGAGACCAGCAGCACGTCGATCTCGTCGCCGGCGAGCGAGGTCTCGATGTCCTCCCACTCCACAGCGTTCGCGGAGCTGATCGCCGCCGCCCGGACGCCGGCCCGGGCCGCGGCCGAGACCTGGTCCCGCATCAGGGCGATCAGCGGGGAGACGATCAGGGCGGGACCCGCCCCGCGGGCGCGCTGCAGATGCGCGGCGAGGAAGTACACGGCGGACTTCCCCCAGCCCGTGCGCTGCACGACGAGGACCCGTCGGCGGTCGTGCACCAGCGCGCGGATCGCCTCGTACTGGCCGTCGCGGAAGGCGGCGTCCTCGCGGCCGGTGAGGGCGCGCAGGGCGGCGAGCGCCTCCTCGTGCAGCGGATCGATCGGGGCGCCGTGCGGGGTGTCGTCCATGGCCCCAGTCTCCCCGTCCGCTCCGACCGATGGGGCCGGGGCCGAGGCGCTGTGGATGACCCCGCTGTGGGGAGGAGAGATCGTTCCGCGCGCTGTCCTGCAGGGATGGCCGCCGGCATGCGCTCGCTGAGAAGGCTCTCATGCACCTCTCACCCGGGACGGGGGTGTGTCTCATCACTCCCGATTACGGTGCCGCCATGCCAGCAGACGCCCTCCTCCCGCCGCATTCGCCTCCCGCCGCCTCGATCCCCGACGGTCCCCTCACCCGGGTCCTCGCGGGAGCCCTCGCCGCCGCCCTGCTCGGCGCCGTCTCCCTGCCGATCCGCCGCTACGCCCGCCCCGAGGACGAGGTCCGGGACAGCTTCCCCTTCAGCCACTACCCGATGTTCTCCGCGACACGGAAGTCCCACTACTGGGTCACGCACCTCCTCGGGGTGAAGCAGGACGGCACCGTCGCCCCGCTGCACTATTCCTACCTCGGCACCGGCGGGCTGAACGCCGTGCGCCGCCAGGTCCGCCGCCGCGTCGCCGACGGGGACGGCCAGGTCATCGCCGACCGGGTCGCCGCCCGCATCGCCTCCCGCGACCGAGTGCAGGACCGCGATGTCGTCCGCGTGCACGTGGTCCGCGGACGCTATCTCGTCGCCCCCTTCATGGAGGGCGCGGACCGCGACACCTTCACCTCGAAGCTCGACGTGCGAGGCAGCGCCGACGTGCCCGGCCGCGGGGCGGCATCGACGGACGCGCCCATGACGGAAGGGGAGTCGGCATGAGTCTCCGCAGCCTGCTCGGCTCCGTGCCCGGCCTCACCGCCGAGGTCCGATGCCGCCTCGCCCCTCGCAGCGGTGCCGCCACCCCCGCCGTGCTCCGTATCGCCGTCGGCGCGTACCACCTCTGGCACGTCGGCAGCCGTCGTCGGCTGTATCGGGGCGTGCACCGCACGGACCAGGAGAGCTTCGCCCCCGTGGGGGTGGTGCGCGTGCTCTCGCGTCCGCTGCCTCCGGTCGTCGCGGACCGGCTGGTGGATGCGTCCCTGGTGACCGGGGCGCTGGTCACGGCGGGCGTCGCGCATCGCGTGATCGGACCGCTGCACGCCGCGCTGCAGACCTGGAACTTCACCTACCGCAACTCGTGGTCGATGGTGTACCACCACGAGAACGCCCTCGTGCTGCACACCGCGGTGCTCGGTGTCGCCCCGGCCGCGGACGCCCTCAGCGTCGACGCGCTGGTGCGCGACGGGACGCTGCTCCCACCGCGCCGCTCCTGGATGTACGGGGCGACGCCGATGCTGATGAACGCCGCCGTGGCCGTCACCTACCTCCTCGCCGGTGTCGCGAAGCTCGCGCGCGGCGAGGGCGTGCGCTGGGCCGACGGGGAGCAGATGCGCGGTCAGGTGGCCTTCGACGCACTGCGCAAGACGATGCTGGGGGAGGAGCCGTCACCGGTCGGTCGCGCGCTGTACCCGCACGCCTGGATGTTCACCGGCATGGCGGTCATCTCCCTGGTCCTCGAACTGGGCGCACCGCTCGCTCTGGTGGACCGCCGCCTCGGGAGGGTGTTCGCCGTCGGCGCCTTCGCGATGCACTGGGGCATCAAGGTGACCATGCGGATCACGTTCCCGTACAACCTGTCCGGGGTGATGTACCTGCCGCTGCTGCTGATGCCGAGACCGGAGCGCGAGCGCTGAGGCGCAACACGGTCCAAGGGGCGGTGCCGGCAGGTACGGCGCCGGCACCGCCGGGGATCAGTCCTGAGACTCGGCGTCCTGCCCGGTGCCCTCGGCATGTGCGGCGTCCGCGGCATCTGCGTCATCGGCGTCGGAGTCCTGCGCGGCGAGCCGGCGCAGGCGCTCGACGGTGGACTCGTCGTCGCGCAGCGGGTCCTCCTTGGTCGCGAGGGCGCGACGCATCCGAGCCTCGAGCTCCTGGGCCTCGCGGATCGCGGGATTCTCGGACATCCCCTCCCGGTCCTCGGGGTCGTGCGAGGCGTAGTCGATGTGGGGGTCGACGGACATGACGGTCTCCTCCGGCGCTGACGAGCGGGTCGTGGAGGCACAGAGTCTACCGTCGACCCCTACGATGCCGAGGTGAGCAGAGCACCCCGCCCCCTGACCGGGCGCCCTCTCGTCGAGGCGCTGATCGACGGCTGGCGACCCCTGGCACGGCTCGACGTCGACGGCTTCGCGCTGCTCCGCTCCCGCGGGGTCACGCGTCGTGCCCACAGCGCCGTCGCGCTCGACGCCCCCGACTCCCCGTCGGCCCTGCTCCGCGCCGTCGAGCGCATCGAGGGGCTCTGCGCCGCGGCAGGGGAGCCGGCTACCTTCCGCATCCTCGACCTCCACGGTCCGGAACCCCTGGATGCGCTGCTCGCCGAGCGCGGCTACACCCTCGAGGGTCGCAGCGCCGTCCAGGAGATCGCCCTGGACCGCGCGCCCGCGCCGGCTCCCGCCGCGGAGATCCGCGTCGGCGGACTGGACGAGGAGTGGTTCGAGGCCGCCTGGCGCCTCGCGCCGCGTCCCGGCGAGGAGGCGCGCCGCACCCTGCACGACATCCTCGCGGGCACCCCCGCGGTGCAGGTCCTGCTCCGACCCGCTCCCGGGGAGGCGCCCGTGGCCGTCGGCCGGGCGGCTCTCGTGGAGACAGGTCGCGAGCGGACCTCCGTGCTGAACCAGATCGCCGTCGACCCCGCGCACCGCCGCCAGGGCCTCGGCCGGGACGTGTCGCGGACCCTCCTCGCGGTCGCCGCCCGCCAGGGTGCGGTCCGCGCCCTGCTCGAGGTCGAGGAGGACAACCGCGCCGCGTGTGCGCTCTATCGCGGCCTCGGCTCCCGGGAGCTCGGCCTCTACCACTACCGGGTGGGAGCCGCCCCTGCGGAGCACGCCTAGACTGTCGGCATGCCTTCGATCGGACGAGATGACGTCGCACGCCTCGCCGACCTCGCACGGATCCAGCTCACCGAGGAGGAGATCGCCCGCTTCGCCGGCGAGTTCGACTCCATCATGGACGCTGTCGCCTCCGTCTCCGAGGTCGCCACCGAGGACGTCCCGGCGACCAGCCACCCCATCCCGATGACCAACGTCTTCCGCGAGGACGTCGTCACCGACACCCTGAGCCAGGAGCAGGCCCTCTCCGGCGCCCCCGAGGCGCAGGACGGCCGCTTCGCCGTGCCGCAGATCCTGGGGGAGGAGTGATATGACCAGCACCGACATCCTGCGCCGCTCCGCGGCCGAGCAGGCCGCCGCGCTCGGGGCCGGGGAGATCTCCTCGAGCGAGCTGACCGCCGCGCACCTGGACCGCATCGACGCCGTCGACGGTGACCTGAACGCCTTCCTGCACGTCAGCCGCGAGGAGGCGCTCGCCACCGCGCGCGAGGTCGACTCCCTCCGCGCTGCGGGCGAGGAGCTGCACCCGCTCGCCGGCGTTCCCATCGCCGTGAAGGACGTGGTGGTCACCGAGGGGATTCCCACCACCGCCGCATCCAAGATCCTCGAGGGGTGGATCCCGCCCTACGACGCGACCCTCGTCGAGAAGCTGCGGGCGGCGCGCCTGCCGATCCTCGGCAAGACCAACATGGACGAGTTCGCCATGGGCTCCTCCACGGAGTCCAGCGCCTTCGGCCCGACCCGCAACCCCTGGGACCGCGAGCGCATCCCAGGCGGTTCGGGCGGCGGCAGCGCCGCGGCCGTCGGCGCCTTCGAGGCACCCCTCGCGATCGGCACCGACACCGGTGGCTCGATCCGCCAGCCCGCGTCGGTCACCGGCACCGTGGGCGTCAAGCCCACCTACGGCTCGATCTCCCGCTACGGCCTGATCGCCATGGCCAGCTCCCTGGACCAGGCCGGTCCCGTCACCCGCACCGTGGCCGATGCCGCCCTGCTGCACGAGCTGATCGCCGGGCACGACGCGCGCGACTCGACCTCCCTCCCGGATCCCGTCGGCGCCTACGCGGCCGCCGCGGGCCGCCGCGACGTCAAGGGTCTGCGCATCGGCGTCATCGCCGAGCTCGAGGGCGAGGCCTTCGCCCCGCTCGTCGGCCAGCGCTTTACCGAGTCCCTGGCCCTGCTCGAGCAGGCGGGGGCCGAGATCGTGCGGGTCTCCTGCCCGAACTTCGGCTACGCGCTCGGCGCCTACTACCTGATCATGCCGTCGGAGGCGTCCTCGAACCTCGCGAAGTTCGACGGCATGCGCTTCGGCCTGCGGGTCGTCCCCGAGGAGAGCCCCACCGCGGAGTCCGTCATGAAGGCGACCCGCGGCGTCGGCTTCGGCGACGAGGTCAAGCGGCGCATCCTGCTGGGCACCTACGCTCTCTCGGCCGGCTACTACGACGCCTACTACGGCAGCGCGCAGAAGGTCCGCACCCTGGTGCAGCGCGACTTCGCGACGGCGTTCGAGCAGGTCGACGTCCTCGCCTCGCCGACCGCTCCGACCGTGGCGTTCCGCCTCGGCGAGAAGGTCGACGACCCGCTGGCGATGTACGCCAACGACATCGCCACCATCCCCGCCAACCTCGCCGGCGTGCCGGGCATCTCGCTGCCCAGCGGTCTCGCCGAGGACGGTCTGCCGGCCGGCATCCAGTTCCTCGCCCCCGCCCGCGGGGACGAGCGGTTGTACCAGGTGGGCGGCGCCCTCGAGGCGCTGCTCGAGGACTCCTGGGGCGGGCCGCTGCTGGCCCAGGCCCCCGATCTCACCGGAGGTGCGCTCTGATGTCCGCCAACGTCTCCGACCTCGTCGACTACGACGACGCGATCGACCGCTACGACCCGGTGCTCGGCATCGAGGTCCACGTCGAGCTCGGCACCGCCACCAAGATGTTCGACGGCGCGCCGAACATCTTCGCCGCCGAGCCGAACACCGCGATCACCCCGGTGTCCCTGGGCCTGCCCGGCTCGCTGCCCGTCGTCAACGGCAAGGCGGTCGAGTACGCGATCCGCATCGGCCTGGCCCTGAACTGCCAGATCGCCGAGACCTGCCGTTTCGCGCGCAAGCAGTACTTCTACCCGGATCTGACGAAGAACTTCCAGACCTCCCAGTACGACGAGCCGATCGCCCACGACGGCTGGGTCGACGTCGAGCTCGAGGACGGCGAGATCGTCCGGGTCGAGATCGAGCGCGCCCACATGGAGGAGGACGCCGGCAAGAACACGCACGTCGGCGGCGCCTCCGGCCGCATCCACGGGGCGACCCACTCGCAGGTGGACTACAACCGCGCCGGCGTGCCGCTGGTCGAGATCGTCACCCGGCCGATCCCGAACACCAAGGGGCGCGCCCCCGAGGTCGCGGCCGCCTACGTCCGCACCCTGCGGGACATCTTCCGCGCCCTCGACGTCTCCGAGGCGCGGATGGAGCGCGGCAACGTCCGCGCCGACATCAACGTCTCCCTGCGCGCGGACGCCGAGGCCCCGCTCGGCACTCGCACCGAGACCAAGAACGTCAACTCGTTCCGGTCGATCGAGCGGACCGTGCGCTTCGAGATCTCCCGCCAGGCGGGCATCCTCGACGACGGCGGCAGCATCGTGCAGGAGACCCGCCACTTCCACGAGGACACCGGCGAGACCTCCTCGGGTCGCCCCAAGTCCGACGCCGAGGACTACCGCTACTTCCCCGAGCCGGACCTCGTCCCCGTCGCGCCGAGCCGCGAATGGGTCGAGGAGATCCGGGCGAGCCTGCCCGAGCTGCCGGCCGCGCGGCGTCGCCGCCTGCTGGGGGAGTGGGGCTTCAGCGATCTCGAGATGCGCGACGTGATCAACGCCGGCGCCCTCGACCTCATCGAGCAGACCGTCCTCGCCGGCGCCTCCGCGCAGGCCGCGCGCAAGTGGTGGATGGGCGAGCTGGCCCGGACCGCCCGCGAGCAGGAGACCGAGCTGGAGGCCCTCGCGGTCACCCCCGCGCAGGTCGCCGAACTGCAGGGCCTCGTCGATGAGAAGAAGATCAACGACAAGATCGCCAAGCAGGTGCTCACCAAGGTGCTCGCCGGCGAGGGCGACCCCGCCGCGATCGTCGAGGCCGAGGGACTCGCCGTGGTCTCCGACGACTCCGTGCTCACCGGCGCCGTGGATCAGGCGATCGCCGACAACCCGGACGTCGTCGCCAAGATCCAGAGCGGCAAGGTCCAGGCGATCGGTGCTCTCATCGGCCCGATCATGAAGGCCACCCGCGGCCAGGCCGACGCCGGCCGCGTCCGCGAGATCATCATGGAGAAGCTCGGCGTGAGCTGAGCCGGGATCCGGAGCCCGCTGCCAGGAGCGCCGCACCCCATCAGGGGGTGATGCGCTCCTG
>NZ_JAZDCG010000005.1:0-175824 GCF_036321705.1 Brachybacterium sp. J144
CAGGAGCCGCGTAGGGGGATCACCACCCCGCTGGGGGGGCTTCGCCGCTCCTGGCATGTCCGGGGTGACGACGGCCGACGAGCTCGCCACCTCGCGCCCTGCCGCGTCGGGACTCCCGACCGCAGAACTATGAGGTCGGTCACTCCGAAGGTCAACAGAAGGTCACGAATCTGCGCGGCGGATTGTCCGACGATCGGCACGTTCGGTTCGGCGAAAGTCCACGTCATGCAGGCCTTCCCGCTGGCCGTCGGCGCGATGCGCGGGCCGCGGGGCGGCGACTACTCCTCGGTACATTCATCTGTCGCATGCCGCAGGCACTGACCTCACGGTGCTGCGTCCCCGATCACCGAGCAGGCGGTGACCCCGCCGAAGGAGTGCCCGCCCGATGTCTGGAATCGATGCCGTCGTCGAGACGATCTTCGGCCCCATCGCCGCTGTCCTCAGTGCCGTCGTGTTCTACGAGGCCCCCATCTTCGGCGGCGTGCCGATCATCGTCGTCTGGCTCATGGCGGGCGCGGTCTTCCTCACCGTCTGGCTCCGCTTCCAGCCGATCACGGGCCTCAAGCACTCGATCGGCGTGATCCGCGGCCGCTACACCGCCAAGACCGACCCCGGTCAGGTCTCCAGCTTCCAGGCCCTGGCCACGGAGCTCTCCGGCACCGTCGGCCTCGGCAACATCGCGGGCGTGGCCATCGCGATCACCGTCGGCGGACCCGGCGCCGCGCTGTGGATCGCGATCTTCGGCTTCTTCTCGATGAGCGTGAAGATGGCCGAGGCGACCCTGGGCGTCATGTACCGCACGATCAACCCCGACGGCACCACCGAAGGCGGGCCGATGCACTACCTGCGCGACGGCCTGGCGCAGATCGGCCGGAAGCGCCTCGGGCGCGTCCTCGCGGTGATGTACGCGATCTTCGCGCTGTTCGGCGTCTTCGGTGCGGGCAACCTCTTCCAGGCCAATCAGGTGGCCGCGATCGTCGCCTCCTCCACGGGCAGCGATTTCCTCGGTGCGAACCAGTGGCTGATCGGCGCGGTCATGGCGGTCGTCACCGCGATGGTGGTCCTCGGCGGCGTCAAGAAGATCGCGCAGTGGACCTCCGCGATCACCCCGGCCATGGCCGTCCTGTACGTGGCGTGCACCCTCGCCATCATCGTCCTGAACATCGGGGCACTGCCCGGGGCGATCTCCACCATCGTCACCAGCGCCTTCACGGCCGACGGGGTCACCGGCGGCATCGTCGGCGTCGCCGTGGTCGGCATCCAGCGCGCCCTGTTCTCCAACGGCGGCGGCATCGGCACGGCGGGTATGGCCCACAGCGCCTCGAAGACGAAGGAGCCGGCGACCGAGGGCTTTACCGCCCTGTGGGAGCCGCTGATCGACTCGATCGGCGTGTGCATGCTCACCGCGCTCGCCGTGGTGATCACCGGGGCCTATCGCGAGGGCGGCGAGGACGGCGTGGCCCTCACCGCGAGCGCCTTCGCGACCGTCGCCGACTGGTTCCCGGTGCTGCTCACCGTCGCAGTCGTGCTCTTCGGCTTCTCGACCATCCTCGCGTACGCCTACTACGGCGAGCTCAGCGCGAAGTACCTCTTCGGCAGCTCGGCGCTGGTGCAGAACGGCTTCCGCATCGCCTGGGTGCTCGCCGTCGTGGTCGGTGCCGCGATCTCCCTGGACTCCGTCATCGCGTTCTCCGACGCGATGTTCTTCCTGATGTCCATCCCGAACCTGCTCGGCATCTACTTCCTCGCGCGGACCCTGCGCCTGGAGATCCTGCGCCACAAGTACCGCGTGAGCGTCGGCGCACTGACCGAGGTCGAGCCCGCGCTGCAGGTCGGCATGGGCGATCATGAGCCCACCGCGGAGCAGGTCGCCGCCGAGGAGCGCCTGACCCTCACCGAGGAGCTGCGTCTGGCCGAGCTGCACCGCCAGCTCGCGGAGGACCCGGACTTCCCCGTCCGCGCCGATCACCACGACGACGACCTCGCCTCGCCGATGGGGGAGACGGACTACGAGGGCTGGGGCGAGGAGCCCGACCCGGAGGGCGAGGCGCGGACCCCCGCGCCCGCCGGCACCTGAGTCCGACGGGGACGCAGCAGGGGCTTCGGCCGCACTGTCCACGTCCGGATGCTGACATCCCCATCTCGCATCTCGGAGAGTAGACTCGGCGCATGCCTCAGCTCCGTTCCCGCACCTCGACCCACGGCCGCAACATGGCCGGCGCCCGCGCCCTCTGGCGCGCCACCGGTATGACGAGCGGCGACTTCGGCAAGCCGATCATCGCGATCGCGAACTCGTACACGCAGTTCGTGCCCGGCCACGTCCACCTCAAGAACCTGGGCGACCTGGTCGCGAGCTCGATCGCGGAGGCCGGCGGCATCTCCAAGGAGTTCAACACCATCGCGGTCGACGACGGCATCGCGATGGGCCATGGAGGCATGCTCTACTCGCTGCCGAGCCGCGACGTCATCGCCGACTCGATCGAGTACATGGTCAACGCCCACACCGCGGACGCGCTGGTGTGCATCTCGAACTGCGACAAGATCACCCCCGGGCACCTCATGGCCGCGATGCGCCTGAACATCCCGGTCATCTTCGTCTCCGGCGGTCCGTCCGAGTCCGGGAAGCCCGTCGAGGGCGTCACCGAGCACCGCCTGGACCTGGTCGACGCCATGTCGCTGTCGGCGGACGACTCGATCACCGACGCGCAGCTGGCCGAGGTCGAGGAGAACGCCTGCCCGACCTGCGGCTCGTGCTCGGGCATGTTCACCGCGAACTCCATGAACTGCCTGACGGAGGTGCTCGGCCTCTCCCTCCCCGGCAACGGCACCACGCTCGCCACCCACGCCTTCCGCAAGGAGCTCTTCCTCGAGGCGGGGCGGAAGATCGTCGAGCTCACCAAGCGCTACTACGAGGACGACGACGAGTCGGTCCTGCCCCGCTCGATCGCCACCAAGGCCGCCTTCTCCAACGCCATGGCGATGGACGTGGCGATGGGCGGCTCGACCAACACGATCCTGCACATCCTCGCCGTCGCGATCGAGGGCGGGGTCGACTTCGGCCTCGACGACATCGATCGCATCTCCCGGTCCGTGCCGACCCTGTCCAAGGTCGCGCCGAACGGTACCGCGCACGTCGAGGACGTCCACCGCGCCGGCGGTATCCCGGCGATCCTCGGCGAGCTGGATCGGGCCGGGCTGCTGGACCACACCGTCCACACCGTGCACTCCCCGGACCTTCAGAGCTGGCTGGACGAGTGGGACGTGCGCGGCGGGAAGGCCTCGAAGAAGGCCGAGGCCCTGTTCCACGCCGCTCCGGGCGGGGTGCGCACCACCCAGGCGTTCTCCACCACGAACACCTGGGACGAGCTCGACCTCGACGCCGAGAACGGCGTGGTCCGCTCCGTCCCGCACGCGTACACGAAGGACGGCGGCCTCGCGGTGCTCAAGGGCAACCTCGCCCGCGAGGGCGCCGTGTTCAAGACCGCGGGCGTCACCGAGGACCTCTTCCACTTCGAGGGCACCGCCGTGGTCTGCGACTCCCAGGAGGAGGCGGTCCAGAAGATCCTGGACAAGACCGTGAAGGCCGGCGACGTGGTGGTCATCCGCTACGAGGGCCCGCAGGGCGGTCCCGGCATGCAGGAGATGCTCTACCCCACCTCCTTCCTCAAGGGGCGAGGCCTCGGCAAGACCTGCGCGCTGATCACCGACGGCCGCTTCTCCGGCGGAACCAGCGGCGTCTCCATCGGCCACATCTCCCCGGAGGCGGCCGAGGGCGGGCTGATCGGCCTCATCGAGGACGGCGACCGGATCATCATCGACGTCGACAAGCGCCTGCTCGAGCTCGACGTGCCAGGCGACGAGATCGCCCGCCGCCGGGAGAAGAAGGGACCGCTGCCGTGGCGTCCCGAGCACCGCGAGCGCCAGGTCTCCCAGGCCCTGAAGGTCTACGCGCACCTGGTGCGCTCGGCGACCTACGGCGCGACCCGCCGCCCGCTGGACTGAGAGCGAGGCGCGCGGCGCCAGTCTGACGGTCGCGCCCGGACGCGATGACGGCGGGGGACCCGCGAGGCCCGGAGGGGGCTCGCGGGTCCCCCGCCGTCACGTCTGTGGGGGAGGGCCGCCGGCTCAGGCCCCCAGCGCGGCCTCGTAGCGCTCGAGCGCGATCTCGGCGACGAGCTCGTGGTCGCCGAGGGGTGCGGCGACCACATCGGCCCCGGCACCGGAGACCAGGTCGTGGAAGTGGCCGGGGGCGAGCACATAGCTCGCGACCACCACCCGCGACCCGTCGGCCAGCCCCGCGCGCGCCGCGGTGACGGCGTCGGCGACCGAGGGCGTCGCGGCATAGGCGAAGCCGACGGTGACCTCCCGGCCGAGTCGCGCGGCGAGCTGCCGCGCCGCCTCCTCGACCTGGGCGACACCCTCCGGATCGCGGGTGCCGGAGCCCGCCATGACCACGGCGTCGCCGTCCCGCAGCCCGGCGTCGTCGAGGCGCTGCGCCATCACCTCGGCCAGGCGCGGATCGGGGCCGAGCGGTCCGGTGGCCGTCGCGGCACGGCCCGCGACCGCCCCGCCGATGTCGTCCTTCACGTGATAGCCGACGGAGAGCAGCAGCGGCACGACCACGGCCTGCACCGTCTCCGCTTCCCGGGTGCGCATCTCGGCGAGCTCCGCATGGGCGGCGACCACGGCCGCGACGTCGGGGGCCTGCACGTCCACGAACGCCTCGCGCACGGGACCCGGGGCGTGTGCGGCGATCCGGGTCAGCAGGGCGCGCAGCACGTCGCGGCCCTCGCGGGAGCGAGTGCCGTGGGAGCAGCCGATCAGCACCGGCGCCGTGCCGGGAGCGACGGGCGTCGGGAGACCGTCGGCGGGCAGGCCCTCGGCGATCTCCGCACCCTCCGCGAGGGCCTCGCGCCCCGCGCCGTGCGCCGGGGCGTCGGCCGCGGCGGCGAGTTGCTCCGGGTGCAGGAAGCCCTCCGCAGCGGTGCGCCCCACCACGATCACCGCGGGATGCCCGATGCCGGCGCCTTCGACGACCCGCTCGATGTCCGCGAGGGTGCCGCGCACCGTCCGCTGGGTCGGGAGGGTCGCCTCCTGCACCACCGCCACCGGGGTGGCGGGGTCGACGCCGTTCAGCAGCGCCTGGGCGACGAGGCGCGGCAACCAGCCGACCCCCATCATCAGCACCGTCGTCGTGCCCGGGTCGGCCAGCGCCGCGAGGTCCGCGGGGCCGAGGTCGCCGTGGGCGTTGACGATGTGCACGGCGACGGCGGTGCCGCGCTGGGTGACGGGCACGTCGCCAGCCGCGGGACCGGCGAGGGCCGAGGTCACGCCCGGCACGACCTGGACGTCGATCCCGGCGGCGCGGCAGGCGAGGACCTCCTCGCCGCCGCGGCCCAGCACGAACGGATCCCCGCCCTTGAGGCGCACCACCCGGCGCCCGTCCTGCGCGAGCCGCACGAGCAGCGCCCCGATCTCCTCTTGGGAGAGGGGATGCGCGCCGGGCCGCTTGCCGACGTCGATCACCTCGACGTCGTCCGCGAGCTCATCGAGCAGGGAACGCGGGCCGAGCCGGTCGGCGACCACCACGTCGGCCTGGCGCAGCAGCGTCAGGCCACGCACCGTGATCAGGTCCCACGCGCCGGGGCCGCCGCCCACGAGGGCGACGGTCCCGGGCTCGAGGCGAGCCTCGACCAGGCGGGCCTCGACCTGTGGGTCCTCAGCAGGGTGGGACGCGGGCTGCCCGCTCACGCCTCGTCATCCTGCGGCCCCGTGCCCGGGCGCGGGGCCGCAGCGACGTGCACCTGACCGTCGCGGACCTCGACGTCGAACACCCGGATCGGCTTCTTCGCACCGCCGCCGGCATCGATGACGGCTCCCGTCGAGAGGTCCCAGGTCTGCTTGTACATGGGGGAGGACAGGGTGGGGACGAGCCTCTCCGCGTCCTCGCCCTCGACCGTGAGCCGGTGGGTTCCGACCAGGCCGCGGGAGAGGATGTTCGATCCCGAGTAGGGGTCGTGCTGCTGGACGGCGTGCACGCTGCCGTCATCCAGCAGGAACACCGCGATCTGGGTGCCGTCCGGCAGGAGCGCGGCCGAGCCCCGCTCCGGGGTCAGGGCCTCGAGCGGGCAGATCGCCACGAGGGAGTCGGCGGGGGCGGTCATCACTGGTCCTCCTGCGAGAGATGGGCGGCGCCCGCGAGGGCGTGCTCCTTCGCCGCGAGCGGCGTCGGGAAGGTGTCGGCCGGATCGTCCTCGGGACGCGCGGGGCGGATCTGCTCGCGTTCGATCACGTAGCGCAGGCTCTTGTCGTGCAGGTCCGGGGCGTTGATGAACGACACGAACTTGGCGCGGCGCTCGGGGTCGTTGACCGCCTCGGCCCACTCGTCGACGTACGAGTCGGCGTGGCGCTGCATCGCGGCCTCGAGCTCCTCGCCGATGCCGAGGGAGTCCTCGACGACCACGCGTCGCAGCTCGGCGATGCCCCCCGGGTACTCCTCGACCCAGCGGGCGGTCCGCTGGAGCTTGTCCGCCTGGCGGATGTAGAGGATCAGGAAGCGGTCGATGCAGCGCTGCAGCGTCTCGTCGTCGAGATCCTCGACGAGCAGCTGGGCGTGCGCGGGCTGGGCACCGCCGTTGCCGCCGACGTACAGGTTCCAGCCGCGGTGCGTCGCGATCACGCCGACGTCCTTCGCCTGGGCCTCGGCGCACTCGCGGGCGCAGCCGGAGACGCCGATCTTCAGCTTGTGCGGGGAGCGCAGGCCGCGGTAGCGCGCCTCGAGGCGGGCGGCCATCGCGGTCGAGTCTCCGACGCCGAAGCGGCACCAGTTCGTGCCGAGGCACGACTTCACCATGCGCAGCGACTTGCCGTAGGCGTGGCCGGACTGGAACCCGGCTGCGACGAGGCGTTCCCAGATCTCGGGCAGCTGCTCGAGGCGCGCCCCGAACATGCCGATCCGCTGGGCGCCGTTGACCTTCACGTACAGGCCGTAGTCCTTCGCGACCTGCGCGAAGACGAGCAGCTTCTCCGGGGTGACCTCGCCGGCGGGCATCGCGGGGATGACCGAGTAGGTGCCGTCCTTCTGGATGTTCGCCATGACGTGGTCGTTCGTGTCCTGGAGCGAGCCGAGCTGGCGGCCGACGGGGTTGTGCCGCTTGCCCGCGAGCGCCCCGAGCGAGGACAGGATCGAGGCGACCGTCGGGCGGCACACCGCGCAGCCGCGCCCCGCCCCGGTGCCGTGCGCGGCGACGACCTCGGTGAACGTCTCCTGGCCGCCCTCCTCGACGAGCTTGTACAGCTCGGCGCGGGAGTGGTCGAAATGCTCGCACAGGGCGCGGGAGACCTCGATGCCGCTCTTCGCGAGCTCCTGGTTCAGGATCTTCGTGAGGGTCGGGACGCACGAGCCGCAGACGGTGCCGGCGGTCGTGCACTCCTTGATCGCGCCGACGGTGTGGCAGCCCTGCTCGTTGACCGCGTGGCGCACGGCGCCCGCGGCGATGTTGTTGCACGAGCAGACGACGGCGTCATCCGGCAGCTCGGCGCCCGCGAGCGCGTCGCCGCCGCCCTCGGGGGCGATCACGGCCGACGGGTCCGCCCCGAGGGCGCGCCCGGTCAGCGGCCGCAGCTGCGAGTACAGGGAGATGTCGCCGACGAACACCCCGCCGAGCAGGATCGTCGCGTCGTCGGAGAGCACCAGCTTGCGGTACTGGCGGTGGACCGGGTCGACGAAGGACACCTCGAGCGCGTCCGGGGTCATGGCGTTGACGTCGCCGAAGGCCGCGGCGTCCACGCCGACGCCCTTGAGCTTCGTGCCGTCCTCGGCGCGGGAGTGCGTACGGGCGCCGCCGAGGAAGCGGTCCACGACCACGTCGGCCATGTCGTTGCCGGGGGCGATCAGGCCCGCGCACACCCCGTCGAAGGAGGCGCACTCGCCGATCGCCCAGATGTCCGGGTCGGAGGTCTGGCAGCTCTCGCCGACGACCACGCCGCCGCGCTCGCCGATCACGAGCCCGGCCTCGCGGCCGATCCGGTCGCGGGGGCGGATTCCGGTGGAGAAGACCACGATGTCCGCGGGCAGCTCGCTGCCGTCGGTGAGCTCGGCAGTGCCCATCGCGCCGTCTTCGGCCGGGCGGAACGCGGTCGCGCCGACGCCGGTGCGCACGTCGATGCCCTTGTCCTGGATCAGCAGGCGCAGCATCTCGCCGCCGCCGTCGTCGAGCTGGACGGCCATGAGGCGGTCCGCGAACTCGACCACGGTCGAGTGGGCGCCGAGGCCCTGCAGCGCGGCCGCGGCCTCGAGGCCGAGCACGCCACCGCCGACGACGACGCCGCGGACCTCGCGGCCCAGCGTCTCGCCGCGCTCGGCGACCCAGGCGGCGAGGGACTCGACGTCCGCGACCGTGCGGTAGCTGAACGAGCCGGGCAGGTCCTTGCCCTCGGCGCGCGGCGCCCAGGCCCAGGAGCCGGTCGCGAGCACGAGCCGGTCGTACTCGTGGACGGTGCCGGAGGCGCAGGTGACGGTGTGCGCGGAGCGGTCCAGGGACTCGGCCTTGTCGCCGGTGACGAGCGTGATGCGGGGGTCGTCCCACACGCCGGTGTCGAGGGACAGGAGGTCCTCGCGGCGATGATCGAACCAGTCCGACAGGTGCACGCGGTCGTACGGCCGCTGCGGCTCCTCGCCGATCACGGTGAGGGTCCAGTCGCCGTCCGGATCCGCGGCGCGGAGCCGGGCCGCGAAGCGGTGGCCGGTCATGCCGCCGCCGACGACGACGAGCTGCTGGCCGGCCAGCGGGTGCTGCTCCGGGGCGGGGGCAAGGGGGGAGTGTCCGGGGGTGCTCATGCTCAGCTCACGTGCCTCTTTCCAGGGGATCGACAAGAGCCACCGTACGTGGAACCGAGCGCTGTGCGCAGGGACTTTCGGACGTTGGACCGGTCCCGTGGAGGTGATGCGCCGGGCCCCGCGCTAGGCGACGGCGCGCCCGGCGCGGGGCCGTGAGGCGACCGATGCCGGCCCGGCGCCGGAACAGCGGGGGAGCGGAGCGTCAGGCGCGCAGCCGGGCCTGCACCATGCCCGCGGCGAGCGTGGTGCCGGACTGCGGGTCGATCACGAGGAACGAGCCGCCGTCGCGGGTCGCCGCGTAGGGCTCGAGCGGCAACGGCTCGGCGAGCTGCAGCTGCACCTGCACGAGGTCGTTGAGCTCCGCCTGGTCGGCCGCGACGGTCTCGAGCGACTCGATGTCGAGGCGCTCGGTGATCGCCGAGACGCGCGCCTGCACGGTGCGGGTGCCGTGCTTGACGAGCACTCGGGCCCGCTCGCGCAGCGGGGTCTCCGCGAGCCAGCAGAGCACCGCCTCGGTCGTGTCCGTGGGGGAGGGGGCGGCGCCGCCCGCGAGGACGTCCCCGCGAGAGATGTCCAGCTCGTCGGCGAGGCGCAGCGTGACCGAGAGACCCGCCGCGGCCTGCTCGACCGGGGAGCCGGCGACGTCGATACCGGTCACGGTCGTCGAGCGGCCGGAGCCGGCGACGGTGACGGGATCGCCGAGCGCGACGGTGCCGGAGGTGATCAGCCCCGCGTAGCCGCGGTAGTCCACGTGCGCGGGGTCCACCGCGCCGTGCTGCGGGCGGATCACGAGCTGCACGGGCAGGCGCAGGTCGCCCTCGCGCTGGTCGGCGCCCGGGGGGAGGGTCTCGAGCAGTGCGAGCAGCGTCGGCCCCTCGTACCAGGCGGTGCGCTCCGAGCGGGTCACGACGTTGTCGCCGTGCAGCGCGGAGACCGGGACGACGTGCAGGTCGCGCAGCGCGAGCGAGTCCGCGATGCGGCCCAGGTCGGCGCTCACCTGCGCGTGGACGGCCTGCGGATCGTCGACGAGGTCGATCTTGTTGAGCGCGACGAGCACGTGCGGGACGCGCAGCAGGGCCGAGATCGCGAGGTGGCGGCGGGTCTGCTCGACCACGCCGTTGCGGGCGTCGACGAGCACCACGACGACGTCGGCCGTCGAGGCGCCGGTGACCGTGTTGCGCGTGTACTGGACGTGCCCGGGGGTGTCGGCCAGGACGTAGGAGCGCTCGGCGGTCGCGAAGTAGCGGTAGGCGACGTCGATCGTGATGCCCTGCTCGCGCTCGGCGCGGAGGCCGTCGGTGAGCAGTGCGAGATCGGCAAGCTCGCCCTTCCAGCCCCGCTGGCGGCTGGCCGCCTCGACGGAGGCGAGCTGGTCGGCGAAGACCGACTTCGTGTCGTGCAGCAGGCGGCCGATGAGAGTCGACTTGCCGTCGTCGACGCTGCCGGCGGTCGCGAGGCGCAGGAGGGTCGGGCCGGGATGGCCCGCGCCCGTGCCCTCGGGGGCGAGGAGCAGATCGGCGGTGGTCATCAGAAGTAGCCCTCCTTCTTGCGGTCCTCCATGGCGGCCTCGGAGATCCGGTCGTCCGCCCGGGTGGCGCCGCGCTCGGTGATGGTGCTGGCGGCGACCTCGGCGAGGACGGCCTGTACGTCGAAGGCCTCGGAGAGCACGGCCCCGGTGCAGGACATGTCGCCGACGGTGCGGTAGCGGACCGTGCGCCGGGTGGTCTCCTCGCCCTCGCGCAGGCCGCCCCAGTCGCCGGGGCTGAGCAGCATGCCGTCGCGCTCGACGACGTCACGCTCGTGCGCGTAGTACAGCGAGGGCAGTTCGATCTGCTCGCGGGCGATGTACCGCCACACGTCCAGCTCGGTCCAGTTCGACAGCGGGAAGACGCGCACGTGCTCGCCGGGACGGTGACGGGTGTTGTAGAGGTGCCAGAGCTCGGGCCGCTGGTTCTTGGGGTCCCACTGCCCGAAGGCGGAGCGCAGGCTCATGATGCGCTCCTTGGCGCGGGCCTTGTCCTCATCGCGGCGGCCGCCGCCGAAGACCGCCGTGAAGCGGTGCTCCTCGATCGCGTCGAGCAGCGGCATGGTCTGCAGCGGGTTGCGGGTGCCGTCGGCGCGCTCCTCGAGGCGACCGTCGTCGAGATAGTCCTGCACGGAGGCGACGAGGAGCTCGACGCCCATCTCGGCGACGGTCCGGTCGCGGAACTCGATCACCTCGGGGAAGTTGTGGCCGGTGTCGACGTGCAGCACCGGGAAGGGGATCGGGGCGGGCCACAGCGCCTTCGCGGCGAGGTGCAGCATCACCACGGAGTCCTTGCCGCCGGAGAAGAGCATGACGGGACGCTCGAGCTCGGCGACGGTCTCGCGGATGATGTGGATGGCCTCGGCCTCGAGGGCGTCGAGCAGGCCGGCCGGGGCGTCCACGCGCGGCGCGGGGGCGAGGGCGGTCATCGGTCCTCCTGGGTGGGGCTGAGGGAGATCAGGACGGGGGCGGTGCGGATGGCCGGGGCGGATCCAGCCGACGATCCCGCGGCGGGGTCCGCTTCGGTGCCGCCGTCGCCGGGGTGGAGTCCGCACTCGGTCTTCTGGGTGCCGGCCCAGCGGCCGGCGCGGGGGTCCTCGCCAGGGGCGACGGGACGGGTGCAGGGGGCGCAGCCGATGCTCGGGTAGCCCTGGTGCAGCAGCGGGTTCTCCGGCAGGGAGTGCTCGCGCGAGTACGCCATGAGCCGATCGTAGGACCAGGTGACGAGCGGGTTGATCTTGACGAGCCCGAAGGCCTCGTCGAAGGTCACCACGGGGGAGCCGGCTCGGGTCGGTCCCTCGTCGCGGCGCACGCCGGTGACCCAGGCGTCGTAGCCGCCGAGCGCCTTCTTCAGGGGGGCGACCTTCCGCATGCCGCAGCAGGACGCGGGATCGCGGTCGTGGAGCTTCGCGCCGTGCTCGGCGTCCTGCTCGGCGACGGTGCGCTCGGGCAGCACGTCCACCACCGTCACGTCGAGCTCGCGGGCGACACGGTCGCGGGTCGCGAGGGTCTCGGGGAAGTGGTAGCCGGTGTCGAGGAAGAGCACGTCCACGCCGGGGCGGTGGGCGGCGACGACGTGGGGGAGCACCGCATCGGCCATCGAGCAGGCCACCGTGAGAGAGTCCCCGAACGTCTCGGCGGCCCACCGAGCCGCGGCGTCGGCGAGCTCATCGGGGCCGAGCTCCGCCTCGAGGGCCGCGAAGCGCTCGGCGCCCTTCGCCGCGAGGGTGCGCAGGCGGGCGATCCGCTCCTCGGGGGTCTCGGCGGAGCCCTCGTCCTGGTGGGCGCGTTCGGTCGTGGTCATCGCAGCTCCTCCTCCTCGGCACGGTGCGCCCAGGCTGCGAAGGTCTCCCCGTCGGTGCGACCGTCCGCGAAGCGGCGGACGACGCGCTCGACGTAGTCCGGCAGCTCCGTGGCGGCGACCTTGTGCTGGCGCAGCGTGCGCCCCAGCTGGGGCCCCTCGAGACCGGGTGCTGAGAGCGATCCTCCCAGATGGACCTGGAACCCCGGGACCTGCTCGCCGTCGTCGGTCGTGATGATCTGTCCCTTGAGCCCGATGTCTGCCGTCTGGATGCGGGCGCAGGAGTTGGGGCAGCCGTTCAGGTGCAGGCTGATCGGCTGTCCGAGGCGCGGCTCGACGTCTGAGAGGCGGCGCTCGAGCTCGTCGACCGCCGCCGTCGCGGTGTCCTTGGTGTCCACGATCGCGAGCTTGCAGAACTCGAGGCCGGTGCAGGCCATCGTCGAGCGGCGCAGGGCGCTGGGCCGGGTGCGCAGCCCGAGGGCCTCGAGGCCCTCCACCGCGTCCTGGACGCGGTCGGCGGGGACGCCCAGGACCACGAGCTTCTGGAAGGCGGTCAGGCGCACGGAGTCGGCGCCGACCTCCTCCACCAGATCGGCGAGGCGGGTCAGGAGGTCGCCGCGGATCCGGCCGACCGTGGGGGCGGCGCCGATGTACGAGCGGCCGTCCTTCTGGAGATGCACGCCGACGTGGTCGCCCGGCCCGGTGGCCGGGGCGGGGGCCGGACCGTCCGGGAGGGCGTAGCCGAGGTACTCGGACTCGAGCACCTCGCGGAACCGCTCCGTGCCCCAGTCGGCGAGCAGGAACTTCAGCCGCGCCTTGTTGCGCAGGCGACGGAAGCCGTAGTCGCGGAAGATCCGCACCACGCCGTGCCACACGTCGGGTGCCTGCTCCTCGGTGACGAAGACGCCCAGGCGCTCGCCGAGCCGCGGGGCGGTGGAGAGCGCGCCGCCCACCCAGAGGTCGTAGCCGGGGCCGAGCTCGGGGTGGACCACGCCCACGAGCGAGATGTCGTTGATCTCGTGGGCGACGTCGAGGCTGGGGTGCCCGGTGATCGCGGTCTTGAACTTGCGCGGCAGGTTCGCGAGCTCGGGGTCGCCGATGTAGCGGCGCTTGATCTCGGCGATCACCGGGGTGGGGTCGATGATCTCGTCGGCGGCGATGCCGGCGACGGGGCTGCCGAGGAAGCCGCGCGGGGTGTCGCCGCACGCGGTGGTGGTCTCGAGGCCGACGGTGTCCAGCCGGCGCCAGATCTCGGGCACGTCCTCGATCTCGATCCAGTGGTACTGCACGTTCTGGCGATCGGTGAGGTCGGTCGCGCCGCGGGCGAAGTCGGTGGAGATCGAGCCGAGCACGCGGAGCGCGGCGGGGGAGAGGGCGGCACCGTCGGTGCGCACGCGGAGCATGAAGTAGCGGTCCTCGAGCTCATGCGGCTCGAGCTGCGCCGTGCGGCCGCCGTCGATCCCGGGCTTGCGCTGGGTGTAGAGGCCCCACCAGCGGAAGCGGCCGTGGAGGTCGTCACCGGGGATCGCGTCGAAGCCCTCGCGGGCGTAGGTCTCCTCGATGCGGGCGCGCACGTTGAGCCCGTTGTCCGCGGCCTTGAACTCCTCGTTGGGGTTCAGCGGCGCCGTGCCGTCGACCTTCCACTGCCCCTGCGGCTTGCCCGAGCGGGAGGGGCGCACCCGCGGTGGGGCGGCGTGCGCGGGAGCTCCGTCGGCGGGCGGACGGGTGCTGAGATCGGTCGACTCCATGCCCACAGAATGACGAGTAATGGAGGCAATTACAAACGCTTTGGTCATCCGGTGTCATGCACGGCACTCCCGCGTCATGCGCGGGCATCGGACGTCTCGCATCCCGGACCGGGGTGGCTCGGCGGGGGTGAGGGCCTATGCTGTCGCCATGCATCTCGACATCCTCGTAGTTCTCGAGCGCGGCTGACGCCCGTTCGTCCTTCGAGCACGTCACCGCGCCCCTCCCTGAGCCCCAGGCGGAGGGGCTTTTTCGTGCCCCCGGTCGGGTGCGATCCCTCGGGAGGGGAACGGCCGCAGTCCCCGCCACGACCACCGTCCGAGACGACGAAGGAGTTCCGATGACCGGACAGCAGATGACGGGCGCCCAGGCGCTGGTCGAGTCCCTCGAGCATGCCGGGGCCGAGGTCGTCTTCGGCCTCCCCGGCGGGGCGATCCTGCCCACCTACGACCCGTTGATGGACGCCAAGAAGCTGCGCCACGTGCTGGTCCGCCACGAGCAGGGCGCCGGCCACGCGGCGAGCGGCTACGCGCACGCCACCGGCAAGGTCGGCGTGTGCCTGGCGACCTCGGGCCCCGGGGCGACCAACCTGATCACCGCGATCGCCGACGCGCAGATGGACTCGATCCCGCTCGTCGCGATCACCGGCCAGGTCGGCTCGTCCTTCATCGGGACCGACGCCTTCCAGGAGGCCGACATCGTGGGCATGACCATGCCCGTGACCAAGCACAACTTCCTGGTCTCCGACGCCGACGAGATTCCCAAGGTCATCAAGCAGGCCTTCCACATCGCCTCGACCGGCCGGCCCGGCGCCGTGCTGGTGGACGTCACCAAGGACGCGCAGCAGGCGATGACCGAGTTCGTCTGGCCCGAGACGCTCGACCTGCCCGGCTACCGCCCCGAGTCGCGCCCGCACAGCAAGCAGATACGCGAGGCGGCGACCCTCCTGCTCGAGGCCAAGCGTCCCGTCTTCCTGCTCGGCGGCGGCGTGCTGCGCGGCCGCGCCTGGGAGGAGGTCGGCGAACTGGTGGACGTCTCTGGTGCCCCCTTCGTCACCACCCTCATGGCCCGCGGCGCCCTCCCGGACTCGCACCCCAGCCACCTCGGCATGCCCGGCATGCACGGGACCGTCGCGGCGGTCTCGGCCCTGCAGCGGGCGGACCTGATCGTGAACATCGGTGCC
This sequence comes from Brachybacterium sp. J144, assembly GCF_036321705.1. Taxonomy (NCBI): domain Bacteria; kingdom Bacillati; phylum Actinomycetota; class Actinomycetes; order Micrococcales; family Dermabacteraceae; genus Brachybacterium; species Brachybacterium sp. J144. The sequence goes on from NZ_JAZDCG010000005.1 coordinate 15,095, forward strand.
CGCTTCGATGACCGCGTGACCGGTCGCCTGGACTCCTTCGCCCCGAACGCGGCGATCGTCCACGCCGACATCGACCCCGCGGAGATCTCCAAGAACATCGAGACCGACGTGCCGATCGTGGGCCAGGCCGCCGATGTCGCCCGGGCCCTCACCGCCGAGCTGCGCAGCCGGCTGGATGCGGCGGAGAGCGACCCCCGCGACTACGACGCCTGGTGGAGCGCGCTGGACCTCCTGCGCGACAACTACCCGCTGGGTTGGACTGAGACCGACGACGGCCTGACCGCCCCGCAGAAGGTCATCTCCCGCCTCGGCGCGCTCTCCGGACCCGAGGCGATCATGGTCGCCGGCGTCGGACAGCACCAGATGTGGTCCGCGCAGTTCGTCCAGTACGAGAACCCGCTCACCTGGATCAACTCGGGCGGCCTCGGGACCATGGGCTACTCGGTGCCCGCCGCCATGGGCGCCAAGGTCGGCCAGCCGGACCGCGTGGTCTGGTCGATCGACGGCGACGGCTGCTTCCAGATGACCAATCAGGAGCTCGCCACCTGCGTCATCAACGACATCCCGATCAAGGTCGCGGTCATCAACAACTCGAGCCTCGGCATGGTGCGCCAGTGGCAGAACCTGTTCTACGACCAGCGATACTCCAACACCGAGCTCAACACCGGTCACGGCAGCCGCCGCATCCCCGACTTCGTGAAGCTCGCCGACGCGTACGGCGCCGCGGGCCTGCGCTGCGAGCGCGACGAGGACATCGACGACACCATCCGCCAGGCGCTCGAGATCAACGACCGCCCCGTGGTCGTGGACTTCACGGTGAGCGCCGACGCGATGGTGTGGCCGATGGTCCCGGCCGGCGTCTCCAACGACGAGATCCAGATCGCCCAGGGCATGAGCCCCGAGTGGGAGAGGGACATCTGATCATGAACGCCGCTTCCGCCCCGTCCACCTCGGAGTACGTGATGACCCCCCACAGCCAGACCCTGTCCGTCCTGGTGGAGAACAAGCCCGGCGTGCTCACGCGCGTCGCCGCCCTGTTCTCCCGCCGCGGCTACAACATCTCGTCCCTCGCCGTCGGCCCCACCGAGCACCCGGAGATCTCCCGTATCACCGTGGTGGTCGACGTCGACCAGCGTCGTCTCGAGCAGATCACCAAGCAGCTCAACAAGCTCGTCAACGTGCTCAAGATCGTCCAGCTCGAGCCCCGCCAGACCGTCCAACGCGAGCTGATCCTGATCAAGGTCACCGCGGACTCCTCGAGCCGTACCTCGGTGCTCGAGATCGTCCAGATGTTCCGGGCGAAGGTCGTCGACGCGGCGACCGACTCGGTCACCATCGAGGCGACGGGAACGCAGGACAAGCTCTCGGCGCTGCTGGGGATGCTCGATGAGTTCGGCATCCGCGAGATCGTGAAGTCGGGTGAGGTGGCCATCGGCCGCGGCGCCCGGGCGATCACGGACCGCGCGCTGCTCGGCTGACCGCGAGCCGCTCGCGGGGTCTCACATCCGGAGACACCCTCTCATCATGCAAGACTTCCGGCGCTAGGATCGACCTGACGCCGGCGCCGCTGCACCGCATCGCGGGCGGCGCGGACCCCGACCCACAGAACAAGGAGCACATCGTGGCGGAGATCTTCTACGACGACAACGCTGACCTCTCGATCATCCAGGGCAAGAAGGTCGCGGTGATCGGCTTCGGCTCGCAGGGCCACGCCCATGCGCTGAACCTGCGCGACAGCGGCGTCGAGGTCCGCGTGGGCCTCCGCGAGGGCTCGAAGTCCGCCACGAAGGCGCAGGAGGAGGGCCTGGGCACCGGCACCGTCGCCGAGGTCTCCGAGTGGGCCGACCTGATCATGATCCTCACGCCGGACCAGGACCAGCGGAAGGTCTTCGCCGAGTCCATCCAGCCGCACCTCAGCGAGGGCAAGGCGCTCGCCTTCGCGCACGGCTTCAACATCCGCTTCGGCTACATCGAGGTCCCCGCCGGCGTCGACGTCCTGCTGATCGCCCCCAAGGCCCCCGGCCACACCGTGCGTCGCGAGTTCGTCGCCGGCCGCGGCATCCCGGACATCGTCGCCGTCGAGCAGGACGCCACCGGCTCCGCCTGGGACCTCGCGCTGTCCTACGCCAAGGGTATCGGCGGCACCCGCGCCGGCGTCATCAAGACCACCTTCACCGAGGAGACCGAGACCGATCTCTTCGGCGAGCAGGCCGTGCTCTGCGGCGGCATGAGCCACCTGGTCCAGGCCGGTTTCGAGACCCTCTCCGAGGCGGGGTACCAGCCGGAGATCGCCTACTTCGAGGTCCTCCACGAGCTCAAGCTGATCGTCGACCTGATGTGGGAGGGCGGCATCGCCAAGCAGCGCTGGTCGATCTCCGACACCGCCGAGTTCGGCGACTACGTCTCCGGTCCCCGCGTCGTCACCGACCAGACCAAGGCCGACATGAAGGCGATCCTCGCCGACATCCAGTCCGGCGCCTTCGCGAAGCGGTTCATCGAGGACCAGGACAACGGTGCGAAGGAGTTCCAGGAGCTGCGCGCCAAGGAGGCCGAGCACGAGATCGAGAAGGTCGGCCGGGACCTGCGCAAGATGTTCTCCTGGTCCACCTCGGGCCTGGATGACGACTACACCGAGGGCAGCGCCGCGCGCTGATCCCACCCGGTCGCCCGACGGCGGCGGGCGCACCCCAGGGTGCGCTCGCCGCCGTTTCTCATGAATGATGTCGTGGACAGCTGTCCGAGATATCAGGGGGATCAGAGGATGAGCATCAGGTCGATCGCACGGCCGACGACGCGACGGACCGCGATGGCGGGCCTGGGGGCGCTGAGCGTCATGACAGCGGCCGGGGCCCGCGCGCTGCTGCCCAGCGCCGAGCCGTCGGACGCCGAGGGCCAGGATGCGGAGGAGCAGGCGGACTAGACCACGCCGCCGAGCCCCGAGGGGGAGGAGCCGACGCCCGTGCCCGGCGGCACCTTCGCGGGCTGGGCCGCCGAGGTGGACCTCCAGCTCGTCGAGCTCGACACCGCGGCTGCGGATGAGCGGTTCGGCACCCAGCAGGGGATGCTCGTGCGCACGGATCGCTTCGGGACCTGGTGGTCCCCGGGATTCGCCGAGGACTCTCCGGTGTTCACCGCCGCGCCGGTGCAGATCGACCCCGCGGCCGAGGAGGCCCTCGGCGGGAGCGAGGCCCTAGCCGGGGCCGCCACGGGCGTCCTGGTCCAGAGCATCCTGCACGTGCTCGACACCCCGCTGCTGCTCGAGGCGGACAACTCCCGCTCCGGCGAGATCGCCTCTGCTCTCGTCGAGTCGCTCGGGCTGGACGAGGCGTTCCTCCCGGCCTTCGACGATCTCTTCGCAGAGAACCCGATCGCCGGAGCCCTCGTCGACGGGGAGGGACTCCCGGAGCAGTACGGCATGGAGCCGCTCCCGTACCCCGAGGACGGCCACCGCATGCACCTGCTCGACGCCGTCACCGAGGTCGAGATGCTCGAGCTGCCGGAGCTCACCGGACCCCTCCTCCTCGCGTCCTCCCGGGGTGCCCTCCCGGTGGAGACCGCCGAGGGGGAGCGGCAGCTCGTGTGCACCGCGACCTTCGGCCTGGCCCTCGCGGTCGACGGCCGCAGGGCGCTCATGCTCTTCGCGACCGGTGCGGCGCCGAGCGTCCACCTCGAGGACCCCACGGCCCTGCCGGTCGTCGCGGGCACCGCGGTCCCCGAGGACTGGGAGGAGCACACCCTGCGTGATCTCAGCGTGGCGCTCCCGCCCGGGCTCGGCGACCCCGAGGTCTCGGAGATCGCGCTGAACTTCTCCGCCGGCGAGCGCCGCGCCACGATGGCCCGCCATCGGCTCCCGATCCCCTCCCCGTACCCCCTCGCCGCCACGCGGAACGTCGCTCGTGCCCAGATCCCCGGGGCGGAGCTCGCCGCGATCGAGCACGGCAGGGGCCCGGGCGGCCGCTTCTCCGTCGGCGTCACGGTTCATCGCGGGGATGAGCAGTTCTCGGTCCGCCTCCATGACCTCGCCGACGATGAGAGTGCTCTGTTCGCCCATCAGCTGCTGGCGGGGCTGCGCCTCGGCTGATTGCCTCGGAGGGCGACGCGGCATCCAGGTCTCGCATCGTGACCGCCGTTCCCGCATGGCGGACACGCGACTACTCTGGTCCCGAAGGCCCTGAAACCCGTCGCCCCCGAGGATGAGTGCGACGACCACCATCCGCACCGGAGGAGATTCCGTGACGCGTCCTGTCGTGCTCATCGCTGAGGAACTGTCGCCCGCCACCGTCGAGGTCCTCGGCCCCGACGTCGAGGTGCGCAGCGTGGACGGCACCGACCGCCCGGCGCTGCTCGCCGCCGTGGCCGAGGCCGATGCCCTGCTGGTCCGCTCCGCGACCCAGGTCGACGCGGAGGTCTTCGCCGCCGCGGGACGGCTCAAGGTCGTCGCCCGCGCCGGAGTGGGCCTGGACAACGTCGACGTCGCCTCCGCCACGACCGCCGGGGCGATGGTCATCAACGCTCCCACCTCGAACATCGTCTCGGCGGCGGAGCTCGCCGTGACCCTGATCCTCTCCTCGCTGCGCCACCTGGCCCGCGCCGATGCCTCGGTGAAGGCCGGCAAGTGGGAGCGGAAGCAGCTCACGGGCGTCGAGCTGCTCGGCAAGACGGTCGGCGTCGTCGGCTTCGGCCGCATCGGCCAGCTCGTGGCCGAGCGCCTGGCCGGTTTCGGCGTCGAGCTGCTCGCCTACGACCCCTACGTGAACCACACCCGGGCCGCCGAGCTCGGGGCGCGCGTGGTCGAGCTCGACGAGCTCATGCGCGCCTCCGACATCGTCACCGTGCACATGCCCAAGACCCCGGAGACCACAGGGCTGATCGGCGCCGAGCAGTTCGCGCTCGCCAAGCCCACCCTGCACATCGTCAACGCCGCCCGCGGCGGGCTGATCGACGAGGAGGCGCTGTACACGGCGCTGACCACCGGGCAGATCGCCGGTGCCGGCCTGGACGTCTACACCTCCGAGCCGCCCGCCACGAGCGAGACCGCAGCGCGCCTGCTCGAGCTTGACAACGTCACCCTCACCCCGCACCTCGGCGCCTCGACGGCCGAGGCGCAGGAGAAGGCCGGCGTGGCCGTCGCCAAGTCCGTGCGCCTCGCTCTCGCGGGCGAGCTCGTCCCCGACGCCGTGAACGTCGCCGGCGGTGCGATCGACGACCTGGTCCGCCCGGGCGTGGCGCTCGCCGACCGCCTCGGCCAGCTCTTCACCGCGCTCGCGGCCGAGTCGCCCGAGCTGCTCGAGATCGTCGTGCGCGGCGAGATCGCCACCCACGACGTCACCGCGCTCAAGCTCTCCGCCCTCCGCGGACTGTTCCGCGGCGTGGTCACCGACCAGGTCAGCTACGTCAACGCCCCCGTCATGGCCGAGGAGCGCGGCATCACCGTGCAGCTGCAGACCGAGGAGGCCTCCGAGCGGTTCCGCAACGTGATCTCGCTGCGCGGCACGCTCCGCAGCGGCGAGGTCGTCTCCGTCTCCGGCACCCTCAGCGGCGTCGAGCAGGCCCACAAGCTCGTCGAGGTGGGCGGCCACGCGCTCGAGGTCCCCCTGAGCGACCACCTGCTGCTGATCCGCTACGAGGACGGACCGGGCCTGATCGGCCAGTACGGCGCCCGACTGGGCGAGGCGGGCGTGAACATCGCCGGCATGCAGGTCTCCCGCGCGGGCAAGGGCCCCGGCGCCGAAGCCCTCGTGGTCCTCGACCTGGACTCCTCCGTGGACCGCGAGCTCGCCGAGCGCATCGGCGAGGACATCGGTGCCCACTCGATCCACGCCGTCGACCTCGTCTACTGACCCCGACCCTCGCGCCCGAGCGTCCCCGAAGGAGCACCACCATGAGCACGACCTCCGCGTCCACCACCCTGCGCCTCGCCGTCATCGAGGGAGACGGCATCGGTCAGGAGGTCGTCCCGCAGGGCCTGCGAGCCCTCCGGGCGGCCCTGGAGCCGGCCGGCGTCACGGTCGAGACCACCGACTTCGACCTCGGGGCCGGCCGCTGGCACCGCACCGGCGAGACGCTCACCGACGAGGACATGGCCCGCCTCGCCGAGCACGACGCGATCCTGCTCGGCGCGGTCGGCGATCCTGGGGTCCCCTCGGGCGTCCTCGAGCGCGGCCTGCTGCTGAAGCTCCGCTTCGGCTTCGACCACTACGTGAACCTGCGTCCCACCCGGCTCTTCCCGGGCGTGGCGACGCCGCTCGCCGAGCCCGGCGAGATCGACTTCCTGGTGGTGCGCGAGGGCACCGAGGGCCCGTACGTCGGCAACGGCGGCTCGATGCGCACCGGCACCGAGCTGGAGGTCGCCACCGAGGTGTCCCTCAACACCGCCGTCGGCGTCGAGCGGGTGGTCCGCTACGCCTTCGAGCAGGCCGCGGCCCGCCGGGGGAAGCTCACCCTGGTGCACAAGCACAACGTGCTGGTGCACGCCGGGCACCTGTGGCGGCGGATCGTCGAGCAGGTCGGGGCCGAGTACCCCGCGGTCGCCGTCGACTACGCCCATGTCGACGCGATGATGATCTATCTCGTGCAGGACCCCTCGCGCTTCGACGTGATCGTCACCGACAACCTCTTCGGCGACATCGTGACCGATCTCGCGGGCGCCATCGGGGGCGGCATCGGTCTCGCGGCGAGCGGCAACGTGAACCCCACCGGGGCCTTCCCGTCGATGTTCGAGCCCGTGCACGGCTCGGCACCGGACATCGCCGGCCAGGACAAGGCCGATCCCACCGCCACGGTGCTCTCGGTCGCGCTGATGCTCGACCACCTGGGGCACGTCGAGCCGGCCGCCGCCGTGCGCGCCGCGGTCGAGAACGACCTCGCCGCCCGGGCCGAGGACCCCTCGCTCTCCACCCGCGGGACGGTCGCGATCGGCGACGCGCTCGTCGCCGCGATCTCCGGGCGCTGAGCCCGCACCTGCCACACTGACCCCACCCGCCCGATCCTCGAGGAGGACCCACCCGTGAGCGCGCTCGCCTACCCCCAGTCCGACACCACCCGTCGCATCGGCGACGACGAGCGCGCCCGCATCCTCGCCGCCCCCGGCTTCGGCCAGCACTTCACCGACTTCATGACCCATGCCCGGTGGACCGTCGAGGGCGGCTGGGCCGGGGGAGAGGTCATCCCGTTCGGACCGCTCCAGCTCTCCCCGGCCTCGGCCGTGCTGCACTACGGCCAGGAGATCTTCGAAGGCCTCAAGGCGTTCCGCCACGCCGACGGCTCGGTGTGGACCTTCCGTCCCGAGCGCAACGCCGAGCGGCTCGCGGCCTCCGCCCGTCGCCTCGCGCTGCCCGAGCTGCCGGTCGAGGACTTCCTCGCCTCGCTGCGCGCGCAGGTCGCGGCCGACGAGCCGTGGGTGCCGGAGCCGACCGGCGAGCAGTCGCTGTATCTGCGTCCGTTCATGATCGCCAACGAGGAGTTCCTCGGGGTCCGGGCCTCCCACGTGGTCGACTATTACGTCATCGCCTGCCCGGCGGGCGCCTACTTCCCGCGGGGGGTGCAGCCTCTCGTCGTGTGGATCACCGACGAGTTCGCCCGCGCCGGGGCCGGGGGCACCGGCGCCGCGAAGTGCGGCGGCAACTACGCGTCCTCCCTCCTGGGCAAGGCGCAGGCGGCCGAGCACGGGGCCGACGAGGTGCTCTTCCTCGACTCCGAGACGCACACCTCGATCGACGAGCTCTCGGGCATGAACGTCTTCGCGATCACGGTCGACGGCCGGATCCTCACGCCGTCACTCAGCGGCTCGATCCTCGAGGGCGTCACCCGCTCCTCCATCCTCACCCTCGCGGCGGATCGCGGTCTCGAGCCCGTCGAGCAGCGCCTGGTGATGGACGACGTGCTCGCGCAGCTCGCGAGCGGCGAGATCACCGAGATGTTCGCCTGCGGCACGGCCGCCGTGATCACGCCGATCGGGGAGTTCCGCCATCCGGGCGGCGCGCAGCCCGTCGGCGACGGCGGCTCCGGCGCGACCACCCTCGCCCTGCGCCAGGAGCTCACGGACATCCAGTACGGCCGGGTGCCCGACCGTCACGGCTGGCTCACCCGGCTGGTGTGAGATGACGAGCACCGCCCGCCCCACACCTAGCGCCGTGGACGGCTTCCACCTCTACGACACGACTCTGCGCGACGGCTCCCAGCAGGAGGGCCTGACGCTCTCCGTCGCGGACAAGCTCGCCGTCGCGCGCCTGCTCGACGAGCTGGGCGTGACCTACATCGAGGGCGGCTGGCCGGGCGCGGTCCCGCGCGACACCGAGTTCTTCGCCCGGGCGGCGACCGAGCTCGAGCTGCGCACCGCCCGTCTCGCCGCCTTCGGCGCGACCCGCAAGGCCGGCGTCATCGTGACGGAGGACCCGCAGGTCGCGGCGCTCGTGGACTCGGGAGCCCCGACTATCACGCTCGTGGCCAAATCGGATCTGCGCCATGTCCTCGACGCCCTGCGCACCACGGCCGAGGAGAACCTGGCGATGGTGCGGGACACCGTCGAGCACCTGCGGGGACTGGACCGCGAGGTGTTCGTCGACGCCGAGCACTTCTTCGACGGCTACCTGCACGATGCCGACTACACCGTCTCCGTGGTGATCGCCGCCTACGAGGCCGGTGCGGCGGCGGTCGTCCTGTGCGACACCAACGGCGGGATGCTCCCGCACCAGGTGACCGAGATCGTCGAGGACCTCCGCGGCCGACTCGACGCCGCCGGGCTCGCCGACGCGCGCCTCGGTGCCCACACCCACAACGACTCCGGCTGCGCCGTCGCGAACGCCCTCACCGCCGTGCGCGCGGGCATCACCCACGTGCAGGGATGCGTCAACGGCTACGGGGAGCGCACCGGCAACGCGGACCTCGTCACGCTCCTCGCCGACCTCCAGCTGAAGATGGGCCTCGAGCTCCTCCCCGCGGAGACCCTCGCCGAGACGACGCGCATCGCCCACGCGATCGGGGAGATCGTGAACATGCCGGTCACCTCCCGCGCGCCCTACGTGGGGGCGAGCGCCTTCGCGCACAAGGCCGGCCTGCACGCGAGCGCGATCCGAGTGGACCCGGATCTCTACCAGCACATGGATCCGCGCGAGATCGGCAACGACATGCGCATGATCATCTCGGACATGGCCGGCCGCGCCTCCATCGAGCTCAAGGGCCGCGAGCTCGGCTTCGACCTCGCGGGGGATCCGGAGCTGCTCTCGCGGCTCGCGGCGACCGTCAAGCAGCGCGAGGCGGAGGGCTACTCCTACGAGGCGGCCGACGCCTCCTTCGAGCTCCTCGTCCTGGACCAGCTCGGTCAGGTGCCGTCCTACGCGACCGTCGAGTCGTGGCGCGCCACCTCCCAGCAGCTGCGCGACGGCACCCTCGAGTCCGAGGCGACGGTGCGCCTGCTCGCCGGGACGGGCGAGGACGCGGAGCGGCGGGTCGCGATCGCCGAGGGCAACGGCCCGGTCAACGCCCTGGACCTCGCCCTGCGCTCCGCCCTCCGCGAGCGCTACCCCGAGATCGACGACTTCGAGCTGCAGGACTTCAAGGTGCGCATCCTCGACGCGCAGCACGGCACCGATGCGACCACCCGGGTGCTCGTGCGGACCTCCGGGCGCGGTCTCGAGTTCCAGACCGTGGGCGTCGGCCCGAACGTCATCGAGGCCTCGTGGGAGGCCGTCTTCGACGCCTACACCTACGGCCTGTACAAGTCGGGCGTCTGAGCCCTCGAGCCACTACCCTGTGACCATGACCACTTTCGTGCTGACCGCCATCGGCGAGGACCGCCCCGGCCTCGTCTCCGCCCTCGCCTCCGTCGTCGACGAGCACGGAGGCAGCTGGGTCGACAGCCAGCTCGCCCTGCTCGCCGGTCACTTCGCCGGGATCGTGCAGGTCGAGGTCCCGGCCGAGCGGACCGAGGCGTTCCTGGACGCCCTCCCCGCCCTCGCGGGAGAGGTGGGTCTGCAGGTCGAGGCCGCGAGCGGGACCGGCGCGGCGGCGCAGGGCGGGGAGTCCTTCCGTCTGCACCTGCTCGGCCAGGACCGCACCGGCATGGTGCGCGAGGTGACCTCGGCGCTCTCCGCGCAGGGCGCCACCATCGACGGTCTGCGCAGCTGGACCCGGGACGCCCCCGAGGGCGGCGGTGTGCTCTTCGAGGCCGAGGCCGAAGTGCGCCTGCCCGCGGGCGGTTCGGATGCGGCGGTGCGGGAGGCCCTCGAGCAGATCGCCGCCGAGCTCATGGTCGACCTGGAGCTCGACGCCCCGGAATGAGGCGTCGAGAGCGCGAGGAGGACGAATTAGGTGATCTCCGGATCGCATAATTCGCTGCTTTCCGACGAGTGACAGAAGAATTCCTCGAGAAGGGGCTCCATCGGGACGGAAGTCCCCTATGGTGGCCGTACGGGCCGAGAATGCTGGAGGCGCACAGTCCCCCTGTGGTGCGTCGTCGAGAACAGGTCGGCCCGCGCGTCCGCACTCGCCCGAGGAGCGCCTCGATGTCCGGGTCCCCACCCTCCGCCGTCACCTCGACCACCTCCCCGTCGACCGTCCCGCCCGGGGCCTGGCGAGCCCTTCTGCTGGTCACCCTGGGCTTCGGAGTGAACTTCTGGGCATGGGCGCTGCTGAGCCCGCTCGGCCCCGTCTACGTCGAGCAGGGCCTCGCCCAGGATGCCTCGCTGATCGTCGCGCTGCCGGTCCTGGTGGGCTCGCTGGGCCGGATCCTCATGGGCGCGCTCTCGGACCGCTTCGGCGGGCACCTGATGTTCCCGCTGGTCTCCCTGCTCACCGTGATCCCGGTGCTGTTCATCGGCCTGATCGGCCAGTACTCGTATTCCACGCTGCTACTCGGCGGATTCTTCCTCGGCATCGCCGGCACCACCTTCGCCATCGGCGTGCCCTACGTGAACTCCTGGTTCCCGCCTGCGAAGCGCGGCATGGCCACCGGCCTCTACGGCGTGGGCGTGGGCGGCACCGCGATCAGCGCCTTCACCACCGTGCCGCTGGTCGATGCCATCGGGGACGTCGCCCCCTTCGTGCTCACCGCGATCGCGCTCGTGGCCTACGCCGTGGTCGGCTGGCTGTTCATGCACGACGCCCCCACCTGGACGCCGTCGAAGCGGAGCATCATCGCCCAATCCCTCGCGGTGATGAAGCTGACGGTGACCTGGCAGGCTTGCTATCTCTACGCCTTGTCCTTCGGCGGCTACGTCGCCTTCTCCGTCTTCCTGCCCACGATGCTGAAGAACTGGTACGGGCTGGAGACCGCCGACGCCTCCTTCCGGATGGCCGGATTCGTCATCGTCGCCGTGATCATGCGCCCGCTCGGCGGGACCCTCTCGGACCGCCTCGGCGCGGTGCGCACCCTGCTGATCTCCTACACCGCTGTCGCTCTCGCCGCGCTGCTTCTGGCCTTCCAGCCCGCGCTGATGCCGCTGGGCACGATCGCCTTCATCGTCATGGCCGCCGGCCTCGGACTCGGCTCCGGCGCCGTCTTCGCCCTGGTCGCGCAGACCTCCGAGCCCTCCGTGGTCGGCTCCGTGACCGGCTTCGTCGGCGCCGCGGGCGGCCTGGGCGGATTCGTCCCGCCGCTGGTGATGGCCGCGATCCACGCCGGCAGCGGCAGCTACTCCCTCGGCATCGTCCTGCTGCTGCTCGCCACGCTCGGAGCGATCGTCGTCACCCTCTTCGTCGCGCGCGGCGCCCGCTCCGCCGCTCCCTCCGACGCCCCCGCCACCTGACCCCGTCCCCTCCCGGGAGGAGCACCCATGAGCATCCAAGACCGCACCAATCCCGGCGGAGGGATGGACTCGCCGCTGTTCGACGCGCTGATCGGCGCCCGGCGCATGTTCAGCCGGTCCGAGCGGATCAGCGAGGACAACCGCGAGACCCATCGCGTGGGCGGCCGCGGCGGCGACTCCTTCTACCGCGAGCGATGGAGCCACGACAAGGTGGTCCGCTCCACCCACGGCGTCAACTGCACCGGCTCCTGCTCCTGGAAGGTGTACGTCAGGGACGGGGTGATCACCTGGGAATCGCAGGAAACCGACTACCCTTCCGCGGGCCCCGACCGGCCCGAGTACGAGCCGCGCGGCTGCCCCCGAGGCGCCTCCTTCTCCTGGTACACCTACTCGCCCACCCGGGTGCGCTATCCCTACATCCGCTCCGAGCTGCTGCGCATGTTCCGGGAGGAGAAGGTGAAGGCCCCGGGGAACGACCCGGTCGAGGCGTGGAAGGCGATCGTCTCCGACCCCGAGAAGGCGAGGCGCTACAAGCGCGTCCGCGGCAGAGGCGGCCTCGTGCGGGCGAGCTGGGAGGAGGCGGAGGAGCTCGTCGCCGCCGCCTACGTCCACACCGTCAAGGAGTTCGGCCCCGACCGCGCCACCGGCTTCTCGCCGATCCCCGCGATGAGCCAGGTCTCCTTCTCCTCCGGCGCCCGCTTCCACCAGCTCATCGGCGGCTCGATGCTGTCCTTCTACGACTGGTACGCGGACCTCCCGCCCGCCTCCCCGCAGGTCTTCGGCGACCAGACCGACGTGCCCGAGTCCGGGGACTGGTGGGACGCGGCCTACCTGATCATGTGGGGCTCGAACGTGCCCCTGACCCGCACCCCGGACGCGCACTGGATGGCCGAGGCCCGCTACCGCGGCCAGAAGGTCATCTCCGTCGCCCCCGACTACGCCGAGAGCGTCAAGTTCGCCGACGAGTGGCTCGCCCCGCATCCCGGCACCGACGCTGCGCTCGCCATGGCGATGGGCCACACCATCCTGCGCGAGTTCTACGTCGAGAAGCAGGTGCCCTATTTCGAGGAGTACTCCACCCAGTACACCGACCTGCCCTTCCTCGTGCAGCTCGAGCGGCGCGAGGACGGGAGGCTCGTGCCGGGCAAGTTCCTCGTCGCGAGCGAGGCGGGGGAGCACCGCACCGCGGAGGCCGCGACCGAGCACGCCGACTTCAAGCCCATGATGTTCGACCGCGCGAGCGGCGGGGTCGTCGTCCCGAACGGCACCCTCGGCCACCGCTTCAGCGCCGACGGGGAGGGCCGCTGGAACCTCGAGCTCGGCGATCTCGACCCGGCACTGTCGCTGCTGGGCCACCACGAGGACGTCGCCGAGGTGCTACTGCCCCGCTTCGACACGGCCGGCCAGGGAGGCCGCGGCGACGTCGCCCGCGGCGTCCCCGTGCGGGAGATCGACGGCCGGATCGTCACCACCGTCTTCGACCTGCTGCTCGCCGAGTACGGGGTGGGCCGCGAGGGCCTGCCGGGGCAGTGGGCGCGGGGCCTCGACGACGCCGAGGCGCTCTACACCCCCGCCTGGCAGGAGACCATCACCGGCGTGCCCGGCGTCGCCGCCGCCCGCATCGCCCGCGAGTTCGCGCAGAACGCGATCGACTCCGGCGGCCGGTCGATGATCATCATGGGCGCCGGCACCAACCACTGGTTCCACTCCGACACCATCTACCGCTCCTTCCTGACCCTCACGAACCTCTGCGGAACCCAGGGCGTCAACGGCGGCGGCTGGGCCCACTACGTCGGCCAGGAGAAGGTCCGCCCGATCACCGGCTGGCTCCACCTCGCCAACGCGCTGGACTGGACCCGGCCGCCACGCCAGATGACCCAGACGACGTATTGGTACATGCACACGGACCAGTGGCGCTACGACCGCTTCGGTGCCGACACCCTCGCTGCGACGACGGGCGCGGGCCGCTTTGCGGGCACCACCACGGCCGATGCCGTCGCCCTGTCCCAGCGCCTGGGCTGGCAGCCCTTCTACCCCCAGTTCGACATCTCGTCGCTCGACGTCGCCGACCGTGCCGCCGAGGCGGGCCAGGAGACGATCCCGTACCTCGTCGACCAGCTTCGGAGCGGCGGCATCAGCTTCGCCGCCGAAGACCCGGACGCCCCGCAGAACCATCCGAAGATCTGGTCGATCTGGCGGGCGAACACCCTGGGCTCCTCCGCCAAGGGCGATCAGTACTTCTTCCGTCACCTGCTCGGGGTCGACTCCGCCGCCACCGAGGAGGAGACCCCGGAGCACCTCCGACCCCGGGACGTGCGCTGGAGGGACGAGGCGCCGATCGGCAAGGTCGATCTAATGCTCACCCTCGACTTCCGCATGACGAGCCACACCCTCCACTCGGACGTCGTGCTGCCGGCGGCGACCTGGTACGAGAAGCACGACCTGTCCACGACGGACATGCATCCCTTCGTGCACTCCTTCAACCCGGCGATCTCCAACCCTTGGGAGTCGCGCACCGACTGGGAGACCTGGGCCGGGATCGCGCGGCGCTTCAGCGAGCTCGCCGAGACCCATCTCGGCACCCGCACCGACGTCGTGGCCTTCCCGCTCCAGCACGACACCCCCGGCGAGCTGGCGACCCCGCACGGGCGCGTGCGCGACTGGAAGAAGGGGGAGTGCGAGCCGATCCCGGGCCTGACGATGCCCACCCTCGTCGAGGTCGAGCGGGACTACACGCAGATCCACGCGAAGTTCACCTCGATCGGCCCGCTGCTGGAGACGCTCGGGATGACCACCAAGGGCATCACCTACGACGTGAAGGACTACGTCGCCGAGCTCGGCCGCCTCAACGGCGTCCACCGCCACGGCTCCGCCGCCGGGCGGCCGAGGCTCGAGACCGACCTGCAGGCCTGCGAGTTCATCCTGGGCTTGTCCGGCACCACCAACGGCCACATGGCTACCGAGGGCTTCAAGACCCTCGAGAAGCGCACCGGCATGGCCCTGCACGACCTCGCCGCCGAGAACGAGGGCAAGCGGATCCATTTCGCCGACACCAAGGCCGCCCCGGTCCCGGTGATCACGAGCCCCGAATGGTCGGGCTCGGAGTCCGGCGGGCGCCGGTACAGCCCCTTCACCATCAACGTCGAGCGCAAGAAGCCCTGGCACACCCTCACCGGCCGCCAGCACTTCTACCTCGACCACGACTGGATGCTCGAGATGGGCGAGGCGCTGCCGGTCTTCCGGCCTCCGCTCGACATGACCGCCTTGTTCGGCGAGCGCGCGCTGGGCACCACGGACGAGGCCGGGACATCGATCTCGGTGCGCTACCTGACCCCGCACAACAAGTGGGCGATCCATTCGATGTACATGGAGAACTTCTTCATGATGAACCTCTCCCGCGGCGGCCAGACGATCTGGATGAGCGTCGAGGACGCGGAGGCCGTCGGAATCACCGACAACGACTGGATCGAGGCCACCAACCGCAACGGTGTGGTCGCCGCCCGGGCGGTGGTCTCGCACCGCATGCCGAAGGGCACCGCCTTCATGCACCACGCCCAGGACCGCACCGTGAACGTGCCGCTGACCGAGCGGGACGGCATGCGCGGCGGCATCCACAACTCCCTGACCCGGATCATGCTCAAGCCCTCCCACCTCATCGGCGGATACGGCCAGCTGTCGTACGCCTTCAACTACTACGGCCCCACGGGGAACCAGCGCGACGAGGTCACGATGATCCGCCGGCGCACCGCCCCCGTCGAGTACTGAGCTCCGAGAGCACAAGGAGAGACGACATGAGAGTCATGGCCCAGATGTCGATGGTGATGAACCTCGACAAGTGCATCGGCTGCCACACCTGCTCGGTCACCTGCAAGCAGGCCTGGACCAACCGCTCCGGCACGGAGTACATCTGGTTCAACAACGTCGAGACCCGTCCCGGGCAGGGCTATCCGCGCGGGTACGAGGACCAGGCGACGTGGAAGGGCGGCTGGGAGCTCGGCGCGAACGGCCGGCTGAAGCCCAAAGCCGGCGGGCGCCTCTCCAAGCTGCTGCAGCTGTTCTCGAACCCGAAGCTGCCCGGCATCGAGGACTACTACGAGCCCTGGACCTACGAGTACGACAACCTCCTCAACGCCCCCGCGCAGCAGTCGGCCATCCCCACCGCGCCCCCGAAGTCCCTCATCACGGGGGAGCGCACCCAGATCCAGTGGTCCGGCAACTGGGACGACGACCTCGGCGGCACCTACCTCCACAAGGACAAGGACCCGATGCTCAAGGGCATCGAGGACAAGGTGCAGTTCGAGTTCGACCAGACGTTTATGTTCTACCTGCCCCGCATCTGCGAGCACTGCCTGAACCCCACCTGCGTGGCCTCCTGCCCCTCCGGCGCGATCTACAAGCGCGAGGAGGACGGCATCGTGCTCGTGGACCAGGACGGCTGCCGCGGCTGGCGCATGTGCATCACCGGCTGCCCGTACAAGAAGATCTACTTCAACCACCGCACCGGCAAGGCCGAGAAGTGCACTTTCTGCTATCCCCGCATCGAGCAGGGGGAGCCGACGGTGTGCGCCGAGACGTGCGTGGGACGCTTGCGCTACATCGGCCTCGTCCTCTACGACGCCGACCGCGTCACCGAGGCCGCCTCGACCCGGGACGAGAAGGACCTCTACCGCGCCCAGCGCGACCTGATCCTGGATCCGAGCGACCCCGAGGTGATCGCGGGCGCGAAGGCCTCCGGGATCCCACACGACTGGATCCTCGCCGCCCAGAAGTCGCCGACCTATCGGCTCATCAAGGACTACGAGGTCGCGCTCCCGCTGCACCCCGAGTACCGCACCATGCCGATGGTCTGGTACATCCCGCCGCTGTCGCCGGTGGTTGACGTGGTGCGGGACACCGGCTACGACGCGGAGGACGCGGAGAACCTCTTCGCCGCGATCGACGCGCTGCGCATCCCGGTGGAGTACCTCGCGAACCTCTTCACCGCCGGGGACGTCCCCACGGTGGAGCGGGTGCTGTACCGCATGGCGGCGATGCGCTCCTACATGCGCGACATCAACCTCGACAGGGAGCCGAAGGAGGGCATCGCGAACGCCGTGGGGATGGACGGCGAGAGCATGCAGGAGATGTACCGCCTGCTCGCCATCGCGAAGTACGAGGACCGCTACGTCATCCCCGTCGGCCACCACGAGTCCGCCCACGACCTCGAGTCCACCGGCACCGACTGCCCGCTGAACGCTCCGGGCGGCCCCGGCATGGGGATGTCCCCGCCGGAGGAGACGATGGGGCTGTCCGGCCCCGGCTACGCCACCAAGCGCCAGCAGAACGGTCCCGAGCGACCTGAGGGCGTCCGGATCAACCTGCTGAACTGGGACGGACGCGGCCGGCCCGACGGGCTCTTCCCGAGCCCCGCCGCAGGGGGTGCCTGATGGGTGCGCTCGCCCGCCTGCTCGGCCGGCGCACGGCCGACAACGGCTCCCCAGGCGGCGGCGGGACCGGCACCGCCACCGTGACCCCGCCCCCGACCCGCGGTCGCTCGCCGCAGGACCTGCTGCATGCCGCGGGTCTGTCCACCGAGGAGCTGCGCATCACCTGGCTCGCGGTCTCTTGGCTGCTGAGTTATCCCGACCAGGACGTCCGCTCCCGGTTCGGCGACCTCCGCACGCTGGTCCAGGATCTCCCAGACCGCGTCCGGGAGCCGCTCGAGCTCACTCTGCGCGCCCTGACGGTGAGGGATGCCGTCGCCGTCCAGGAGCAGTACGTGGACACCTTCGACACCCGGCGTCGAGGTTGCCTGCACCTGACCTACTTCAGCCACGGCGACACCCGCCGCCGCGGCATGGCGCTGCTGCGCATCAAGCAGGACTTCCGGGCCGTCGGGGTGGAGATCGATGACCGGGAGCTACCTGACCACCTGCCGCTCGTCCTCGAGTTCGGCGCTGGGCACGACGCGGAGCGGGGCGCGAAGATCCTGCGCTCGAACCGTCCCGGGGTGGAGCTGCTGCGGCTGCACCTCGAGGACATCGCCTCTCCATGGCACGGGGCGCTGGTGGCGCTGTGCGCGACGCTCCCGCCCCTGGATGCTGAGGACCGCGCCGCGGTGCTGCGCCTGGCGGAGGAGGGGCCGGAGGAGGAGACCGTAGGCCTGGACGGTTACGGGCTCGACGCCGACGCCGCGGCGCTGGGCGGACAGACCTTCGCCGCGAACGGCTGCGACTCCCGGGCCACCGCCCCCGGCCCGGTTCCCGTGGACCTCCTGAGAGGACGACCGTCATGACCGACACCTCGACCCTGGACCTGCTGCTGTGGGTGGTGCTGCCCTACATGGTGCTGGTGGTCTTCGTGCTCGGGCACGTGTGGCGCTTCCGCGCCGACCGCTTCGGCTGGACCACGCGCTCGAGCCAGATCTACGAGTCCAAACTGCTCTCGATCGGCTCGCCGATGTTCCACTTCGGCATCATCGGGATCTTCTTCGGCCACGTGGTGGGGCTCGGGATCCCCAAGTCCTGGACCCGCTTCCTCGGCATCTCCGACCACCTCTACCACCTCATGGCGGTCACCATCGGACTCGCCGCGGCGGTCGCCTGCGTGGGCGGGCTGCTGATCCTGCTGTATCGCCGGCGCACGAACACCCGCGTGTTCGGCGCGACCACAGTGGGGGACAAGATCATGTACCTGCTGCTGACCTCCACCATCCTCTGCGGGGTGCTCGCCACGCTGGTGCACACCACCTTCGGCGCCTACGACTACCGAGAGGGCGTCTCGATCTGGTTCCGGGACTTCTGGACCTTCCGGCCCGATCCGTCGCTGATGGGAGAGGCTCCGATCTTCTTCCAACTGCACATCCTCTCCGCGCTGCTGCTCTTCGCGGTGTGGCCCTTCACTCGCCTGGTGCACGTCTTCGCCGCCCCGGTGGGGTACCTGAACCGGCCGTACATCGTCTACCGCAGCAAGGACCCGCGACGGGAGTCCGAGCGCCGCGGGTGGGAGAAGGTGGACTTCTGATGGCGGCGAGAACCCCCGTGACCCGGCAGTGCGACTGGGAGACCGAGCTGCTGCCCTGGCTGCGGGAGACCTCCGCACTGCTCGAGGTCGGCGGCGTGGACCTCGACGTGGACCGGGTGCACCGGATGACGGGCGTGGTCGCCGAGGGCGTGCAGCGTTCGATGGCACCGATCGCCGCGTTCCTCGTCGGGGCGGCGGTCGCCCGGGGTGCCGGCCTCGAGGAAGCCTGTGCAGCGGTCGAGGAGCTCACCCACGCCCGGGCGGCGACCACGGTGTCCTGAGCCGACGAGCTGTCGAGGGCTTCGTGACCGAATCGTGATCGGTGGTCTTGCCGGCGACCGGGGGACTGGTCCGGGGGCGCGGGCGCTCCCACGCTGAGGGCTCACCCGCCGTCCCGTGAGAGCTGAGTCCCCGTGACCTCGTCGCCGCTCGCCCCGCCTGCCCCGCCTGCCCCGCCTGCCGATCTCGCCCTGCCCCCAGCACCGAGCGTCGCCCTGCCCGCCGGGGCGGTGCGCGCCCTCGTGCTCGCCACGCTCGGTTTCGGCGTGAGCTCGTGGGCCTGG
The DNA here is from genome assembly GCF_036321705.1 of Brachybacterium sp. J144. Classification (NCBI taxonomy): domain Bacteria; kingdom Bacillati; phylum Actinomycetota; class Actinomycetes; order Micrococcales; family Dermabacteraceae; genus Brachybacterium; species Brachybacterium sp. J144. Next base: position 34,404 of record NZ_JAZDCG010000005.1, read on the forward strand.
GCGCTGCTGAGCCCGCTCGGTCCGGTGCTCGTGGAGCGCGGCACGATCACCGACGCCTCCCTCGTGGTGGCCGTGCCCGTGCTCGTCGGCGCGCTCGGCCGGGTCCCGATCGGAGCCCTCACGGACCGGTTCGGCGGTCGGGTCATGTTCACGGCCGTGTCGCTCGCCGCCGTCGTGCCGGTGCTGCTGCTCGGCCTCGTCGGCCAGGACTCGCTCGCCGGACTCCTGCTCGGCGGGCTGCTGCTCGGCATCGCCGGCACGGCCTTCGCGATCGGCATCCCCTACGTGAACTCCTGGTTCCCGCCCTCGCGACGCGGGATGGCGACAGGCGTCTACGGGGCGAGCATGGGAGGCACGGCGATCGCCGCCTTCACCACGGTGCCGCTCGTGCGGGCCGGCGGAGAGGCGGCGCCCTTCCTCGTGGCCGCCGCCGCGCTCGTCGTCTTCGCCGTGGTCGCGGCGACGTCGATGCGCACCGCGCCGACGTGGCGCCCGGCGCTCGGTAACCCCGCGCGGGCGACGGCAGCGGCTCTGCGCCTGGCCGTGACCTGGCAGGCGAGCGCGCTGTACGCGCTGTCCTTCGGCGGCTACGTCGCGTTCTCCGTCTTCCTGCCGACGCTGCTCGTGCGCTGGTACGACCTGGAGCCGGGGGAGGCGGCGCTGCGCACTGCGGGCTTCGTGGTGATGGCCGTGCTGCTGCGCCCGCTCGGCGGGGTGCTCTCGGACCGGTTCACCGCCGCCCGCACGCTCCTGGTGTCCTATGCGGCGCTGACCCTCGCCGCCGCCGTCCTCGCGCTGCACCCGCCGCTCGCCCCTACCGGCACGCTCGCGCTCCTGCTCGCCGCCGGCGCCCTCGGCCTCGGCGCCGGCGCGGTGTTCGCTCTCGTCGCCCGCGTCGCCCCCGCCGGGGAGATCGGCGCCGTGACCGGCGTGGTCGGCGCTGCCGGCGGGCTCGGCGGATTCGTCCCACCGTTGCTCATGGCGGCGACGATGCAGGGTCTGGGCAGCTATGCGCCGGCGCTCGTGGCGCTTCTGCTCGCGGCGGTCGGGGCGATGATCCTCACCGTGCGCGTGGGACGCCAGGGCGTCAGCGGGAGCTCATGTCCCCCACGTGGGTGATGGCGAGGACCGGTTCCCCGGCTTCGTCGGTCGCCTCGAGGTCGAGCTCCGCCTCGATCGCCCAGTCGTGGTTGCCGTCGGGGTCGTCGAGCACCTGCCGGATCTCCCAGCGCCGCGACTCCTCGGTGATCTGCAACAGCTTGGGGGAGCGGGCGGGGGCGTCGATGCCGACGTGGTCGTAGGTGTCGTAATAGGCGTCCATCGCCTCGGCCCACGCGGCCCGGTCCCAGCCGGAGGCGCCGTCGAGCTCCGCGAGGCGCTGCTCCCGCTCGAAGGCGAAGTGCTCCACGCGCTGCCACATGGCGGCCCGGACCATCGTGCGCAGCACCTTGGTCTGCGCGGAGAGGCCGCGCGGGGTGCTGGGGCGCACCTCCTCCTCGGCGGCGGGTCCGTCCTCGGGATGGCTCAGCGCCTCCCACTCGTCCAGCAGCGAGGAGTCGATGCCGCGCACCAGCACTCCGAGCCATTCGATGAGGTCCTCGAGCTCCCCGGTGCGCAGGTCCTGGGGGATGGTGCGGCGGAGCGCCTGGTAGGCGTCGGAGAGATAGCGCAGCACGATGCCCTCGGAGCGCTGCAGCCCGTACCGCTGCACGAACTCGGAGAAGGTCTGTCCGGTCTCGTGGATTTCGCGCACGATCGACTTGGGGGAGAGGTCGTCCTCGCGCACCCACGGCCGGGTGCGGGCATAGATCGCGAGAGCCGCCTCGAGATCCTCCGCGAGGGGCTTCGGCCAGGTCACCTCGTCCAGCTGTGCCATCCGCTCGGTGTACTCGACCCCGTCGGCCTTGAGCTCCGCGAGCAGCTCGCCCTTGGCGGCGTTCTGCTGGGCGAGCAGGATCTGGCGGGGGTCCTCGAGGATCGCCTCGATGATCGAGACGGTGTCCAGGGTGAGGCTCTCGGACTCCTCGTCGAGCGAGTCGATCATCGCGATCGCGAACGGGGCGAGGGGCTGGTTCATGGTGAAGTCCAGCTGGAGGTCCTCGGTGAGGGCGAGGCGCCGTCCCAGGTGGTCCGGATCGGGGAGTCGCTCGACGATCTCGGCGTCGAGGAGGCCGCGCAGGATCGTCAGCGCCTCCCGCTGCAGGCGCAGCTTCTGGGCGCGGGTCTGGTGGCTCGCGTGGATCAGGTGCCGTCCGGCGGCGATCGCGTCCCCGGGGCGGGCGATCAGGGCGAGCGCCATGCCGGGGGTGATCTTCAGGTGCGGCCGCAGCGGCTCCGGCGCGTTCTCGACGAGCTTGGTGAGGTTCTGCTCGGACCAGGAGACGGCGCCCTCGGGCACCTTCGGCTTCGGCTCCTTCTTCCGCTTCTTGGCGGAGTTCGGGGCGGTGCCGGACTCCTCGCGGGCGCGCTGCTTGGCGAGCTGCCGCTCAAACTCGACGGTCCACGGCGGCGCCTGCACCACGACGTGGCCGATGGTGTCGTAGCCGGCGCGGCCCGCGCGTCCGGCGATCTGGTGGAACTCGCGGGCGTTCAGCAGCCGCATCCGGTTGCCGTCGAACTTCGCGAGCCCGGTGAGGAGCACGGTGCGGATCGGCACGTTGATGCCGACGCCGAGGGTGTCGGTGCCGCAGATCAGCTTCAACAGCCCGGACTGGGCGAGCTTCTCGACGAGCCGGCGGTACTTGGGCAGCATGCCCGCGTGGTGCACGCCGATGCCCTCGCGCACGAGCTTGGAGAGCACCTGGCCGAAGCCCTTGGCGAAGCGGAAGTCGCCGATGATCTCGCGCACCTGCTCCTTCTCCGCCGGCGTGAGCACCTTCTGTCCCAGCAGCGCCTGGGCCTGCTCGAGCGCCTCCTTCTGGGTGAAGTGCACGATGTAGACGGGGGCGTCGCGATCCTGGAGGATCTGGGCGATCGTGTCCGGCAGCGGGGTGAGCGCCCAGCGGAAGTCCAGGGGCACCGGCCGCGGTGCGTCGGCGATGACGCTCACCTCGCGGGAGGTGCGCGCCCGGAGATCGTCGACGAGCGCCGTGACGTCCCCGAGGGTCGCGCTCATCAGCACGAACTGGCAGGCGGGCAGTTCGATCAGCGGCACCTGCCAGGCCCAGCCGCGCTGGGGGTCGCCGTAGTAGTGGAACTCGTCCATCACGGCGAGGCCGACGTCGGAGGTGGGGCCGTCACGCAGGGCGTGGTTCGCGAAGATCTCCGCGGTGCACACGATGATCGGGGCGTCGTGGTTGACGCTCGAGTCACCGGTCATCATGCCCACGTTCTCGGCGCCGAACTGCGCGACGAGATCGAAGAACTTCTCGCTCACGAGAGCCTTGATCGGGGCGGTGTAGTACGAGCGCTCACCCCGCGCCATCGCGGCGAAGATCGCGGAGTAGGCGATCGTGGTCTTGCCCGAGCCGGTGGGCGTCGCGGCGATGACGTGGTCGCCCGCCGCGATGGCGAGCAGCGCCTCCTCCTGATGGGGATAGAGGGTGCGGCCCACCGCCTCCTGGGCGGCGACGAAGCCGTCGACGATCGCGTCCTGTCCGTTCGCGGGGGAGCTCGGGGGGAGGAACGGGGTCAGGGTCGCCATGGGGCCAGTCTGCCAGTCAGCGCTGTCTCTGGCCGGACAGCCAGCGCCGATGCGCGTCGATCGCCTGCCGGGTGGGCAGCTGAGGGAGGCGCCAGTCCCGGTAGGCGGGATCCCGTCCTTCGCCCCGCAGGAAGAGGTTCTGGAAGGCGGTGACGATCGAGATGATCCGTTCCCCGTCCACGGTGACGATGCGCGTGGCGCGGCGCCAGTACCAGTGATCCGCGGTCTCGACCAGCGCGACGCGCTCCCAGGGGATCCAGTGGTCGCGCAGGAAGCCGCGCGCCTCGATGCCGGCGGTGCGCACTACGAGCGCCATCCGCGCCTGACGCCAGGTCATGAGGAGCAGGGCTCCCCACGACAGCAGGATCACCACGCCGAGAGCGACGAGCATCGCCAGGAGAGCGGGGGGCGGGTCGGCCGTGAGCAGGTAGACGACGACGGCGACGAAGCCCAGCAGGATCAGGCTCGCGAAGCCGGCGCCGAGGAGCTGCAGCACGCGCAGCACGGGGAGGAACTGCGCGGTGTACAGGACCTCCCCGCGATCTGCAGGGTCGGGACCGGCGGCTCTGACGGGCATTCCTCCATTCTGCCGCTACGCCGAGCACTCGCCGACGGAAGGAACGCCATGCCGGCCAGACGCTCCGAGGATCCGCGGTTCGATCCCGCTCGGGAGACCGCGGAGGTAGTGCGCGAGCACTGGGACGACGCGGCCCGCCGCGCCGCGCGACCCGCCCCCATCGAGCGATCGTTACCTGATCGTGACATGAGTCACGATCCGTCGGAGAGCTCCGGGCAGGGTGACCCCCCGGGGCGCCGAGGTGACCAGCACGATTGCTGCGCCCGGCGAGCCGGAGGCGGATGTCCAAAAAGCTACCGATCGGTAGCAAACGGGAAGTCAGGCGGATCGTGCGAGTCCGGAGATGCCCGACTCCCCAGGGGTCGTGACCCGCATCACGCGACATAGCGTGCCGCCACGGCCCAACCGGGTCGTCATCCCTCGTCCTCCGTCTCCTCCGGAGGATCCCTGCGAGAGGCGTCCGCTGATGCACACCTCTCCCCTTCGCCGCTGCACGAGACTCCTGGCCGGCGCCGCCCTCGTCGGCGGCCTCGCGATCGCCGGTGCCGGTGCCGCCACCGCCGATGGCGCGGACGTCGAGCGCACCGCCTTCTCGAGCGCGGCGCAGTCGGACAGCGACGAGTACTGGACCTCCGCCCGGATGGAGGCGGCCGCTTGAGCGACCACCCCCGACGTCGACGGGCCGGCAGCCGTGTGCTGCCGGTCCGTCGACGTCCCGGTGACCGACGCGATCAGCCCGCGGGGGAGGGCAGGCCGTCCAGCGCCGCGAGGATCCTCCCGCGCAGGGTGTCGGCCGCCACTGCGAGATCCCGCTGTCGCCGGACGTACTCGGCCTTGCCGGCCGGGGTCTCGATCGGCACCACCCCGTAGCCGAGGGGGCGGACGTCATAGGGGCTCGCCTCCATGTCGAGCACCCGGGTCGCGCGCGCGTGCTCGAAACAGTCCAGCACCAGCTCGGAAGGGACCAGCGGGGTCAGCTTCGCCGCCCACTTGTAGAGGTCCATCCCGACGTGCAGGCACGCGGGGTTGTCGAGCTCGACCTGCCGCGCGCGGGTCGGTCGGAGAGCGTTCCGGGGCGCCGACGTGGGGGTGAAGAAGCGGAAGGCGTCGAGGTGGGAGCAGATCAGGTTCTCCCGCTCGACCACGGCATCGGTCTCCGCCTGGCCGAGCCGCAGAGGGAGGTCCTCATGGCGCTGCTCGCCGGGGCGGAGGCCGTGCACCATCGCCCACTCGTGCAGGCCGAAGCATCCGAACTCGGGGCGCCGGTTCGTCAGCGAGGACGCGCGCAGGAGGCGGGTCATGAAGCCCAGAGCATCCGCCCGCTCGGTCAAGAAGCGGCCGACGTCGGCCCGGCGGCGCTGCGGCTCGCCGGGCAGGTCGACGTACCAGGAGCGCCGGCCCTGCTCGTCGACGTCCGCGATCGTGGGGGTGCCGTCGGCGCCGCGATCCGCGGCGACCTCGTACGCGGTGCCCCAGCCGGGATGCCAGCGCCGCAGCCGCGCGGGGGAAACGGGGTAGTAGGTGAACAGGAAGTCCTCGACGGGATGCTTCTCCCCGCGCGCCTTCCGAGCGCGATGCGCCGCCGTCAGGTCGTCCGTGCGCTCCTCGTGGGCCTGGCGGGCAGCGCGGGCCGCCGCGGCGTCGAGCACGACGGCCGGGCGGGGGAGGACGGGAGACATGACGGTTCCTCCTCTTTCCGGTCGCTGGGCGGGGACATCCTACGGACCCGGTCCCCGGGGACCGTTCCTCCCCAGGACCCTGCTGTCCACACCGCCGCCCCGCGCCCGGTGACGGGAGCGCCCGGCGACCTACGGTTCCCGGACGGACCGGGGCGCGCCGTCTCGGCCGACCGATCACGAGGGGACTGCCATGGACTTCTACTGCGACGATTGCCTGCGCACGCATCATGGGGCCGACGGGACCGAGCACGCCCCGTGGCCCGTGCACGACTACCTGGGGCCGGATGTGCTCGCCGAGCTAGGGCCGCTGGAGATGATGTCCCTGTTCCTCGAGGGCGGCCTCTGCCTCGTCGCCGGACCCGAGGGCATCGAGTGCTACGTGCAGGTGCTGCTGACGCTTCCCGTCTTCGGGGAACCGGGACGTGCGCTGCACTACGCGCCGTGGGCGCGCGTCGCCCCCGAGGATCTGCTCGAGCACATGGCGGCCCTCCGGGAGGCGGAGCGGCGCCGCGCCCGCCGGAGCGCGCGGCGACGCCACCCGGTGCTCTCCGAGTTCGACGGCGTGCTCGCGACGGCCCTTCCCGACTACCCGGACAGCCTCGGGCAGCCGGTGCGTCTGATCGCTCGGGAGCAGGGGGAGCCGACGACGATCGTGCCCGACCCGTCCTCGGAGCATCCGCTCGCCCGCGACCTGCGCGACGGGATCAGCCTCCAGGAGGCGGAGCTGCGGGTGCGCTCCCTGGCGCTGACGGACCTCGCGGCCTGAGGGAGGGGCGCGGGCTCGCCCCTCCCGCCGCGGCCGTCACGAGGCGAGCAGCTCCCGCACGCGCGGGATGACCTCGGTGCCGTAGAGCTCGATCGAGCGCATGAGCTGCTCGTGCGGCATCGGTCCGCTCGCGTACTTGAGGTCGAAGCGATCGATGCTGAGGGTGCGGATCGTCCCCGCGATCTTCCGGGCGACGGTCTCGACGCCGCCGGCCACGAGCGCCCCGTGGTGCATCTCCTGGTCGAACTCCGCCATCCCCGCCGGCGGCCAGCCACGCTCGCGGCCGATCTCGGTGCGATTGCGGATCCAGTGCGGGGCGAGCTGCTCCCGGGCGGTGGCATCGTCCTCGGCGACGTGGCCGGGGGAGTGGACCCCCACCGGCAGCCGATCGTGTCCGAACTGGGCGACCGCGTCGTGGAACAGGTCGACGAAGGGAGTGAAGCGTTCGGCCGGGCCGCCGATGATCGCGAGCATCAGCGGCAGGCCGTGACGGGCGGTGCGGATCACGGAGTTGGGGCTGCCCCCGACGGCCACCCAGGTGGGCAGCGTCCGCTCCATGCGCGGGTGCACCAGCTGGTCCTTCAGTCCGGGCCGGTGGGTGCCGGACCAGGTGACGGGCTCCTGGGGGAGGAGCGCCGCGAACAGCTCGAGCTTCTCCTCGAAGAGCATCTCGTAGTCCTGCATCGAGTAGCCGAACAGGGGGAAGGACTCGGTGAACGAGCCGCGGCCGACGGTGATCTCGGCGCGTCCCTCGGAGAGTGCGTCCAGGGTCGAGAAGCGCTCGAACACGCGGATCGGGTCGTCGGAGGAGAGCACGGTCACGGCGGTGCCGAGCGTGATGCGCTCGGTGCGGGTCGCGAGACCGGCGAGGACGATGTCCGGGGCGCTCACGGCGAAGTCCGGGCGGTGGTGCTCGCCGATCGAGAAGTGGTCGATGCCGACGCGGTCGGCGAGCTCGCCCTGGGCGACGATGTCGCGGATCACCTGGGCGGGGGTGACCGGGTTCCCGTCGAGATCGACGGTCACGTCGCCGAAGGTGTCCAGGCCGAAGGTGATGCGCGCGGGATCGAGCGGGGCGCGGTCGGCGGGAGCGGTGCTGTCGCTGCTGCTCGTGCGGTCGGTGGTGCTCATGATGCTCCGTCCCGGGTCAGGACCCGACAAGAGGTAGTTGATAGTTGAATCATATGGCATCGGGTCCCGGAGGGACAGGCCCCGCGTCGGCCCGTCGGGGACCGGGACCTAGACTGGCGAGCATGCGCATCGCCCGATTCACCACCGGTGAGGACCCCATGTACGGGATCGTCCAGGAGAAGGACGGCCGGGACATGGTCTACGGCATCACCGGCGACCCCCTGTACACCGAGATCCGCCCCACCGGCACCATCACGCCCCTCGAGGACGTGCGCCTGCTCGCCCCGGTCATCCCGCGCTCGAAGGTGGTGTGCGTGGGTCGCAACTACGCCGCCCATGCCGCTGAGCTCGGCAACGAGGTGCCCGACCAGGCTCTGTTCTTCCTCAAGCCCAACACCGCCGTCGTCGGCCCCGGAGACCCGGTGGTCGTGCCCTCCTACAGTCAGGAGGTGAGCCTCGAGGCGGAGCTCGCCGTGGTCATCAAGCGCATGGCCAAGGATCTCTCCCCGGAGCAGGTCGCCGATCATGTGCTCGGCTACACCTGCGCCAACGACCTCACCGCCCGCGACGCGCAGCGCGGCGAGAAGCAGTGGTTCCGCGCGAAGGCGTTCGACACCTCCTGCCCGATCGGTCCCTGGATCGAGACCGATCTCGATGTCGCCAGCCCCGGAGGCCTCTTCATCTCCTCGGCGGTCGACGGCGAGACCGCCCAGCAGGGCAGCACGGCGGACATGATCCGCTCCGTCGCCGAGCTCGTCGCCGAGATCTCCTCCGTCGTCACCCTGCTGCCGGGCGATCTCGTGCTCACGGGCACCCCCGCCGGGGTGCGCACGGTCGAGCCGGGCGCCGTCATCGACGTGACCATCGAGGGTATCGGCACCCTCAGCAACCCCCTCGTGCGCCGCTGAACGGCGCCCACCGCACACCCCAGGAGCGTCCCGCGTGACCACCGCCCCCGTCGTCCCTTCCACCGCGCCCTCCGACGAGGTCCGCGTCCGGTTCTGCCCGAGCCCGACCGGCACTCCCCACGTCGGCCTCGTGCGCACCGCCCTGTTCAACTGGGCGCACGCCCGCCACCACGGCGGCAAGCTGATCTTCCGCATCGAGGACACCGACGCCGCCCGCGACAGCGAGGAGTCCTACCGCCAGCTGCTCGAGGCCATGCGCTGGCTCGGCATCGACTGGGACGAGGGGGTCGAGGTGGGCGGACCCGACGGCCCCTACCGCCAGTCCCAGCGCGGCGAGATCTACCAGGGCGTCATCGCGAAGCTCAAGGACGCCGGGCACATCTACGAGTCGTTCTCGACCGCCGAGGAGATCGCCGAGCGGCACCGCGTCGCCGGCCGCGACCCGCAGCTCGGCTACGACGGCTACGACCGCGAGCTCACCGAGGAGCAGAAGGCCGCCTTCCGTGCCGAGGGTCGCGAGCCCACCTGGCGCCTGCGCATGCCCGACGAGGACCTCAGCTTCGTGGACCTGGTGCGCGGCGAGATCACCTTCAAGGCCGGCTCCACCCCCGACTACGTCGTGGTGCGCGCCAACGGGCAGCCGCTCTACACCCTCGTCAACCCCGTCGACGACGCCCTCATGCGCATCACCCATGTCCTGCGCGGGGAGGACCTGCTCTCCTCGACGCCGCGCCAGATCGCGCTCTACCGGGCCCTCATGGACGTCGGCGTCGCCGATCGCATCCCGCAGTTCGGTCACCTGCCGTACGTGATGGGGGAGGGCAACAAGAAGCTGTCCAAGCGGGACCCGGAGTCCAACCTGTTCCTCTACCGGGATCAGGGCTTCACCCCCGAGGGCATGGTCAACTACCTGGCCCTGCTCGGCTGGGGCTACAGCGCGGACCAGGACATCTTCTCCCGCGAGCAGTTCGTCGAGCGGTTCGACGCCTCCGACGTCAACCCCAACCCTGCGCGCGTGGACCGCAAGAAGGCGATGGCCATCAACGCCGACCACATCCGCCTCCTGCCCGAGGCCGAGTTCGTCGAGCGCCTCGTGCCCTACCTCCAGGCCGGCGGAGTCCTCGGCGAGGTCGTCACGCCCGAGCAGCAGGCCCTGCTGGTCGCGGCCGCGCCGCTCGTGCAGACCCGGATGAACCTGCTCGGCGAGGCGCCGGACCTGCTCCGCTTCCTCTTCGCCGCCGATGAGGACCTCGAGGTCCAGGACGAGGCCCTCGCGAAGATCGGCGACGACCCCGTCGCGGTGCTCGAGCGGGCCATCGCCGAGATCGAGGCCGTGCCGGCGGACTCCTTCACCGCCGAGCTGCTCGAGCCGGCCCTGCGCCAGGCCATCGTCGAGGACATGGGCATCAAGCCGCGCCTCGCCTTCGGGCCGCTGCGCAGCGCGATCTCCGGCCGTCGCATCTCGCCGCCCCTGTTCGAGTCGATGGAGCTGCTCGGCAAGCCCTCGAGCCTCACGCGCCTGCGGGCGCTGCGCGACCGTTTGAGCGCGGTGTCTCCGGAGTGAACCGACGGTGACGCGAGGGGGTGCCGAGCCTCACAGCCCGAAAGGCCCCTCTCGCTTTGCCCCTCCGGCCGCGAGCCGCTAATGTTGTACCTCGGTACGGCACCGCGGGAGATCGCGGACCGGAGGGCTCCAGAGGGCCCGAGGGTTCGGGAAACACCTCGGAATCGTGCTCTCACCATGGGGTATGGTGTAATTGGCAACACAACGGTTTCTGGTACCGTCATTCTAGGTTCGAGTCCTGGTACCCCAGCGCTGAACGTCTCCTCCGGGAGATGGACAGTCCGCGCCCCGTTCGTCTAGCGGCCTAGGACGTCGCCCTCTCACGGCGGTAACACCGGTTCAAATCCGGTACGGGGTACGAGCGAGATCCTCGGATCTCGCGGCGCCCCGTTCGTCTAGCGGCCCAGGACGTCGCCCTCTCACGGCGGTAACACCGGTTCAAATCCGGTACGGGGTACGGACAAGGAGTCGATGCCACTGGCATCGGCTCCTTTTTCTTTGCGCTCATTGCGCTTGCTGCGCTCGTTGCTCTCTTGGCCCTCGTCGGTCGTCGCGAAAGCTCAGTCCTCACGGTTCGCGCAGTTCCCCTCCGCGTCCTTCCCGATCCGCGTTCCCTGCGCAGGTCATCCGGAGTATCGTCGGGACATGACGAACACCTCACCGCCGAGAGTGACCGTAGGCCTCGCCGATGCCGAGGAGTCCGACCTCGCCGTCCGCTGGGCGGCCCGGCATGCACAGCGCATCGGAGGCACCCTCCACCTCCTCCACGCCTTCATGTGGACCGAGCTCGACGTCGACACCGACCCGATCCCCGGGATGGTCGGCTCCGGCATCCGCCAGGCCGCCCAGACCCTCGTGAAGGAAGCCGTCGCGATCGCCCGCGCCGAGGTGCCCGATCTCGAGATCACCTCCGAGGTGGTCGACGGCAACGCCGTGCCCGTCCTCGTGGCCGGCAGCACGGGCTCCGAGGTCATGGTCGTGGGCGGTCGGGGCATGGGACGGCTCATGACCCTCGTCGTCGGCTCGAAGAGCCTCGCCCTCGCCGCCCGCGCGCACTGCCCCGTCGTGGTCGTCCGCGGACATCTGGGGGAGGAGGGGCCGATCGGCGTGGTCCACGACGGCACCACCGCCGTCGCCCTCGAACGCGCCGCGGATCTCGCCGCCGCCTATGACCGGGACCTCCACCTGATCCTGCGGGCGGATACCGCCGCCGATGCCGCCGAGTCGATCAGGGTCGAGGTCGCCGAGCGCCTCGCGCTGAGCCATCCCGGCGTGTTCGTGCGCGGGGTCACCGTCGCCGCGACCGAGAGCGCGAAGGAGCTGATCCGGGCCAGTGAGGATGCGGCGCTCATCGTCGTCGCGGGAGAGCACGCCAAGGGACCCGACGGGCCGATCTCCGCGCCGCGTCGCCTCGTGACGGTGCTGCGCTATGCGCACGCACCGGTGTGGATCGAACGAGCCTGACCCGATACCGGGACGCTCGCTCGGTTCGCCGTCACATCGCGGCGGCGATCAGCCGCCCGCGCGGCGCAGCAGCTCGGTGAGGTGATTGGCCGAGCTCATCACCGAGGCGGCGTGGAGGCGCCCCGGCTGCCGCGTGAGACGCTCGATCGGCCCCGAGATGCTCAGCGCCGCGACGACCCGGCCGTTCGGGCCGCGCACCGGGGCGGAGACCGAGCCGACGCCCGGCTCGCGCTCGCCGATGGACTGCGCCCAGCCGCGCCGGCGCACGGCGGACAGCTGCGTGGCGGTGAAGCGCGCGCCGAGCAGGCCGCGGTGGAGCCGGTCCGGCTCCTCCCAGGCGAGCAGGATCTGCGCGGCGGAGCCCGCCTTCATGGTGAGGGTCGATCCCATGGGGACGGAGTCCCGCAGGCCGATGGGGCGCTCGGCCGCGGCCACGCAGATGCGGTGGTCGCCCTGGCGCCGGTAGAGCTGTGCGGACTCGCCGGTGTGGTCCCGGAGCGCCGCCAGCACGGGGCCGGCGGCCGCGAGCAGACGGTCCTCGCCGGCGGCCGCGGCGAGCTCGCCGAGGCGGGGGCCGAGGATGAAGCGGCCCTGCATGTCGCGGGCGACCAGATGGTGGAACTCGAGGGCGACGGCGAGGCGGTGGGCGGTGGGGCGCGCGAGACCGGTCGACTGCACGAGCTGGGCCAGGGTCGCGGGGCCCGCCTCGAGGGCGCCGAGCACGACGGCGGCCTTGTCGAGCACGCCGACGCCGCTGCCGTTCTCCTCCGGGGTGTTGTCCATGCTCCGATATTGCCGTCTTATTCCCTGAGACGCAAGTGCAGGGGCATCCCGGTCGGATGACGATGGTCGGGCGCTCGCACCCCGAGCGCGTTCCAGCAGGCGGACACGTCCCCGACCCCGGGGGCAGGGAAGGATCGACATGGCGGGGACTCTCGCGGAGAAGGTCTGGGCGGATCATGTGGTCCGTCGCGGGGAGAACGGGGAGCCGGACCTGCTCTACATCGACCTCCAGCTCCTGCACGAGGTGACCAGCCCCCAGGCCTTCGACGGCCTGCGGCAGGAGGGGCGCGCCCCGCGCCGCCTCGACCAGCAGCTCGCGACCGAGGACCACAACACCCCCACGATCGACATCGACAAGCCGATCGCGGACCTCACCTCGCGCACCCAGATCGACACCCTGCGCCGCAACGCCGAGGAGTTCGGCGTGCGGATCCATTCCCTCGGGGACAAGGACCAGGGCATCGTCCACGTCGTGGGACCGCAGCTGGGGCTGACCATGCCCGGCATCACCGTCGTGTGCGGCGACTCCCACACCTCGACCCACGGCGCCTTCGGGGCGCTCGCCTTCGGCATCGGCACCTCCGAGGTCGAGCACGTGCTCGCCACGCAGACCCTGCCGCTGAAGCCCTTCCGCACCATGGCTGTCACCGTGAACGGCTCGCTGCGCCCCGGCGTGACCGCGAAGGACATCATCCTCGCCGTCATCGCGAAGATCGGCACCGGCGGCGGTGCGGGCTACGTGCTCGAGTACCGCGGCGAGGCCATCCGCGCCCTCTCCATGGAGGGCCGCATGACGATCTGCAACATGTCCATCGAGGCCGGCGCCCGCGCGGGCATGATCGCGCCCGACGAGACCACCTTCGAGTACGTGAACGGCCGCCCCCACGCCCCCCGCGGCGCGGACTGGGACGAGGCCGTCGCCTACTGGCGGACCCTGCGCAGCGACGACGACGCCGTCTTCGACGCCGAGGTGATCATCGATGCCGACGAGCTCGAGCCCTTCGTCACCTGGGGCACGAATCCCGGTCAGGGCCTGCCGCTCTCGGCGACCGTCCCCGCCCCCGAGGACTTCACCGACGACACCTCGCGCACCGCCGCCGAGAACGCGCTGACCTACATGGATCTGGTCCCCGGCACCCCGCTGAAGGACATCCGGGTCGACACCGTGTTCATGGGCTCGTGCACCAACGGGCGCATCGAGGACCTCCGCGCCTTCGCCGAGACGATCAAGGGGCGGAGCAAGCACCCCGAGGTGCGGGTGCTGGTCGTCCCCGGCTCCGCCCGCGTGCGGATCCAGGCCGAGCAGGAGGGTCTGGACCAGGTGTTCCTCGACTTCGGTGCCGAGTGGCGTCAGGCCGGCTGCTCCATGTGCCTGGGCATGAACCCCGATCAGCTCAAGCCCGGCGAGCGAGCCGCCTCGACCTCCAACCGCAACTTCGAGGGCCGGCAGGGCAAGGGCGGTCGCACGCACCTGGTGTCCCCGGTGGTCGCCGCCGCGACCGCCGTGCGCGGCACCCTGTCCTCGCCGTCCGACCTGCTGACCAACGCCTGAGGAGCCCGCCATGGAAGCCTTCACCACCCATACCGGCATCGGCGTCCCGCTGCGCCGCAGCAATGTCGACACCGACCAAATCATCCCCGCCGTCTACCTCAAGCGGGTCACGAAGACCGGCTTCGACGACGGCCTCTTCAACGCCTGGCGCAGCAACGATCCCGACTTCGTGCTGAACCGCGAGCCCTACACGCGGGGCTCCGTGCTCGTGGCGGGCCCCGACTTCGGCACCGGCTCCTCCCGCGAGCACGCCGTCTGGGCGCTGCGCGACTACGGCTTCAAGGCCGTCCTCTCGAGCCGCTTCGCGGACATCTTCCGCGGCAACTCGGGCAAGCAGGGCCTGGTCGCGGGAGTCCTCGCCCAGGACGACATCGAGCAGCTGTGGAAGATCCTCGAGGAGGCCCCGGGCACCGAGGTGACCGTGGACCTCGAGGCGCGCCAGGTGCGCGCCGGCGATGCGGTCTTCCGCTTCGAGATCGACGACTACACCCGCTGGCGCCTGATGGAGGGGCTGGACGACATCGGCCTCACCCTCCGCCACGAGGAGGACATCACCGCGTTCGAGGCGAAGCGCCCCTCGTGGATGCCGAAGACGCTGCCGGCCCGGACCGCCGAGACGGAGTGATCCTCTCCCGGAGGTCGGGGGCGGGCCAGGGCGCTCCGGTATGGTGTGCCGGTCAGACCCGGGTGCCTGGGCGCCCGACCTCCGAGGACAGGACACCATGAGCTCGACTTTCCATGTGCGCGGCGGACGGCCGCTCGACGGCGAGATCACCGTCCGCGGCGCGAAGAACCTCGTCTCCAAGGCGATGGTGGCGGCGCTGCTCGGCGAGGCCCCCAGCGTGCTGCACTCGGTCCCGGACATCCGTGACGTCCAGATCGTCTCCCAGCTGCTCTCGATCCACGGGGTGAAGGTCGAGCGCGACGTGGAGGGCGGGGTCCTGCGCATGGACCCGTCTAACGTGGAGCGCGCCCACGCCGCGGAGATCGACGCCCATGCGGGCAGCTCCCGCATCCCGATCCTCTTCTGCGGCCCGCTCCTGCACCGTCTCGGCGAGGCGATCATCCCCGACCTCGGCGGCTGCCGCATCGGCGACCGGCCCATCAACTACCACCTCGACGTGCTGCGCAGCTTCGGCGCCGAGGTCGACAAGCGCGAGCTGGGCATCTACATCACCGCCCCGAACGGCCTGCACGGCACGACCATCAACCTCGAGTACCCGAGCGTCGGGGCGACCGAGCAGGTGCTGCTGACCGCGGTCCGCGCCGAGGGCATCACCGTCCTCACCAACGCCGCGGTCGAGCCCGAGATCGAGGACCTCATCTCGGTGCTGCAGAAGATGGGCGCGCTCATCACCCTGCAGACCGACCGCACCATCACCATCGAGGGCGTCGCGCACCTCGGCGGCTACGAGCACGTCGCCCTCCCGGACCGCATCGAGGCGGCCTCGTGGGCCTGCGCGGCCCTGGTCACCAAGGGGTCCGTGTTCGTGCGCGGGGCGCAGCAGAAGCCGATGTCGACCTTCCTGAACACCTTCCGGAAGATCG
The DNA here is from genome assembly GCF_036321705.1 of Brachybacterium sp. J144. Taxonomy (NCBI): domain Bacteria; kingdom Bacillati; phylum Actinomycetota; class Actinomycetes; order Micrococcales; family Dermabacteraceae; genus Brachybacterium; species Brachybacterium sp. J144. The sequence continues at coordinate 50,019 of NZ_JAZDCG010000005.1, forward strand.
GCGGCGGCCTCGACATCACCGAGGCCGGCATCCACTTCTTCCACCCCGGCACCCCGCTGCGGGCGATCGCGGTCGAGACCGACGTCCACCCCGGCCTGATGACCGACTGGCAGCAGCCGCTCGTGGTCGCCCTGACCCAGGCCGACGGCATCTCGATCATCCACGAGACGGTCTACGAGAACCGGCTCGGCTTCACCTCGGCGCTCAACGACATGGGCGCCCACATCCAGGTGTACCGCGAGTGCCTCGGCGGGTCCTCCTGCCGCTTCGGCCGCCGCAACTTCAACCACTCCGCCGTGATCTCCGGCCCCAAGCCGCTGCGCGGGGAGGAGATCACCGTGCCCGACCTCCGCGGCGGGTTCTCGTATCTGATCGCCGCCCTCGGGGCCGAGGGCGTGTCCACCATCCACGGCATCGATCTGATCGACCGCGGCTACGAGTCCTTCCGCGACAAGCTGACGGCGCTCGGCGCCGAGTTCTGGGAGAAGTGACCTGATGACCCTCGACGGCTCCCGCGGCGCGGCCGGCTCGCTTGCCCTGCGCGACATCCCGATCCCCGACTACTGCGATGTGGTGATCGTCCCCACCCGCGGGGTCGAGGAGTCGGATCCGCGGGTGTGGGCCGAGGCGATCTTCTCCCACGAGAACACGCCGCTGTCGAAGCGGGGGATGCTCGCGCTGCGCGACGAGGCGATCCGCCTCTTCGACATGGTGCCGCCGCCGGAGAAGGACTTCGTGGCCGACGAGGTGGTGGGCTCGGAGGCGCTGATCAAGGACGACGACGCGAACCTGCAGGTCCGCATCGGGATCGCCCTGCTGCCCGGCGGGGACCTGCTCCAGGTCACCACCGCCGTGAAGTACCGCTCGGTGCGGGGCCGCATCGCCTTCGCCCCGCGTCGGCTGATGCATGCCGCGGCGGTCAACACCCTCGCCCGTCGGGCGCCGACGACGCTGCGCCGCCGGACCGTCACGTCGACCTCGACGGTCCGCCACCTCACCGGTCAGGCGACCCGCAAGGCCCTCGGCCGCTCCACCGCCACGGAGGACTGACATGCCGCGGCGCGATGTCAGCCGCCGGGCCGGATGGGTCATCGCCCTCGCCCAGATCCCGCTGCGCCCGCTCCTCGCGCTGCTGACCCGGCCCCGCTGGATCGGGGTGGAGAACCTCCCTCCCACCGGGGCGGTCATCGCGTGCGGCAACCATCTCAGCGCCCTCGACGCGCTCTCCTACGGCCATCTGCTGCAGGCCGGCGGCATCGCCCCGCGGTTCCTGGCCAAGGAGGCGATGTTCCAGGTGCCCGTGCTCGGCGCGCTGCTGCGCGGCGCCCAGCAGATCCCCGTCTCGCGCGGCACGGGCCGCGGGGCCGACGCCCTCACGGCCGCCAAGCGGGCGCTCGGCCGCGGGGAGATGCTGATGGTCTTCCCCGAGGGCACCTACACCCGCGACCCCGAGCTCTGGCCCATGCAGGGCCGCACGGGGGCGGCGCGCCTGGCTCTCGCGACCGGGGCGCAGCTGCTGCCGATCGCCAGCTGGGGCGGTCGCCGCCTCTGGCCCGTCGGTTCCCCGATACCGCATCCCGGCCCGGGCCGCCGCCTCACCGTGCGGGTGGGGGAGGCGTACTCCGTCTCCCGCCTGGCGGGGGAGACCGAGCAGCAGGCGGCGCTGCGGATCACCGAGGACCTGATGCGGCGCATCACCGCCCTGCTCGGCGAGATCCGCGGCGAGGAGCCGCCGTCGGCCCTGCACGATCCGCGCGGCGATGCGCACCGCCCCGAGATCGGCCGCACCGATCCGGGCTTCCGACCTCCGAGGCAGCGGTCATGAGGCGCCTCGCGGTCCTCGGCGCGGGCAGCTGGGGGACGACCTTCGCCCAGGTGCTCGCCGACGGCGGCTCCGAGGTGATGCTCTGGGCGCGCCGCGAGGAGGTCGCGGCAGAGGTCCGGACCGAGCATCGCAACAGCGCGTATCTCGGCGAGCACCTGCTCCCCGAGGCGGTCGGCGCCACCTCACGGATCGACGAGACGCTCGAGGGGGCCGACGGGATCGTCCTCGCCGTCCCCGCCCAGTCGCTGCGCGCGACCCTCGCGGCCTGGCCTGCGCTCCCGGAGGTGCCAGTGCTGTCGCTGATCAAGGGCATCGAGCGCGGCACCGACGCGCGGATCAGCGAGGTGATCGCCCAGGCCGGCCGCACCGACCCCGCACGGATCGGGGTGCTCTCCGGCCCGAACCTCTCCGGGGAGATCGCTCGCCGCCAGCCCTGCGGCAGCGTCGTCGCGGCTCCCGACCATACCCTCGCCGAGTCGCTCGCCATGTGGTGCCAGACGTCCTACCTGCGGGCCTACACCTCCACCGACGTGATCGGGGTCGAGATCGCCGGAGCCGTCAAGAACGTCATCGCGATCGCCGTCGGCGCCGCGACCGGGCTGGGGCACGGCCACAACACCACCGCCTCCCTGATCACCCGGGGCCTCGCCGAGATCACCCGGCTGGGCGTCGCCCTCGGCGGCCGCCCCGAGACCTTCGCGGGCCTCGCGGGGATGGGCGACCTGGTCGCGACCTGCTCCTCCCCGCTCTCCCGGAACCACCGCCTCGGCCTCGCCCTCGGACGCGGGCTCGACGTCATGTCCGCCGCGCAGGAGGTCGGCCAGACGGCCGAGGGGGTCGCCACGGCCCGCGCCGTCGGCGATCTCGCGGCGCGGCTCGGGGTCGACATGCCGATCACCCGCGCGGTCGTGGATGTCGTCGATCACGGTGCCCGCATCGAGGACGTCACCACGGCCCTGCTGTCGCGGTCGATCCGCCCCGAGTGATTACCCTGGCCAGCATGAGAACCACCGTCGCCCTCCTGTTCGGCGGCCGCAGCGGCGAGCACGGCATCTCGTGCGTGACCGCCGGCGGCATCCTCTCCGCGATCGACCGGGAGCGCTTCGACGTGCTCGCGATCGGCATCACGCGGGCGGGGCGCTGGGTGCAGGTCTCCGCCGACCCCTCCGACTGGACGCTCGTCGACGGCAACGCCCCCGAGGTCCACGACACCGGGGTCGAGGTGCTGTTGCCCGCCGTCCGCCACCGGGCGGGGGAGCCGATCGTGCTGCGTGCGCTCGACGACGGCGCGGTCCGCGACCTGGCGGAGGTCGACGTGGTCTGGCCGCTGCTGCACGGCGCCTACGGCGAGGACGGCACCGTCCAGGGCCAGCTCGAGATGCTCGACATCCCCTACGTCGGCTCGGGCGTAATGGCCTCCGCTGCGAGCATGGACAAGGCAGCGACGAAGACCCTGCTGCGCACCGCGGGCCTCGAGTGCGCCCCCGGCATCGTCGTGCACGAGGATCACTGGGCCCGGGAGGAGGGCCGCGTCCTCGCCCATCTGCAGGAGCACCACCCGCTGCCCTGGTTCGTCAAGCCCGCCCGCGCCGGCTCGAGCCTCGGCGTCTCCCGCGTCTCCCGCCCGGAGGACCTCGGCGCCGCGATGAAGACCGCCTTCGCGGAGGATCCGAAGGTGCTCATCGAGCAGGGCATCGTCGGCCGCGAGGTCGAGTGCGGGGTGTTGCAGGGACGCGACGGCGGCGAGCCCCGCACCACCATCCCCGGCGAGGTCACCGTGGGCGACGACCTCGAGTTCTACGACTACGAGTCGAAGTACTTCGGGAAGGGCACCGTCTCCATCGACGTGCCGGCCTCCCTGCCCGATGCGGTCCTGGAAGAGGTGCGCGAGGTCGCCTCCCGCGCCTTCACCGCCCTGGGGCTGGAGGGCCTCGGCCGGGTGGACGTGTTCGTCACGGAGGACTCCCGCGTGGTGATCAACGAGGTCAACACGATGCCCGGCTTCACGCCGTACTCGATGTTCCCCGTGCTCTGGAAGAACATGGGACTGTCCTATGCGGACCTCATCGCGGACCTGGTCGAGCAGGCCGCGGCACGGCGGCTCGGCCCCCGCTGAGCCGGAGGAGCGGCGCGGCCCGGGGCAGCGCGGGGCGTCGTGTCCCGGCCGCCGACGGCCTCAGGCAGCGTCGCCCGGACCGATGCAGTAGGTGGAGGCGACCGTGTTCGCGCTGACCACCCGGGAGAGGTCGAGCGCCGCCGCCGAGGGCTGGTCCGGGGCGGCCGAGCTCGGCACCGACACGTCGATCGCGGGCTCCCGGCCGTAGGTGGTGTAGAGGAAACCGCCGTCGATCTCCGAGACGATCCAGTCGATCCGGACCCCGTCCCCGTCCTCGAGGGTCGTGCACCGCTCCGTAGTGGGGCCGGGTGGGGTCACGCCGCAGCGCATCACCACGGTGTCCTCGCCGGAGCCCCAGGCGGCGGTGCCCTGGCTGGAGGTCTCCGTGCGCGCCAGGCCCAGCACCTCCTGCGGCGCCCCGATCACCACGTCGGCGCAGGTGGGGTCCGCGGCGAACTCTCCGGAGGGCACCGTCACGGTGCCGCAGGCGGTCAGGGTCGCGGCGAGCACGCCGGCGGCGGCCAGGGCGAGGGGACGACGGAGGACGAGCACCCGTCGAGCCTACGGCACACTGGCCCCATGACCTCGACGCCGCCCTCCGGGGAGGCGGGCCTGCTCGCCCGCATGCTCCCGCACCTGAGCCCCTCCCCGCTCGCCGAGGTCGGTCCGGGCGACGATGCGGCGGTGCTCCGCCTGCCCAGCTCGCGCCTGGTCGTCTCGACCGACACCCTCACCGAGGGCGTGGACTTCCTGCCCGGGGTGATCACCCCGACCCAGCTCGGCCGCCGCGCCGCGGTCCAGAACCTGGCCGACATCGCTGCGATGGGCGCCCGTCCCCACGCCCTCGTCGTCTCGGTCACGGCCCCCGCGGGGACCGACGGGGGCGTCTTCGAGGAGATCGCCGCCGCCCTCGGAGCTCGCGCGGAGGCCGACGGCGCGCACGTCGTCGGCGGCGACCTGGGCCGCGGCGACCTGCTCTCGCTGACCGTCACGGCGCTCGGCACCCTCGCCGCGGGGGAGGTCCCCGTGCTGCGCTCCGGCGCCCGCCCCGGGGATCTGCTCGCCGTCGGCACCGAGCGATTGGGCCGCTCCGCCGCCGGACTCGCTGTCGTGCTCGCCGGCCGCGACGAGCCCGCCGAGCTGGTGGCCTTCCACCATGCCCCGGAGGTGGACCTCCGCCTCGGCTGGACCGTCGGGCGCGCGGCGAGCGCGATGCTCGACCTCTCCGACGGGCTGGTGCGCGATGGCGGCCGGATCGCCGCCGCCTCCCGGGTCGTGATCGACCTCGACCCCGATGCCCTCGCCCCCGACATCGAGGCCCTCCGGCCCCCGGCGCGGGACGAGGCCGAGGCGCGCGCCTGGGTGCTGCACGGCGGCGAGGAGCATGCGATGCTCGCGACCTTCCCACCGGGCGCGGTCCCCGCGGGCTTCCGGGTGCTCGGCGCGGTGCGCGCCCCGGCGGCGGGGGAGGAGCCGGCGATCCTGCTCGGCGGTGACCGCATCCCCGGAGGTGGTTTCGACCACTTCGCGGACGGGTCGTAGGCTGGACGGCGGTCCGTTCCCCCGAAGGAGACATCCATGCCGATCACCGTGAAGGCCCTGCAGAAGACCGGCCCGGAGCAGCCGTTCCGCGTCACCACCATCGAGCGCCGCGATCCGCGCCCGACCGACGTCGTCATCGACATCAAGGCCGCCGGCATCTGCCACAGCGACATCCACACCATCCGCAACGAATGGGGCGAGGCGCACTTCCCCCTCACCGTCGGCCACGAGATCGCGGGCGTCGTGTCCGCGGTCGGCGCCGAGGTCACCGACTGGTCGGTCGGCGATCGCGTGGGCGTCGGCTGCATGGTCGACTCCTGCGGCGAGTGCGCGCAGTGCCTCGCGGGCGAGGAGCAGGCGTGCCTCGAGGGGAACGTCGGCACCTACAACGCGAAGGACGTCGACGGCACGATCACCCAGGGCGGCTACGCCGAGAAGGTCGTGGTCGACCAGCGCTTCGTTCTGCGCATCCCCGACGCCCTGGACTTCGACGTCGCCGCGCCGCTGCTCTGCGCCGGCATCACCAGCTACTCGCCGCTGGCCCGCTGGGGCGCCGCGGAGAAGCGAGCCGACGGCTCGCCGAAGAAGGTCGCGGTACTCGGCATGGGCGGTCTCGGACACATGGGCGTGCGCATCGCCGCCGCCATGGGCGCCGAGGTGACCGTGCTGTCCCGCTCCCGCAAGAAGGAGCAGCTCGCCCTCGACCTCGGCGCCCAGCGCATGCTCTCGACCACCGAGGACGGCTTCTTCTCCGCGCACCGCGGCGAGTTCGACCTGATCCTCAACACGATCAGCGCCGACATCGACGTGGACGCCTACCTGCGCCTGCTCGTGCCGCGGGGCGTGATGGCGGTCGTGGGCCTGCCGCCCGCGAAGCAGCAGCTCTCCTTCGGCACGCTGATCGGCGGCGGCCGGGTCCTCGCCGGCTCCAACATCGGCGGCATCGCCGAGACCCAGGAGATGCTCGACTTCTGCGCCGAGCACGGCTTCGGCGCCGAGATCGAGGTCGTCGGCGTGGACGAGGTCGACGCGACCTACGACCGCGTGGTCGCCGGCGAGGTGTTCTTCCGCGCGGTCATCGACACCTCCACCTTCGCGGGCGCTGCCGCGGAGTGATCCTCAGGCACAGCCCCCTACGGCTGTTCTGCTGCGAACAGCGGACGAACAGTGGAATGATCCGCAGGGGGCCGTGCTCTCGGGCCCCGCTCCGTAGGCGGTAGCCGGGCCGCGCTGGGCCGGACGCCTCCCGGGCCACGGTCCCGGAAGGCGGCCCCGGAACACGAAGGAGCCCCCACCCGATCGGGTGGGGGCTCCTTCGGAAAAAGGTCCTGGCGGTCTCGCTCAGGCGCCGAGGGTGCTGACCTTGCCCGCCTTGAGGCAGGAGGTGCAGACGTTCACCTTCTTGCTGGTGCCGTTGATCACGGTCCGGACGGACTGGATGTTCGGGTTCCAGCGACGCGAGGTGCGGCGGTGCGAGTGGGACACGCTCTTGCCGAAGCTCGGGCCCTTGGCGCAGATGTCACACGTGGAAGCCACTGTCGTCTCCTGAAAGTCGAATGCTGATCGAGGTGCCCGACCATCTCTGGGGTGCAGAGTCGGCGACCTCGGAGGTCAGGGCAACCACGGCATCGTAGCCCATCCATGCCTCCCGACTGAAGGGGAGAGGGGGCCCGACGGGCTGTGGACTCCGACACAGCCCGCGGGCCAGGTGGCACGATGGGCACATCATCGCACGTCGGACGGAGGAAGCGGATGGCCAGAACGCCCCGGACCACCTCGGGATCGATGCCGCTCTCCGAGCTGTTGATCTCCAAGGAGTCCCGTGCGATGGCGTCCTTCGCGGTGCGCGATCTCGACGAGATGCTGCGTTTCCCGCCGCGGCGCTATGTCACCCCCGCGCCGCTCCGTTCCCTGCGCGAGGTGCAGGACGGCGAGGAGGTCTCGGCGATCGTGACCGTCGGGTCGATCCGCGACCGCAGCATGCGCTCGCGTCGCGGCCACCTGCTCGAGGTCGAGGTCTCCGACGGCAGCGACACCCTCGAACTGGTCTTCTTCCTCAGCCATGCCGGCCAGGTCGAGTGGCATCGTGCCCGGATGGGGCAGGGCGGCACGATCCTCGTGCGCGGCACGGCGCACCGCGATCAGCGGCGGGGCCGCTTCCAGATCGCCCACCCGGAGTACGAGCCCGTCGACGACACCCCGGCCGCGCGGGCCCAGGCGCTGCGACCCCGGCCCGTCTACCCGCTGAAGAAGAACATCGCGCAGGCCACCATGCGCTCGGCCACCGCCGTCGGGCTTGAGAACGCGAAGCTGCTGCGCCGCCCGGTGCCTCCGGAGGTCCTCGCCGCCCGGGGGCTGCCCGCCCTCGAGGACGCGGTGCGCCTGCTCCACGATCCCGCCGATCTCGACGAGGCGCGGCGCGGCCGCGACGTCCTCGCCTTCGAGGAGGCCTTCGTGCTGCAGGCGATCTTCGCCGAGCGCCGCGCCCGCGACGAGCGCACCCCGGCCCCTGCGCTGCGGGCGGACGGTCCGTTGCAGGGCGAGTTCGATGCCCGGCTCCCCTTCGCCCTGACCGCCGGTCAGATCACGGTCGGCGAGGAGATCGCCGAGCGCATCGCCCGCGAGCACCCCACCTCCGTGCTGCTCCAGGGGGACGTCGGCTCCGGCAAGACCGTCGTCGCGCTGCGGGCCATGCTCCGCGCCGTCGACTCGGGTCACCAGGCGGTGCTGCTCGCTCCCACCGAGGTGCTCGCCGAGCAGCATCACCGCACGATCACGGCGCTCCTCGGCGATCTCGCCGGGGCCGGGCGTCTCGACGGCCACGCCGACGCGACCCGGGTACGCCTGCTCACCGGCTCCCAGCGCACCGCCGACCGCCGCGAGACGCTCCTCGACGTCACCAGCGGTGCCGCCGGTATCGTGATCGGTACCCACGCGCTGCTCACCGAGACCGTCGAGTTCGCGGCCCTGGGCCTGGTGGTCATCGACGAGCAGCACCGCTTCGGCGTCGATCACCGCCGGCGCCTGCGCGCCAAGGGTCCCGAGGGGCGCAGTCCCCACGTCGTGGTGATGACGGCGACGCCGATTCCGCGCACGGCGGCGCTCGCGACCGTCGGCGATCTCGACGTCCTCTCCCTGCGGGAGAGCCCCGGGCACCGCCGCGGCGTGACCAGCTTCGCGGTGCACGAGTCCCTCCCCGCGTGGGAGCGGCGCATGTGGGAACGGGCCGGGGAGGAGATCAGCGAGGGCCGCCAGGTGTTCGTGGTCTGCCCCCGGATCGACGAGGACGAGGAGGTCCCCGAGGGGGAGGAGCCTGCTCGCGGCGTGCTCGCGACCGCCGAGCGGCTGGCCCGTCGGCCCGAGCTCGGCGGCGCCCGGATCGGCGTCCTCCACGGCCGGATGAGCGCCGAGGAGAAGCAGGAGACCATGGCGCGCGTCCTCGACGGTCGCCTCGATGTGCTGGTGGCGACCACCGTCATCGAGGTCGGGGTCGACGTGCCGAACGCATCGGTGATGATCGTCCTGGACGCGGAGCTCTTCGGCGTCTCCCAGCTGCACCAGCTGCGCGGCCGCGTCGGCCGCGGCGAGCACCCCGGCCTCGCCTTCCTCGACACCCGCGCCGTGCCCGGCTCCGAGGCGTCCCGGCGCCTGGAGACCATCGCCGGGGCGACCGACGGCTTCGAGCTCGCCGAGAAGGACCTCGCCCACCGCGGCGCCGGCGACCTCGTGGGGGAGGAGCAGTCCGGGCTGCAGCGCACCCTGCGCCATCTCGACCTGCGGCGCGACGCCGAGCTCGTCGAGCAGGCCCGCGAGGACGCCTTCGCCCTGCTCGAGCAGGACCCCGAGCTGACCGACCACCCGGCGCTCGCGGCCGCCATCGCGGACCGCCTGCGCCATGCCGACCCCGACGTGGAAAGGAGCTGAGATGCCGCGGCTGATCAGCGGAGACCTCGGCGGACGCACCATCCCCGGACCGCCCGGGAAGGGGACCCGCCCCACCTCCGACCGGGTGCGGGAGGCGCTCTTCTCCCGCCTCGACGGCTGGGACGCGCTGCGCGGCGCGCGCGTCCTGGACCTCTACGCCGGCACCGGCGCTCTCGCGCTCGAGGCCCTCTCCCGTGGCGCGGCCCGCGCCCTGCTGGTCGAGCTGCATCCGCCGACCGCGAAGCAACTGCGGCGCACGCTCGAGGAGCTCGGCCTGCGCGGCCGCGCGGAGGTCCGGGCCGGACGCGCCGAGACGGTCGCCGCACAGCTGGCCCCCGGCGCGGACTGGGACCTGGTCTTCCTGGACCCTCCCTACGACGTGCCCACCTCCGCCCTCGAGGAACTGCTGGAGGTACTCCGTCCGGCCCTCTCCGACGAGGCGCTCGTGGTGATCGAGCGCTCGAGCCGCACCTCGCCGATCACCTGGCCCACCGGCTGGACCGACGACGGCACGAAGACCTACGGCGAGACGGTGCTGCAGTTCGGCGGGCCCGATGTGCGCGTCGACGGCACGGCGCACGCGGAGGACTAGCCTGAGCGTGTGACCCGCACCCTGCTCGAGCTGACCTGGCCGAGGCGCACCGACCGCCTCGCGCTGCGCCCCGCCGAGGCCGCCGACGCCGCACGCATCTGGCCCTGGTACGGACGGCCGGAGGTGCAGGAGTGGACCACCACCCTGCCCGAGGACCTCCCCGCCCTCGAGGCCTGGTGGACCGACCCGGACCGGCTCGGATCGACCTTGGTCGCTCTGCGCGGCGAGGAGATCGTCGGCACCGGCATGATCAAGGTCGGCGACGCCTGGAGCCAGGCCGACATGGTCGAGCGGGCCCGCGGCACCGTGGCCGAGCTCGGCTGGACCCTCGACCCCGGACACCAGGGCGAGGGCCTCGGCACCGAGCTCGCCGCCGCCCTGCTGCAGATCGCCGTGGAGGACCTCGGACTGCGCCGCGTGACCGCCGAGTGCTTCGCCGACAACGTCGCCTCGCGCCGCGTCATGGAGAAGATCGGCATGCGCCAGGAGGCGCACAGCCGCCAGGACTCCCTGCACCGCAGCGGGCAGTGGCTCGACGGCGCCTCCTATGCCGTCCTCGCCGAGGAGTACTGGGAGCAGCGCACCGGAGGGGGCAGGATGGCCCCATGACGACGCTCACGGCCACCTTCACCATCGCGATGACCCCCGGCGACCGACTCCACCCCGCCGAGGCCCGCCTCGACCTCGAGAAGACCTGGACCGGGGATCTCGACGGCACCAGCCGCGGCCTCATGCTCACCGCCGGTGATCCCGCGACCGGCAGCGCCGGCTACGTCGCCCTCGAGCGCTTCGAGGGCACGATCGGCGGCCGCCGCGGCGCCGTGACCCTCCTCCAGCTCGGCACCATGGCCGAGGGCGAGCCCGAGCTGCGCTACGCGTTCGCACCCGGCTCCGGCACGGGAGAGCTCGCGGGCCTCACCGGCACCCTCGAGATCGGCGAGATCGACGACGCCGGCGTGCACACGGTGAGCATCACCCTCGGCTGACCGCACTACAGTGTCGGCATGCGCACCGTCGTCCTGCCCGGGTCCTTCGACCCCCTGACCCTGGGACACGTGGACCTGATCCGCCGCGCGGCCGCCCTGGACCTGCACGTGATCGTCGCCGTCTCCCACAACCCCGCGAAGCAGGGTCTGCTGGGCCTCGATGCGCGCCGCCGGGTCATCTCCGAGACGCTCGCGGCCGAGGGCCTGGACAGCTCCGCGGAGGTCCGCACCCTCCCCGCGGGCCTGCTGGTGGACTTCTGCCGCGAGGTCGGGGCGGGCGCCGTCATCCGGGGCCTGCGCTCCCAGCTGGACCTCGCCTACGAGGAACCGATGGCACGGATGAACCACCACCTCGCCGGGGTCGACACCGTGCTGCTGCTGACCGACCCGACCCTCGCGCACATCTCCTCGAGCCTCGTGCGCGAGGTCCACGCCCTCGGCGGCGACGTCTCCGACATGCTCCCCGCCCCCGCCCTGGCCGCGCTCCGCGCCGCCTCCTGATCCGACTCCCGAGAGGACCCCTCCCATGAGCGTCGCGTCCGACCTCCGCTTCGATGCCGTCGACCTGATCGGCCGCACCGGATCCCACCGCCACGTCGAGCGCACCGTCGCCGCCGGCGCCCCCGAGAGCGATGCCGTCGCCATGACCGTCCCCGAGGGCGGCGAGCTGTTCGTCGAGGCCGAGCTCGAGTCCGTGGTCGAGGGCATCTACGTCCACGGCACCGTGACCGCCCGCCTCCAGGGCGAGTGCTCCCGCTGCCTCGACCCCGTCGAGCAGGACGTCGTCGCCCGCGTCGACGAGCTGTTCCTGTACCCGGAGAAGGTCAAGGCCGCCGACCGCGAGGACTCGGTGCTGCTCGAGGGCGACGAGGTCGACCTCGGTCCGCTGGTGCGCGACGGCCTCGCGATGGAGGCCGAGGAGCGCCCCCTGTGCCGCGAGGACTGCCCCGGCCTCTGCCCCCAGTGCGGGTTCCGCATGGAGGACGACCCGGAGCACGGCCACGACGTGACCGATCCGCGCTTCGCGGCGCTCGAGGGCTTCTTCGACGCCGGCGAGGAGCGCTGATGGCGCGCAGGCGCCGCGCCACCGAGGCCGCCGACCCGGCGGGGCTGCTGGATCATCTGCCGCTCGACGGTGCGCAGTCCGCGGATCTGCGCGCCTCGGGCCTGCTCGACCTCGCCCTGACGCACCGCTCCTGGTCCTACGAGAACGACGAGGTGCCCCACAACGAGCGCCTCGAGTTCCTCGGCGACGCCGTGCTGCAGCTCGCGATCACCGAGAAGCTCTACGCCGACCACCCGACCCTCCCGGAGGGCGACCTCGCCCGGCGCCGCGCCGGCACCGTCTCCACGCGCGCGCTCGCCGTGATCGCCTCCCGCCTGGACCTCGGCGCGTACGTGAAGCTGGGCCGCGGGGAGGACCTCACCGGCGGCCGGGCGAAGGCCTCGATCCTCGCCGACACCACCGAGGCCGTGATCGGCGCGGTCCATCTCGCGCTCGGTCAGTCCGTCTCGCGGCGCTTCGTGCTCGAGCTGATGGAGCCGCTGCTGAGCTCCGACGAGTTCCTCGAGACCAGCTACGACTTCAAGTCCCGCCTGCAGGAGATCGCGGCCGCCGCCGGGCAGTCCCCGTCCTACGTGCTCACCGAAGGCGGGCCCGAGCACCAGAAGCTGTTCACCGCGACGGTGACCGTCGCCGGGGTGGTCACCGCGAGCGGCGAGGGCGCCTCGAAGAAGGACGCCGAGCTCGCGGCCGCCCAGCAGGCGGTCCGCGCCGTCCTCGCCGAGCGCGGCGAGTCCCTCATCCCGCGGGGCTGAGCGTGCCCGAACTGCCCGAGGTCGAGGTGGTGAGGCGCGGTCTCGCGCCCCGCACCGTCGGTCGGACCATCACCGCGCTCGAGGTCCTCGATGCCCGGTCCCTGCGCCGCCAGGACGGGGGTGAGGACCGGTTGCGCGCCCTGCTCGTCGGTCGCTCGATGACCGCGGCCGCGCGCCGCGGCAAGTTCCTGTGGTGGCGGCTCGCCGAGGCCGACGGCGCCGAGTCCGGCGAGGCTCTCCTCGCCCACCTCGGCATGAGCGGCCAGCTGCGACTGGTCACCCCCGGCGGCCCGGATCCGCAGCGCCATCGCCGGGTGAGCCTCACCCTCGACGACGGGGCGCGGGTGGACTTCATCGACCAGCGGCTCTTCGGCGGGCTCTGGAGCAGCGATCTGGTCGAGGCGGCCGACAGGCGCCTCGCGGCGCTCGGCAGCCCCGATGCCCTGCTGCCCGTCGACGCCGCGCACATCGCCCGCGACCTGCTCGATCCCGCTCTCGACCTCGCGGAGGTCGCCCGGACCCTGCGTGGCCGTCGCCGCGCGGTGAAGTCGCTGCTGCTGGACCAGGGGATCGTCTCCGGGATCGGGAACATCTACGCCGATGAGGCGCTGTGGGCCGCCCGGGTCCGCTACGACACCCCCGGCTCCGCCCTCTCCCAGCGCACGGCGCTCGCGCTGCTGCGCGCCGCCCGGGCCGTGATGGAGCGGGCCCTCGACGTGGGCGGGACGAGCTTCGACGCCCTCTACGTCAACGCGCAGGGGGAGCCGGGGTACTTCGCCCGCAGCCTCGCCGCCTACGGACGCGAGGGGGAGCCGTGCCGACGGTGCGGTAGATTCATCGAGCGGGCCATCTCCCAGGGCCGAAGTAGCCATTATTGCCCCCGCTGTCAGCGCAGCACGGGCGTGACCAGGAAGGACGCCGAGTGAGCGCGACCGACGAGCAGGCCCCGATCCGCGTGATGCTGGTCGATGACCACGAGGTGGTCCGCCGCGGCATCGTCATGGCGATCGAGGCGTCCGCGTCTCTCAAGGTGGTGGGGGAGGCGTCCTCGGTGGCCGAGGCCCGTCGTCGACTGCCCGCGATCCGTCCCGATGTGCTCGTCGTCGACCTGCAGCTGCCCGACGGCACCGGCATCGACGTCATGCGCATCGCTCGCGAGCTCGACCCCGAGCAGCAGATGCTGGTTCTGACGAGCTTCGACGACGACGCCGCGCTGCACGAGTCGCAGGCCGTCGGCGCCCGCGGCCTGATCCTGAAGTCCGCGCGCTCGCAGGAGATCGTCGAGGCGATCCGGGCTGTCCGCGCGGGCCGCACCCTGTGGCCCGCCGATCAGGACGAGGGCACTCCGGAGCTGTCCCCCTCGGACCAGCGGATCGTCGACCTGATCGGTGACGGCCATTCCAATCGCGAGATCGCCGAGCAGCTCGGCATCGCCGAGAAGACTGTGAAGAACCGGGTCACCGTCATCCTGCAGACGCTCGGGATGCAGCGCCGCACCCAGGTCGCGGCGATGGTCGCGGCCCGTCGGCGCGCCGGCTGGAAGTGACCCTGCGCCGCCGGTAAGCGGCACGCGCCTCAGCCCGTCGGGAGCGTGACCCGCCACGAGATCATCGTGCCGGGCTCGAGGCTGATCGCATCGACCCAGCCAGAGTGACGGCGGGCGCGGCTGGACATGTTCGCGAGGCCCGAGCGGCGCCGCACCGTCGGATCGATGCCGCGGCCGTTGTCGGAGACGTTGACCTGCACGACCCGGTCCACCCCCTCGGAGAAGACGCTGATCGAGACGGCGACGGCCGTGGCGTGCGCGTGGCGGGCGGCGTTGGCGAGGCACTCGCGCACCACCGCAACGACGTCCTCGGCGATCTCGGGCGGCAGTTCGGCATCCATCTCGGAGGGGTGCGGGGGCAGCCGCAGCGCGGGCACGAAGCCGAGCCCGGAGGTCGCCAGTCCCACCTCGTGCCGCAGCTGCTCGGTGAGGGTCGCCTCCGCCCGCTCGCGGCGCAGCGACTGCACGATCTGACGGATCTGGGCGACCGCGTTCTCGACCCCCTGCACGGAGGAACTGATCGAGGCGCGCAGGCGCGTGTTCGAGGGCGGCTCGCCCTTGTCGGAGAGCGCATCGGTGAGCCCCTCGAGCTCCATGCCGACGGCGAACAGTTCCTGGATCGCGAGATCGTGGAGGTCGCGGGCGATCCGCGAGCGCTCGTCGTCGAGCTCCGCGGACGAGCGCAGCGACGGCACGCGCAGGGCGAGCGCGATGAGGCCGGCGAGGGCGTCGAGCCGCTCCCGGTCCGCGGCGGTGAACGGGGCGGCGTCCTCTCCGCGGATCGCCGCGAGCGCTCCCAGTCCCTGATCGGCGCCGTCGATCACCGCGCACAGCGCGGTCGTCCCCAGCAGCTCGCCAATCACCTCGATCCGCTCCGCATCCGCCTCGAGCAGGGCCCGGCCCAGCGGACCTCCGGGGCCGATCTCCTCCCCGAGCAGCTTCTCCTGGTCGGCGCCCTCGACGATCTCGACCGACCAGCGGCCCTCCTCGAGGGGGAGCACCAGCAGGGCGCTCCTCGCCGCGAGGTCGGTGCGGGCCGAGCCCACCAGGAGCGTGAGCAGGTCCTCGGTGTCCCCGCCGGCGAGGACGGCGCCTGCGAGGTCCTGGATGCGCGGTCGGTCGGCGCGCGCCGGGGGAACGGTCGGGCTCATGGGCTCTCCTCGAGGTGCAGGACGGGGGCGGAGGCGGGGATCGCCTCGGTGCGGTGGGTGACCACCACGACCGTCGACGCCGCCGGGACCAGGCTCTCATCACCGGGGGTGAGCAGCGCGCGGAGCAGGGCGTCGCCCCGCTCGGGGTCGAGATGCTCGGTCGGCTCGTCGAGCAGCAGCACGGGGCCGCGGCGGAGCAGGGCGCGGGCGAGCAGCAGGCGGCGTCGCTCGCCGCCGGAGACGGTGGTGCCGTCCGGCCCGAGCATCGCATCGAGCCCCGCCCAGTCCTTGAGGCCGACGGCGGCGAGGGCCGCGCGCGCCTCCGCGTCCGTCACGTCGCGGCGCACCACCTTGAGGTTCTCGCGCAGCGTGGTCGCGAAGACGTGCTGGTCCTCGGCGAAGAAGGTGACGGCCTCGCGCAGCGAGCCGGCGTCGGTGGTGACCGTGCCGTCGAGCGGGGAGAGGAGCCCCGCGAGGGTCGCCAGCAGTGTCGACTTGCCGACGCCCGAGCCGCCCGTGATCGCCAGGCGCGCCCCGGGTGCCAGGTCCAGGTCGAGATCCTGCACCCGCGGCGAATCGGCGCTCCAGCCCGCGGTCAGGCCGCGCGCCGTGAGCCGCGCGCGCTCGCGCCGCTCGGTGGGGACGGCCGGCTCGCTCTCGCCCTCGGGGCCGAGCAGCGCGGTGAGCCGCCGCTCCGCCGCCCGGGTACGGGCGAGCTGCGAGGCCGCGGCCGGCAGGGCCGTGGAGGCCTCGAAGGAGGACAGCGGGAGCAGCAGCAGGATGCCGATCTGCCCCGCGGAGAGCGCTCCCGCCTCCCAGGCCGCGCCCGCGGCGAGCAGCGAGCCGAGGACCGCGAGGACCATCGCGGCGGGCACCGCGGCGGCGGCGATCGCGGCGGGCAGGGCCGCCCGGTCCACGGCCCGGTCATGGCCCTCCTGGCGGGCGGCGAGCTCGACGAGGACCTCCTCGAGTCGACCGTCGAGACGCAGCGAGGTCGCGTCGTCGAGAGCCTCGAGCGCCGCGGCGGTCACTCCGGAACGGCTCTCGAGCACCGCCTCCTCGGAGAGGCGCGCGGCCCGGTGCGCGGCGAACGGGGCGAGGAGGCTCGCCGCGGCGAGGGAGAGGAGCATCGCTCCGGTCGCCGCGAAGGACAGCGGCGCGAAGGTCGCGAGGACCACCACCGCCATCACCGCGGCCACGAGGGCGGGCACGACCGCCTTGATGACGTGGTCGCCGAGTTCCTGGGCGTCGTCGCCGAGCCGGGCGAGGAGGTCGCCGCGGCGCAGCCGGGTCAGGACATCCCCGGGCCGGGTCGCGAGGGCGGTGAAGAGGTTCGTGCGCAGCGTGACCACGCCGCGCAGCGCCACGTCGTGGGTGAGCATGCGGTCCAGCCAGCGGAAGACGCCGCGGGAGACGCCGAGCGCGCGCACGCCGACCACGGCGACGGTCAGGTCGAGCACGGGCGGCATGGTCCAGGCGCGGGTCACCAGGTAGGCGGAGACGGCGGCGAGCGCGAAGGCGGCGCCGAGGGTGGCACAGGCGGCGAGCACGGCCGCGGCCAGCCGGCCGACGGGGATCTCGAGTATGCGGATCATGCCAGGGCCGCCTCGATGTCGGCCCGCGCCACCGCGGTCTCGTCGTCCGCGCGGGCGACGAGGGCCGATCGGTGCGCGATCACCAGGACGGTCCGCCTCTGCGCGCGCAGAGTGTCGATGAGGTCGAGGACGACCGCCTCGGACGCTCCGTCGAGGTGGGCGGTGGGCTCGTCGAGGACGACGAGCGGGGCGGGGGAGAGGAGCGCCCGCGCGAGCGCGAGCCGCTGCCGCTCCCCGAGGGAGAGCCCGTGCCCTGCGCGACCCAGCACGGCGTCCCGGCCGCGGGCGGCGATCACCCGGTCCAGGCCCGTGGCCGCCGCGGCCGCGGCGAGCTCTGCCTCGGTGGCCTCGGGGCGCGCGGAGCGGAGCACCTCCCAGAGGGTGCCCGGCGGCAGCACGGGACGCTGCGGGAGATGGGCGACCTGGTCCCAGAGGCTGCGGCGCTCGAGCTCGCGCACGTCATGGACAGTGCCGTCGGCGGCGATCACCTCGGCCCGGCCGTCATCGGGGGCGAGCAGGCCCAGGAGCACCTGCACGGCGGTGGTCTTGCCGCTCCCGGAGGGCCCGGTGAGGGCGTGGACGAGGCCGGGGCGCAGCTCGAGATCCGCCCGCTCGGGGGCGAGGCCGTCCCGCGAGCGGACCGACACCCCGCGCAGCGCGAGGGTCGCGCCGCGCAGGTCCGGGGCGGGGAGGGTGCCGTCCTCCGGGATCGGCTCCTCGAGCACCTCGAAGGCGGCGTGCACCGCGGCGAGGCCGTCGGTCGAGGCGTGGTACTGGGCGCCGACGTTGCGCAGCGGCAGGTACAGCTCCGGGGCGAGGACCAGCACCGCGAGGGCGGGGGCGAGGTCCATCTCGCCGTAGACCAGGCGCATGCCGATGCTCACGGCGATGAGCGCGACGCACAGGGTGGCGAGCAGCTCGAGCACCATCGAGGAGAGGAAGGCGTAGCGCAGCGAGCCCATCGCGGAGGCCCGGTGGCGGTCGCCGAGGGTGCGCACGGTCAGCTCGGGCCCGCGCTCGCGGCCGAGGGCCCGCAGCGTCGGCAACCCGTCGACGAGGTCCAGCAGCTGGGCCCACAGCGCGCGCATGTCGGCGATCAGCGCCTCGGAGCGGCCGACGGTCAGCTTCCCGACCAGGATCATGAACAGCGGCACGAGCGGCAGTGTCACCACCGCGATGACGGCGCTCAGCGGGTCCAGCAGGCCGATCGTGAGCAGGCACAGCGGGGTCACGGTGAGGGCGAGCAGCAGCTGCGGGACGTACCCCACGAGGTAGGGGCGCAGCTTCTCCAGGCCCGTGGTGGCCAGCGCCGCGAGGTCGGCGCCGCGACCGGCGCCGGCGCGCGGGCCGAGCTCGGCCGCATGCGCGACGACCCGGCGGCGCAGCTCGCCGATCGCGTCGGTCGCGGCCCGGTGCGCGGTCCGTTGCTCGACGAGCACGGCCGCCGCACGGACCGCGAGTGCTCCGAGGAGCCCGAGGAGCAGGGCGGGGGAGTCCCCGGGCAGGCGGTGGTCGATGAGCAGCGCCGCGCCGAGGCGAGCGATCAGCAGGGCCGTCGCGATCACCGCCGCCGCCTGCACCAACCCCAGGACGACGGTGAGCGCGACGTGGCGCCGGGCGGCCCGCACCTCCCGCACGAGGCGGGGGTCCAGGGGCGCCCGGCGCGCCGGGGAGGAGCTGCTCACGGGGGTCAGGATGCTCGAACACCCGCCAGTAGGGGTCAGGGACGGTAGGCGCCGCGGGCCCGCTCCATCAGCGGGGAGCCGGACGCGGGGCCGGAGTCCTCGCCGATCCGATGGCGGAACACCCGGTAGGTCCAGATCGTGTACGCCAGGACGATCGGGAGCAGCACCGCGAGCGCCGCCAGCATCAGGGTGAGGGTGTGCGGGGTCGAGGAGGCGTTCACGACGGTGAGCGAGTTCGCCTGATCGTTCGTGGCCGGCAGGACGTACGGGAACAGGCCGCCGAAGAGGGTGACCGCGGCAGCGATGATCGCGGTGGCGGTCGCGCCGAAGGTGAGCCCCTCGCGCCGCATCCGGGTCAGCGGCACGACCGCGACCAGGGCCAGGGCGGCGAGCAGCAGCGGGATCCAGGTCAGGCCCGAGCGGGAGTGGGCGAGCTGGAACCAGAGCAGGAAGGCGGCGCCGGCGACGATCGTGGGCCAGACCAGCACCGCGGCGCGGCGGTGCATGTCCTCGCGCAGCGGCCCCTCGAGCTTGAGGGTCAGGTACACCGTGCCGTGCAGCCAGAAGAGGAGGACGAACACGACGCCGCCGAGCAGGGCGAAGGGGTTGAGCAGGCCCAGCAGGGACGTGGTCACCCAGTGGTTCTGGTCGATCGCGACGCCGGCGACGATGTTGCCGAAGGCGACGCCCCACAGCAGTGCAGGGGCGAAGCCGCCGATCACGTGGACCACGTCCCAGGAGGTGCGCCAGCGCTCGGAGTCGACCTTGTCCCGCCACTTGAAGGCGCAGACCCGCACGATCAGCACCAGCAGGAGCAGCAGCAGGGCCAGGTAGAACCCGGAGAAGAGCGTCGCGTACCACTCGGGGAAGGCCGCGAAGAGGAGCGCGCCGCCGGTGATGACCCACACCTGGTTGCCGTCCCAGACGGGGCCGATGGTCTTCACGATCGTGCCGCGCGCACCGGAGCCGCGCCGCCAGGAGGCGGCCACGTTCATCTGCACGCCGAAGTCGAAGCCCTCGAGGACGAAGTAGCCGGCGAAGAAGAACGCGATGATCGCGAACCAGGCGGTCTGCAGGAGAGTCGGATCGAGCATCGTCGGGTCCCTTCTCAGTAGTCGAAGGCGAGGGTGGGGGTGTCCAGCTCGTCCGTGTCCGGATCCCGCTGCGGCAGCGGCACGCCCTTCAGAGCGGCCTGCTGCATCATCCGGAACCAGATCACCGCGAGCACGCCGTACACCAGGGTGAAGGCGACGAGCGAGGTCACGACCATCCACGCGGGATGACCGGAGACGCCCTGCAGGGTCATGAGGCGCACCGTCGGATCGTCCGGATTGGGGTGGACCACCCAGGGCTGACGGCCGATCTCCGTGAACACCCAGCCCGCGGCGTTGGCGAGGAAGGGCATCGGGATCGCGAGCACCGCGAACCACTTCAGGGCCCTCGACCCGGTGGTGCGGGCGTTCTCGCCCTTCCCGCGGGTGACCCACAGCGCCCAGACGGCGAGGATCCCGCTGAAGGCGGCGAGCCCCATCATCAGGCGGAAGGACCAGTAGGTGACGAACAGGTTCGGTCGGTAGTCGACCTCCACCTCGTTACCGTGCACGTCGATCGCGGTGGCGCCGAACTCCTCCTTGTAGAGCTCGTTGAGGTCCTCCACGCCCATCAACGTCGCGTCGAAGGTGTGCGTGGCGAGGAAGGAGGTCACGTACGGCACCTCGATGAGGTGGGTGACGTCCTCGCACTGCTCGGAGAAGGCGTCGGGGCCGCCGACGGTGAGGATCGAGAAGCTCGCCCCGGTCTCGGTCACGCACAGCGCCTCGGCCGACGCCATCTTCATCGGCTGCTGCTTGAACATGATCTGGGCCTGGAAGTCGCCCGAGACCACCAGCACCACGGCGGAGAGGAACATCATCGCCACGCCGAAGCGGAGGGTGGGGCGGAAGAGGTCGCGGGCGGCGAGATGGTGATCACGCCCCTCGGCGGTCTCGCGGCCCAGCTCGTCGGCCTTCCGATGATGCTTGACCATGTGCCAGGCGGCGATGCCGGTGACGAAGGCGCCCGCCACGAGCCACGCCCCGGAGATGACGTGCGGGAAGGCGGCGAGCGCGGTGATGTTGGTGAGGACCGCCCACAGCGAGCCCTGGGAGGGGTCGAGCTCGGCCCGCCCGGTCTCGGGGTTGAGCACGGCGCCGACGGGGTGCTGCATGAACGAGTTCGCGGCGATGATGAAGTACGCCGAGAGCATGGTGCCGATCGCGACCGCCCAGATCGTCAACAGGTGGATCTTCTCGGGCAGCTTGCCCCAGCCGAAGATCCACAGTCCCAGGAAGACGGACTCGAGGAAGAAGGCCGCCAGGCCCTCGAGGGCGAGCGGCGCGCCGAAGACGTCGCCGACGTAGCGCGCGTACTCGGACCAGTTCATGCCGAACTGGAACTCCTGGACGATGCCGGTCGCGACGCCGATGCCGAAGTTGACGATCAGCATCGAGCCGAAGAACTTCGTCACGCGGGTCCAGGCGTCCTTCCGGACGGGGTCCTTGGCCCGGACCGCGAAGGTCTGCAGCAGGGCGACCATGAGCGAGAGGCCGATGGTCAGCGGCACGAAGATGAAGTGGTACACGGTGGTGATGCCGAACTGCCACCGTGCGAGATCGAGGGCTTCCATAGGGATCCTCCCGGGAGTACGACACGCTGTCACGAAACCTACGGCGCAGGTCGCGGGACCTCGGGGACCATGGTCCTCTCCCGTGCCCCCGAGGGCCAGCGGCGCGCGCCGGACCGGAGACCCGACGCACCGGGGCGGGAGCCCCTCGCTGTGCCATACTGACCACGGCGCTCCTCCGCCCCGCACCGGGTGGAGGAACCTCCCGGCGTCGGACCCGTCGGTGCACCGGCCACGCGAACCTCGCGACCGCTGTGCTCCCGCGACCGGCATCGCTGCGCTCCCTTCCAGGGAGCTGCGCGACGGCGAGGGCCTCAGACTTCCGTCCCCAGGGACGATGATCATCCGGGACCAGGGTGCGCTGGACCCGCCAGAAGGAGACGGCCCCCATGGCTGACAGCACCACCACCCCCGATCCCGAGCAGACGGGACAGGATCCCGAGGCCCCGGCCCCCGCGCGTCGTCGCCGCCGCGCTGCGGGCGCCCCCGCGGGCGCTCCCGCCCCGGTCGTCGTCGAGGAGGCGGCGCCGAGCGCGCCCCGCACCGTCGTCGCCGCGCAGAGCGAGGAGCCCGCGGAGCCGACGATCATCGCCCCCAAGCGCACCCGTCGTCGGGCCGGCGCACCCGCCGGTGCCCCCGAGCCGGTCGCCGCACCGGAGCCGTCGGCCGCGTCGAGCCGTGTGGCCGAGGAGGTCGACCGGGCCGACGAGATCAACGCGGCTGACGAGGTCGACGAGTCGAGCGAGACCAGCGAGGCGCAGGAGACGACGGAGACCGAGCCGCGCCCCGACTCCGTGGTCGAGGACCTCCGGGCCCTGGCCTCCTCGCGCTCCGAGGAGAACGCCGACGAGGACGAGGACCGCGCCCGCCGCCGCGAGCAGGTGCAGCTCGACTTCGCGTCCCTGCTCTTCCAGGCACCCACCCCGCGCCCCGCCGTCGAGCGCTCCGCCGAGGACCCGCGCCGCGGCGCCGAGGACGAGGACGACGACGTGCAGGAACGGTCTGACCGGGCTGATCGGGCTTCCCGCCGCGACCGCAACGACCGGGACGACCGGGACGAGAGCGACTCCTCCGACGGCGAGGACCGCGACGGCTCGACCGAGGACTCCTCCGACGAGCAGCAGAGCTCGTCCGGCGGGTCCCGCCGTCGCCGTCGCCGCGGCGGCCGCGGACGTCGCGGCCGGGGCCGGGGCGAGGACGGCCGCGGCGAGGACGAGGACTCCACCGAGGGCAGCGAGGACTCCGGCTCCGCCGCGGACACCGAGCGCTCCGCGGAGCGCGGCGACTCCGCCGACGCCACGGACACCTCCGAGACCGGGGACTCCGAGGATGAGAGCGGCGAGGACGGCGGCTCGGGTTCGGGTTCCACCAGCTCCCGCCGTCGGCGTCGCCGCCGCCGCTCGGGCAGCTCCTCCGACGACTCCACCTCGCCCGATGACCCGCCGAACACGGTGGTCAAGGTCCGCGAGGCCCGGGACGAGGTCAAGGCCGTCAAGGGCTCGACCCGCCTGGAGGCCAAGCGCCAGCGCCGCCGCGAGGGCCGCGACGCGGGCCGCCGCCGCAACGTGATCACCGAGGCGGAGTTCCTGGCCCGCCGCGAGTCGGTCAAGCGCTCGATGGTCGTGCGCGAGCGTCCGGGCCGCACCCAGATCGCGGTGCTCGAGGACGACGTGCTCGTCGAGCACTACGTCGCGCAGAAGGCCCAGACCTCGATGGTCGGCAACGTCTACCTCGGCAAGGTGCAGAACGTGCTGCCGTCGATGGAGGCCGCCTTCGTCGACATCGGCAAGGGCCGCAACGCCGTGCTCTACGCGGGCGAGGTGAACTGGGATGCCGTGGGCCTCGAGGGGCAGCCGCGCCGCATCGAGCTCGCCCTGAAGAGCGGCGACTCGGTGCTGGTCCAGGTCACCAAGGACCCGATCGGCCACAAGGGCGCGCGTCTGACCAGCCAGATCTCCCTGCCCGGGCGCTATGTCGTCTTCGTGCCCGGCGGCTCCATGACCGGCATCTCCCGCAAGCTGCCCGACACCGAGCGGGCGCGCCTGAAGAAGCTCATGCGCCAGCTGATCCCCGAGGACGCGGGCGTCATCGTGCGCACCGCCGCCGAGGGCGCGAGCGAGGAGGAGCTGACCCACGACGTCGAGCGCCTCCGCGCCCAGTGGGAGAAGATCACCAAGGCGCAGAAGTCGAAGTCCGCGCCGGTGGCCCTCTCCCAGGAGCCGGACATCGCCATCAAGGTCGTGCGCGATGTCTTCAACGAGGACTTCACCTCGCTCATCGTCGAGGGCGCCCAGGTCCACGACGACGTCCACGAATACGTCTCCGATGTCGCCCCGGATCTCCTCGAGCGGGTCACCCGCCACGTGGGGGAGAAGGACGTCTTCGCCAAGCACCGCATTGACGAGCAGCTGCTGAAGGCTATGGACCGCAAGGTCTACCTGCCCTCCGGCGGTTCGCTCGTGATCGACCGCACCGAGGCCATGACCGTGGTCGACGTCAACACCGGCAAGTTCACCGGCTCCGGCGGCTCCCTCGAGGAGACGGTCACCAAGAACAACCTCGAGGCGGCCGAGGAGATCGTGCGCCAGCTGCGGCTGCGCGACATCGGCGGCATCATCGTCATCGACTTCATCGACATGGTGCTCGAGTCCAACCGGGACCTCGTGCTGCGTCGCCTCGTCGAGTGCCTCGGCCGGGATCGCACCAAGCACCAGGTCGCCGAGGTCACCTCGCTCGGCCTGGTGCAGATGACCCGCAAGCGCGTGGGCCAGGGCCTCGTCGAGACCTTCTCCACCACCTGCGAGCACTGCCACGGCCGGGGTCTCGTCGTCGACCTCGACGGCGAGCACCAGCACTCCGGCGGAGGCAACGGCTCGGGCGGCAGCGGCGGCGGATCCGGCGAGGAGGGCTCCTCGAAGTCCTCCAAGCGGCGCAGCCGGCGCTCCCGCGGCGGGGCGAAGGAGGAGTCGACCTCGCACGAGGAGCTCGACGGCGAGGTCCACCGCCTCGCCGGCGACGCCGACTCCCGCGCCCTCGCCCGCGCGACCATCGCCTCGATCGCGGCGGCCTCCGCGGGGCATGCCGCCCCCGAGGTCACCGTGGACGGCGAGGTCGTGGCGGTCGCGCAGGACGCGGCTCCCGCGTCGGGCGACACGGCCGAGGCGGAGTCTGACGATGAGTCCCAGGCGTCGCCGGAGACCGGATCCGCGGGGGAGTGACCCGTTCCACACCGGGTGTGACCGCGTTCTCGCAGGTCGCAGGCTCCCAGTGGTTGACCGGCCGTTCACGGGATCGTAAGCTGATCCCTGGCGCAAACGCGTCGCAGTCGTGTCCCCGGTGTGCACCGCGCGACCGCATCTCCCGCTCTCGGGCGGTCGACGGTCGCAGGTCCGCGGTTCGCTCCGAGCGGGGCGCATGACTCATGAGCAGAACTCACAAGATGGAGCAGTGACGTGGTGTACGCAATCGTCCGCGCAGGCGGTCGTCAGGAGAAGGTGTCGGTCGGCGACACCATCGTGATCAACCGCGTGGCCGGCGAGACGGGCGACAGCATCGAGCTCGCTCCCGTGCTGCTGGTCGACGGTGACAAGGTGACCTCCGCCCAGGCCGATCTGGCCAAGGTGACGGTCTCCGCCGAGAAGGTCGAGGACCTCCGCGGCCCGAAGATCCGCATCCTCAAGTACAAGAACAAGACGGGCTACAAGAAGCGCCAGGGCCACCGCCAGGAGCTCACGCGCCTCAAGATCACCGGCATCGCCTGATCACCCCCAGAGACGTCTGAAGACTCGAGAGAAGGTCATCCCTCATGGCACACAAGAAGGGCGCAAGCTCCTCCAAGAACGGTCGCGACTCGAACGCCCAGCGCCTTGGCGTGAAGCGCTTCGGCGGCCAGGTCGTCGGCGCCGGCGAGATCCTCATCCGCCAGCGCGGCACCTCGATCCACCCCGGTGACGGCGTGGGTCGCGGCAAGGACGACACCCTGTTCGCGCTCACCGCGGGCACCGTCCAGTTCGGTCGCAAGCGCGACCGTCGCGTGGTCAGCGTCGTCGAGACCGCCTGATTCACCCGTCCCGGCCCGCCGGGACACCCAGCGTTCCCTCGAGGGGCGGAGCCGACCGTGCTCCGCCCCTCGCGGCATCCCACCCCAGCAGCAGGGAGATCCCACCCATGGCCACCTTCGTCGATCGCGTCGTCCTCCAGGTCGTCGCCGGGTCCGGCGGCCACGGCGCCGCCTCCATCCGGCGTGAGAAGTTCAAGCCCCTCGCGGGCCCCGACGGCGCCAACGGCGGCCGCGGCGGCGACGTGATCCTCGAGGTCGACGCCTCGACCACGACCCTGCTGAGCTACCACCACAAGCCCCACCAGCGCGCGACGGGCGGCCACTTCGGCATGGGCGACCTGCGCCACGGGGCCCGCGGCGAGGACCTCATCCTCCCCGTGCCCGACGGCACCGTGGTGAGCGACGACCAGGGCCGCGTCCTCGCGGACATGGTCGGCATCGGCACCCGCTTCATCGCCGCCCGTGGCGGCAACGGCGGCCTCGGCAACGCGGCCCTCGCCTCGAAGCAGCGCAAGGCCCCGGGCTTCGCCCTGCTCGGCGAGCCGGGCCAGGAGCGCACCCTCACCCTCGAGCTGAAGTCCGTGGCGGACGTCGCCCTCGTCGGCTTCCCGAGCGCCGGCAAGTCCTCGCTCATCGCCGCGATGAGCGCGGCCCGGCCGAAGATCGCCGACTACCCCTTCACCACCCTGGTCCCGAACCTCGGTGTGGTCGAGGCGGGGGACCACCGCTACACGATCGCCGATGTGCCCGGGCTGATCCCCGGCGCGAGCGAGGGCAAGGGCCTGGGCCTGGACTTCCTCCGCCACATCGAGCGCTGCCACGTGATCGTGCACGTCCTGGACGCGGCGACGATGGAGACGGACCGCGACCCCGTCGGCGACCTCGAGACCATCGAGGCGGAGCTGCGCGCCTACGACGCCGAGCTGCCGCTGATGGACCGCCCCTCCGTGATCGTGCTGAACAAGACCGACCTCCCCGACGGCGAGGACATGAGCGAGATGGTCCGTGACCGCCTCGCCGAGCGCGGGGTGCCGGTGCTCGAGGTCTCGGCCGTCTCCCGCAAGGGCCTGCGTGAGCTGTCCTTCGTGCTCGGCGATCTGGTCGAGCAGGCACGGGCGGCGCTGCCCGCCGCTCCGGTGGCCCCGATCGTGCTGACCCCGGAGGCCGTGGACGCGGTGGAGTTCCGTGTGGTCACCGAGCAGTACGACGGCGCGACCGCCTACCGCGTGCGCGGAGACAAGCCCGAGCGCTGGGTGCGCCAGACCGACTTCACCAACGACGAGGCCGTCGGCTTCCTCGCCGATCGCCTCGCGAAGCTCGGCGTCGAGGAGAAGCTCTTCGCCGCCGGCGCGGTCGCCGGCTCGGCCGTGATCATCGGTCCTGGACAGGACGCCGTGGTCTTCGACTGGGAGCCCACAATGGTGGGCGGCGCCGAGCTGCTCGGCGCCCGCGGCTCGGACCGCCGGCTGGAAGACCACCACCGCCCCACGCGCGATCAGAAGCGCGAGG
Organism: Brachybacterium sp. J144; assembly: GCF_036321705.1. Classification (NCBI taxonomy): domain Bacteria; kingdom Bacillati; phylum Actinomycetota; class Actinomycetes; order Micrococcales; family Dermabacteraceae; genus Brachybacterium; species Brachybacterium sp. J144. The sequence continues at coordinate 77,030 of NZ_JAZDCG010000005.1, forward strand.
AGCAGAAGGAGCGCACCGCCTCCCGCCTGGCCCGTCTCTCGGCGATGGAGGAGGAGCGCCGCGCCGGCCACTGGGCCGATCCGACGATCGACGACGAGGAGAACTGACCATGGTCACCGTCCCCGCGGAGCCGCATCAGCCGGCGCGTCTGCTCGCGCGCACCGACATCCCCGGACCGCGCCGCGCGGTGGTCAAGATCGGCTCCTCGAGCCTCACCCGCGCCGACGGGCACCTGGACGAGACGGCGCTGCGCCTCATCGCCGACCAGGTCGCCGAGCTCCTGCGCCAGGACTGGGACGTGGTGCTGGTGTCCTCCGGCGCGATCGCCGCGGCGCTCGGCCCGCTGGGTCTCGAGACGCGTCCCCGGGACGTGCCCACCCAGCAGGCCTGCGCGGCCGTCGGCCAGACCCTGCTCGCGACCGCCTGGGCGGCGGCCTTCGGTGCCCATGGCCGCCGTTCGGGACAGCTGCTGCTCACCGAGGCCGACGTGATCCGCCCCGACACCTATCGCAACGTGCGCTCGGCCCTCGAGGCGATGCTCGCCATGGGCGTCATCCCGGTGATCAACGAGAACGACACCACGGCCACCCACGAGATCCGCTTCGGCGACAACGACCGCCTGGCCGCGCTCGTCGCCCAGCTGCTCGGCGCGGACCTGCTGGTGCTGCTCACCGACGTCGACGGGCTGTACACCAAGAACCCCGCCGACCCCGATGCCGAGCGGATCAGCGTGGTCGACGACTTCGCCGCCCTCGTGGATGTCAAGGTCGGCTCGGTCGGCTCGAAGGTCGGCACGGGCGGGATGGTCACCAAGCTCGACGCCGCCCACCACGCCGCGACGACCGGCACCGCCACCGTGCTCACCCGCGCCTCCCGCTTCGGCGAAGCGGTCAGCGGGAAGGACGTCGGCACCTTCTTCCCGGCGCAGACCGGCCGGCGCCGCTCGCGCCTGGTGTGGCTGCGGTACGCGACCCGCGGTGCGGGCACCCTGCGCCTGGACGAGGGTGCGGCCGCCGCGATCAGCTCGCGCCGACGCTCCCTCCTCGCGGTGGGCATCACCGCCGTGGACGGCGCCTTCTCCGCCGGGGTGCCGGTCGACCTCGCCGCGCCCGACGGCACCGTGATCGCCCGCGGCCTCGTCGCCTACGGGAGCGAGGACCTGCGGGTCATGGCCGGGCTGACCACCGCGGAGCTGCGGGAGCGGCTCGGGGAGAACTACGGCCGCTCGGTGGTGCATCGCGATGCGATGGTCATCCTCGGCTCCCCGTTGCGCCCCACCGACGCGAGCGCCTGAGGTTCAGGCCTCGGGGAGGACCACGCCGGGTGAGCGGTCCCCGCGGGCGGCTCGGCTCGTGCGGACCCGCTCGATGATCAGGCCCACCAGCAGCGCAAAGCCGACGCCGAGCAGCACGCCCAGCAGCGGCTGGTCGCGGAAGGCGAGCCCGCCGATCATGCCGATCCCGACGTTGTAGATCGCCCAGGCCGAATCGGCCAGCAGCGCCCAGGCCACGAACCGCCAGCGCGGGTAACGGACCATGCCCGAGGCGAGCGAGGTCGCGGTGCGGCCGCCCGGGATGAAGCGGGCGCCGACGATCAGCATGCCGCCGCGGCCGAGCAGCCCCCGCTCGGCCCAGGCGAAGAGCTTCTCCCCGGCCTGGAACCGACGCAGGCGCTGGGCGAGGGGCCCGGCCCGCCGACCCAGGTGTTGCGCCGTGACATCGCCGATCAGGGCGCCCGCGACCGTCGCGGCCAGCAGCCACCAGGCCTCGGGGGAGGACTGCACCACGGCGTACGCCCCCGCCGTGATCACCACGGTCTCGCCCGGCATCACCGGGAGCACGGAGTCGATCGCCACCACCGTGAGCACGACGAGGTAGAGCCATGGCGACGCCATGACCACGTCGAGCAGGTGCATCACGGAGTCCATCGACCAGACGCTACGGACCCCACCTGGGGGAACCCTCGTAGACTCCCCGCATGGACGCTGAGACCCTCGTGACCGACGCCGCCCGTGCTGCGAAGCGCGCCCAGCCGCAGCTCGCGCGCCTGCACCGGGACCGCAAGGATACGGTCCTGCTCGCCATGGCGGACGCCCTGGTCGCCCGCGCGGACGAGATCACCGCCGCCAACGCGCTGGACCTCGCGGCCGCCGACGACTCCGGGATGGCCGCGGGCCTGCGGGACCGCCTCGCCCTGGATCCGCAGCGGGTGGCGAGCATCGCCCAGCAGCTGCGCGACGCCGCCGCCCTGCCCGATCCGGTCGGGGAGGTGATCCGGGGCTCCGTGCTCGCCAACGGGCTCGAGCTGCGCGAGGTGCGGGTCCCGCTCGGCGTGGTCGGCATGGTCTATGAGGCCCGGCCCAATGTCACCGTCGACGCCGCGGGCCTCGCCCTGAAGTCCGGCAATGCCGTCGTGCTCCGCGGCGGCTCCGCCGCCCTCCACTCCAACACGGCGCTGATCGCCGTGCTGCGCTCGGTGCTCGCCGATCACGGCCTGCCGGAGGACCTGGTCGTCGGGATCGACGAGCACGGCCGCGAGGGGGTGGACGTGCTGATGCGCGCCCGCGGCCTGGTGGACGTGCTGATCCCGCGCGGCGGGGCGGGCCTGATCCGTCGCGTCGTCGAGAACTCCCTCGTGCCCGTCATCGAGACCGGCACCGGCAACACCCACGTGCTGGTCGACGCGAGCGCGGACCTGGACCAGGCGGAGGCGATCGTGCTGAACGCGAAGACGCAGCGGATCGGCGTGTGCAACGCGCTCGAGACCCTGCTGGTCCACCGCGGGATCGCCGAGCAGGCTCTGCCCCGCCTCGGCACCGCCCTCGTCGGCGCCGGCGTGACCCTGCACGCGGATCCCGCCGCCCGCGAGATCCTCGCCACGGCGGGCGTGGAGTCCACCCCGGCCGAGCCCGCGGACTGGGACACCGAGTACCTCGCCCTCGATCTCGCCGTCGCGGTGGTGGAGGATCTCGACGCGGCCCTCGAGCACATCCGCGAGCACTCCACCGGGCACACCGAGTCGATCCTGACCAGGGATCTCCCCAGCCAGCAGCGCTTCCTCGCCGAGGTCGACTCCGCCGTGGTGATGGCGAACGCCTCGACCCGCTTCGCCGACGGCGGGGAGTTCGGGTTCGGCGCCGAGATCGGCATCTCCACCCAGAAGCTCCACGCCCGCGGGCCGATGGGGTTGACGGAGCTCACGACCGGGAAGTGGATCGTCGTGGGACAGGGGCACGTGCGCCCGTGAGGCCTGGCGGTTGTGGGATGATGGCCCGGTCCACCATGGAAAGGCCCCGTTCACAATGATCGACCAGCTCCTGATCCTCGCCGAAGCCGGCTCGCACTCCGCCGAGGGCGGTCTTCCCCCGGCCGTGATCGGCCTGGGCATGTTCGTCTCCCTGATGATCCTGCTCGGCGTGACCCTGCTGACCGGCGGTCTCAACCAGCGCAAGCGGTCCGGGGAGAACGACCACTCCGGCGATCACTGAGCGCGTGGAGCTGCAGCGCCGACGCATCGGCGTGATGGGTGGGACCTTCGATCCGATCCATCACGGGCACCTGGTCGCGGCGAGCGAGGTGCAGAGCGTCTTCGGCCTCGACGAGGTGGTCTTCGTCCCCACCGGTCGTCCCTGGCAGAAGGCGGATCGGGAGATCTCCGATCCCGAGCACCGCTACCTGATGACCGTCGTCGCGACGGCCGCGAACCCCGTGTTCACGGTCTCCCGCGTCGACATCGACCGGCCCGGCTCCACGTACACCATCGATACCCTGCACGACCTGCGCCGCCAGCATCCCGACGCGGACCTCTTCTTCATCACCGGCGCCGACGCGCTGCAGTCCATCCTCACCTGGAAGGACTCCGAGGAGATCTTCTCCCTCGCGCATTTCGTCGGCGTGACCCGGCCCGGCCACGAGCTGGACACCGAGGGGCTCCCGGCCGACGGGGTGACCCTCATCGAGGTGCCGGCGATGGCGATCAGCTCGACCGCATGCCGCGAGCGGGTCGCCGCCGGTGCGCCCGTCTGGTACCTCGTGCCCGACGGGGTGGTGCAGTACATCAACAAGTACGCCCTCTACACAGGAGGTGACCGCGATGACCGAGTCGGAGACGACTGAGAGCGCACCGCGCCACGGCCGGCGCGCCCGCGCGCTGCCGCCCGAGGAGATCACCGGCCCCGTCGCTGTGACGGCCGCCCCGGGGATCCGGGGAGCGGTCGCCGCGCCGACGGCCGACGCCCCCGTGCCGACCCTGCGCAAGTTCGGCCGCCGCGCCCGCATCATCGAGCTGAGCGAGGCGCCCGAGTCCGTGCCGAGCGCGCCCGTCGAGGGGTCTGCGGCGGATGACTCCGCGTCGGGACAGACGGCGGGTGCGGAATCCACGACCGCGACCGTCGTCATCGACCGCGACAAGGACGGCGTGGAGCTCGGCGAGCTCTCCGTCTCCGAGGCGCCCGATCCGCGCCCCGCGCCCCGCTTCGAGGGGCAGGTGCTGCACCGCCCCGAGCGCTCGGGCGGTCGCCCGCTGCTGTGGCTGGTGTGGATCCTCATCGCCGCGGCCCTGGTGGCTCTCGTGGTCCTGCTGCTGACCGGCATCATCGGCCCCGCCCAGGCGCAGGCCCTCGCCGGGCTGCTGCCCGTGCACCCGATCGACCCGTCCCTCGTCCCGCCCCTCCTGGAGGAAGCATCCGCGTGAGCGCCCCCGAAGAGTCCCTCGATCTCGCCCGCGTGGCCGGCCAGGCCGCCGCCGACAAGCTCGCGGCGGAGGTGATCGGCCTCGACGTCTCCGAGCAGGTCGTGATCACCGACGTCTTCCTGGTGTGCAGCGGCGACTCCGAGCGGCAGGTCTCCGCGATCGTCGACGGCGTCGAGGAGGAGCTGCTGAAGCAGCGCCGCCGCAAGCCCCTGCGCCGCGAGGGGGAGCGCGACGCCCGCTGGGTGCTGCTCGACTACGGCGACATCGTCGTGCACGTCCAGCACGCGGAGGACCGCGCCTTCTACGCTCTCGAGCGGCTGTGGCGCGACGCCCCCGTGATCGATCTACAGATCGACGCGGACCGCGGGGAATGAGCTCCGCCGCCCCGACGCGGCTGGTGCTGGTGCGGCACGGCCAGACGGACTACAACCGCGACGGCCGCCTGCAGGGGCAGGTCGACATCCCCCTGAACGAGACCGGTCGCACGCAGGCACGGGCGGTCGCACGCGCCGTCGCCCAGAACCCGCCCGATCTGATCCTCGCGTCCCCGCTCGGCCGCGCGCTCGAGACGGCGCGGACCATCGGCGAGGCGTGCGGACTCCCGGTGAGCACCGACCAGGCTCTCGTCGAGCGCGGCTTCGGACAGTGGGAGGGCCTGCACAGCGATGCGATCCGCGCCCGCTGGCCGCAGCAGCTCGCCGACCACCGCGAGCATCGCCGGGTCGACGGGCTCGGTATCGAGAGCCGCGAGGGGGTCGCCGAGCGCTTCGCGGCGAGCTGCCTACGGCACGTGGGGGAGAACCCCGGGCAGACCGTCCTGATCGTCGCGCACGGCGCCGCGATCACCCTCGGCATCACCGAGCTGCTCGGCCTGCACACCTCCGAGTTCCGCGGCCTCGCGGGCCTCGAGAACTGCCACCGCTCGGTGCTCGAGCCGCTCTCCGCGGACCCCGAGGGGCGGCGGATGAGGTTGCTGTCACACAACCTCAGTCCCGATTTCACCTGAGTCCAGGGACGATGTAATATCGACGAGTCGCCTCGAGGGGCGGCACCGACGTGGTGCGAGAGCACCGCACGGGGCTATGGCGCAGTTGGTAGCGCGCTTCCATGGCATGGAAGAGGTCAGGGGTTCGAATCCCCTTAGCTCCACCATCTGGTCGAAGTTCCAACCCTGCCCCACTGATCGTGGGGCAGGGTTTCTTCGTCGTGCTCCAAGTTGATGTCGGGGTGGAGTTGGCCGGTGCGTTGCCAGAACTCGGCGTGAGTCGGTTTGTGGGGTCGAGGATGGTCTCGTAGATGCCGGTGAACTCCGAGGTCAGGTTGAACCGTCGGGACCGCGATGCACGGTCTGATCCCGCCCCTACGCATGGAGGCATGGTGACCCGGCTCGAAGTTCTCGGGGAGCTGCAAACCGATCCCAACGGGCCGCTGGCAAAAAGGGGGCGTGGCGGGGAAGACCTATGGAGCCTCCTGGTCGCGTACGGACGGATGCTCTGGCCGCCGGAAGGGCGGGCCGGGTGGTTCTCCGGGCTCGACGCCCAGCTCCGGGACGCGTCCAGAACTGACGGACCACTGGCGATCATTGAGACGACTGCACCCGCCGAAGATGCCCTCCTGACGAGCCTGGTCCTCAGCGTCGCGCAGGTGCTTCGTGCCTGCGGCCGGGCCGAGATCACTGGATTACGGGTCTCGACTGAGATCACCGACACCGGACCGAGCTGGCAGCCGAGGAGCTGGATCGCAAACCTCGCCCATCGCACCGACAGTGCAGAAGGAATCAGGGTGTCGCTGCACTGCCCTTCATCGACGGGCGCCGACGTCCTTCCCACTACAGGCCATTTCGGGGACGGAATCCGTGAGCTTCTCTTCCTTGGAGGCAGGGACTATCCCCGCTCGACTGAGGCCACGTCGTCCGGTGTGGGCCTGCTCGTCGAGGAGATGAGGTGGACCGAGCTGCACGGCGCCTACCTCATCGACCTCTCGGTCCTCGCAATCCATGCCGCAGGGTTTCGCGGCGAGGTGACGATCTCCGCGCAACCGCCCGACTGAGGCCGAGGGTCAACGCCAGATCGGCGCCGACTCCTCGGCGTCACCGCTACGCGGCGCTGCCTATCGCGAAAGCCTGTTCTTGGCGGCGGTCGGTGCGACACTCGTCATCGGAGTGGCACTCCTGTTGGGGTGCGCATCCCGCTCCAAGGGACAGAAGACGTCGAGCGGGGTGCCCGAGGGACAGTCGACAGCCGATCAGCGCTGGCTGACGCACCCATAACGCCTCCCTCACTCGTCCCAGGACTCACGCGTCTTCGGCCACGGCCAACCGCAGCTCCGGCTGCTCCACGCAGCTGTACAGCGTTGATCGGCTGATTCAATTCTCTGAAGCTCCCTCGGCTTCGTGCCTCGTCGACTCGGCCGCGCGATGGCCCGCCTTTCTCGCCGAGTGTTGCGTCTGAACCACTTCCGCCCTCGGAATCCGGTCCAGATGCAGCACTCGATGCCGTCCGGGGGAGGGCGCGGGTGGTCTAGGGCGGAGCTCGCCGGACGCGCGGGGGTCGCGGGAGGGACACTCGTGCGCATCGGGGACGTGCAGGGCGGAGCGGGTCGAGAGGAGAGCGGCGTGGGATATGCGGACTGGCCCGGGGTGATCGACCCGGAGGCGCTGTCCTCCGGGTTCGTGGCGGAGGTGCATCGCCTGGCCGATGCGGCACGGGCGGGGGCCTGGCCGGAGGTGCTCGAGGCGCTCGACTCCTCCCACTGGCTCACCGTGAACCAGTGGCGGATCGGCGGCGACTCCTGGTACGCCCCGCTGCACCAGGCCGCCTGGCGGGGGGGCGCCGCGGAACGTGGTGGAGGCGCTCCTGCGCCGTGGGGCGTGGCGGTCGCTGCGCACCGCCGACGGCGACCGGCCCGTGGATCTCTCGACCCGGCGCAGGCACGACCACCTGGAGGATCTGCTCGCCGTGGCGGATCTCGAGCCCGGGGAGGTACACCGCCATGACGCCTGGGACCGGCACATCGCCGCCCTGATCGCCGCGCGCACCGCGCATCTGGACCCGGTGCGGCTCCGGCCGGTGCCCACCGAGCTCCTGGCCCGCGAGAGCGACCTGCGGCTCTGGCTCGCCGTCCCGGGCATGTACGGCGGATTCGGCATCACGCGCAGTCTGAGCATTATTGATCAGATGCAACCCTGGTGTTCGTGAGTCGCTTGGCTTCCTAGTGCCCGGCGAATGCCCTGAACGCGCACTCCGACCGGCAGCGCTCGTCGCTGTCCGGGCAAGCGTCGACGTGAGCCTGCGCCTTATGTAACTGTCCTTGCAGGTCAATCAGGGTTCGCAGCTGTTTCTCGACAGCGGTGATCTGCATGGCCAACAGTGGCTGGAGCGTGGCCTTGACTCCCGTGCAGGTGCCGTTGTCCGCGAGGTCGAGGAGGCGGCGGATCTCGGGCAACTCGAGGCCGAGCCGCTTCGCCGAAGCGATGAAGTCCAAGCGCTCCAGGTGGCCCACGTCGAAGTCCCGGTATCCGTTGGCGCTCCTGTGCGCGGTGAGGATACCGAGCCGCTCGTAGTAGCGCAGCGTGCTCGTGGGCACTCCTGTGCGCTCGGCGACCTCGGAAATCCTCATGCTCCGACCATAGGGGGCTCCGGCTTGACCTTCAACCTGGGTTCAAGGTTTAACGTCCTGGGAATGACGTATGTGATTGCGCCGCCCTGCGTGGATGTGAAGGACCGTGCGTGCATCGATGAGTGCCCGGTCGACTGCATCTACGAGGGGCAGCGAATGCTCTACATCCACCCCGACGAGTGCGTCGACTGCGGAGCCTGCGAGCCGGTCTGCCCCGTCGAGGCGATCTACTACGAGGACGACCTGCCCGACCAGTGGTCCGACTACTACCAAGCCAACATCGAGTTCTTCGACGAGATCGGCTCGCCCGGCGGGGCAATGAAGCTGGGCATGATCCGCAAGGATCACCCGATCGTCGCCGCACTGCCACCGCAGAACGGATAGAACAGCGGGTCCTGACCCAGGCCGCTCGACCCTGGATGCGATTGCGCATCCAGCACTGGTACGAGAAGGAACCTAAGGAGACTCATGCGCGCGAGCGTGGAATGGATGGAGCGGCACCAGGTGGTGCTCTACGTGGCGGGCCTGGCTCTCGGGGCCATCGTTGGATTGGCCTGGCCTGCGGTTGCTCATCCTGCGGAGCTGGCGATCCACCCGGTGCTGGCGCTACTGCTGTACGCCACGTTCCTCGGGATCCCCTTCGGCAGGATCGGGCGGGCGTTCCGGGACTGGCGGTTCCTTTCGACGATCCTCGTCGTCAACTTCGTCTTGGTGCCGTTGATCGTCTGGCCGCTCTCAAGGATCGTCGCCTCCGACCAGGCACTCCTCGTTGGCGTCCTGTTCGTGCTGCTCACCCCTTGCATCGATTACGTCATCGTCTTCTCCGGCCTCGCGGGCGGCGACGAGGAGCGGCTCCTGGCTGCGGCACCGTTGCTGATGATCGCTCAGATGCTCCTGTTGCCGCTGTACATGTGGCTCTTCGTGGGCGCGGAGTTCGCCAGCTCCATCGAGGTCGCGCCGTTCGTAGAGGCGTTCGTGCTCATCATCGCGCTTCCCTTCTTGGCCGCGGCACTGACCCAGCTCGCCGCTGCCCGGTCACGGGCCGGCAGGAAGCTCGAACAGGTTGCTACCGCGGGGATGGTGCCGCTGATGGTCACGACGCTGGCGGTCGTCGTCGCTTCGCAGATCTCCGGCGTGAGCGCCCGGCTCGGTTCACTGCTCCTGGCGGTGCCGGTCTACGTCCTCTTCGCTGCAGTGATGGTGCCGGTCGGGATGCTGGCCAGCCGCATTGCAGGCCTCGACGTACCTGGAAGGCGTGCGGTCGTCTTCAGCGGCGCGACTCGCAACTCACTCGTCGTTCTGCCACTGGTGCTCGCCTTGCCGGCTGCGTTCGACATTGCTCCTCTCGTGGTGGTGACCCAGACGCTCGTCGAGCTCGTCGCCATGGTCGTCTTCATCCGGCTCATCCCGCTCGTCATCCCCGCGCGGCCGGGAGCCGGTACTGACCGGACCCTTGCCGCACAAACCTCAGAGATCGAGACGTAGTCCCGGTCCAAGGTGCTCGTGAGCGATGACCGCATCCCCTCAGCGCCCGTGGACGTGTTGGCGGTACGGGCCACCCGACGCGACCAAGGTTTAGGTGCATCATTGTTGCGGTAGATGCAATACTGGGTAGATGGACCAGGACCCCCGTGGCGTCTCACCACTTCGCCAGCTTCGCAACGTGCGGGCGCTGGACGAGGGGCGCTTTGTGTTCGAGGCGATGCTCTCGGGCTGGGCGGATCAGCAGAGCAGTCGAGGACTCGCTGAGCGGACGATCGGGAGCCGTGAGTTGGTCATCCGGAGGTTCGAGGAGTTCGCAGGACGTTATCCGTGGGAGTGGTCGCCGGGTGACTTGGAGGATTACACGACCCAGGCGAAGTCTCGACAGCGGCCGGCGACCCCCTCCACGATCCGCGGGTATCACTCCATCATCCGGCTGTTCTGCGACTACCTCACCGATCCTCGGTACCGGTGGGTGGCGGACTGCGAAGAGCGCTTCGGATCAGCGCCGCAACAGGTCTGCCACGAGTGGAACACGCTCGCGCACCTGGTTGACTACGAGGGCCGTCCGCAGCGGCGAGCACTTACCTATGACGAGATTGAGCAGTTCTTCACCGTTGCCGATCGCCGCGTCGAGACGATCCTCCAGCGGGGCCGGAAGGGAGCCCTCGCAGCGCTTCGTGACTCCCAGATCTTCAAGATGATCTACGCCTACGGGCTGCGTCGGGCTGAGGCTGTGGGTCTGGACGTGGCGGACCTGCGGCCCAACGGTGTGGCTCCGCGCTTCGGACGCTTCGGTGCTGTCGATGTGCGCTGGGGCAAGGGTGCACAAGGCTCGGGCCCGCGACGCCGGTCGGTACTCACGATTCCCGAGCTGGACTGGATCACGGAGGGACTGGCCCAATGGATCGACCACGCCCGACCTCGCTTCACCGCCGGATCGGCGGGGCCTCTGTGGCTGACCGAGCGAGGTACGCGTGTCTCGCTGCGCTACATCGACCTCCGCTTCGCCCAGCTCCGCGACGAAGCAGAGCTGCCGTCAGAGCTCAGCGTGCACGCTCTGCGCCACACGTACGTCACCAACCTCATCGAGTGGGGATACGCCGAGAAGTTCGTGCAGGACCAGGTCGGGCACGCGTACGCCTCGACGACCGCGATCTACACCTCCGTCGGCGACGACTTCAAGAACCGCATGATCAACCGAGCACTCTCCCGGATCTATGGAGGACCCCATGCCGAAGACTCCCGCCCCTGACGCGCCGATCACCTGGAACCTGCGCCCGCTCATGGCTGCGGCCGGGATGTTCCAGACCACAGACCTGATCGAACCGCTGCTCGCCCAGGGAGTACATCTTTCCCGCGAGCAAGTGTTCCGCCTGGTGACGAAGACTCCCGAGAGACTGAACGTCGAGGTGTTCGCCGCTCTCTGCCGGATCCTCGAATGCACCCCCAACGACCTCATCAAGATCCCGAAGGTCCAGACCGAGCGACCACGCCGAGCAGCCGGCGCTCCAGATGCCTCTGGCCCGGCAATCGGTGACCTGCGTCCGATCCGCGCCAAGCTGCACCGCCCACACGAGTGAACCGAACAGGGCGCACCGATGGCCACCAGGTCGGCTGCGACAGGTGCACCCGTCACGTCGCAGCCCGGTACTGGATCCTTGAGCAGCACATCTGCAACTCCTGCTACTCAAGGCTCCGCCGACACCCCGGACGCTGCCCCGAGTGTGATCAGGTCAAGGTCCTGGCTTTCTACGACTCGGACCGGCACATCGTCTGCGCGACCTGCGCCGGCGTACCGCCGCGGTTCGCGTGCACCACCTGCGGAAGCGAGGAACAGCTCACCGGATCCCAGTGCGGCACCTGCCGACTGACCGAGCGCCTTCGTGCTGCCCTCGCAGACGACAGCGGTGAGATCCATCCCGGCCTTGCCACCCTGTATGACCACCTGCTGACGGCACGCGACCCGCGCACGGTGGTGCGATGGCTGCGCAAGGAGCCGGCCGGGACGACGCTTCGCGCTATGGCCGCTGGCGATCTTCCGATCAGCCACTCCACGCTCGATGCCCTCCCGCTCTCGCCTCGCGTGCGGTACTTGCGCCACATGCTCATCAGCGCCGGAACGCTCCCGGCCATTGACGTACTGCTCAATGACCTCGAGAAGCACGCCACCGCCTTCATTGCCAGCCTTCCCAGGGAGCACGGCGCGGTCACCGGCCAGTACTTCCGCTGGCAGCTGCTTCGCAAGGCCAGACAGCGATCCGCGGTGCGAGCAGTGACCCCTGGGGTCTACAGCACACGCTCCACCGAGCTACGCAAGATCGCGGGCTTCCTCTCCTGGCTCGACACGAACGGGCTCTCCCTGTCATCGCTGGACCAGGCTTCCGTTGACCGCTTCTTCGCCCACCACCACTCCCAGGCGGCAGTTGGCACGTTCCTGAACTGGGCGATACGGCAAGGCCTGACAAATCCGGTGCAGATCCCTGGACGGAAGCCGGCCCCGCCGCGCCCCCCGGTCCCCGACGACATCCTCTGGGCCAAGGTCGACCAGCTCGTCGATGATGAGTCCATCCCGCTGGGAAGTCGCCTCATCGGCCTGCTCGTCCTCGTGTTCGCCCAGCGGATCAGCGACTGTGTCCGCCTGCGCCGCTCGGACGTCACGGATGACGAGACGATGCGGATCGCGCTGGGACGGACTCCACTCACCCTTCCCAGCCCCATCGCCGCGCTGCTGCGGCATCATCTCGAGGAGCTGAGCACTCGGCGGCCCTACCTCGACGGCGGACCAGATTGGCTCTTTCCCGGGGCCACGCCTCACTGCCACGTCAGCGAAGCCAGCGTCGCCCTCCACCTCGTCCCGCACAAGATCCATGCCCGAGAGATCCAGCAGGCCCGGATCGACCACCTCGTGCAAACTGTGCCGGCCAGCGTCGTTGCAGACATGCTCGGCATCAACATCAACACAGCAGTCAGGCATGCCGCGCGCACCAACTCGAGATGGGGCAACTACCCCGAACTACGAGCGTCGCCCACTGGGGAATGGTGCACGGGCGAACGATCCCGTCCGCGATGACCGGGGACACCCCGGTGAGGCGGCGGGAGAGGTCTAGCCGGCTGTGGGTTTTCTTTGGCAGGGAGCGGGTGAGGGATCGCCTCGCCGCCGTCGACACACTGTTCAGTTTTCGGTATATAGTTCAGTGCATGCTGACTATAGCTTCTCGTCTCGATGTGATGAACCGGTTGGGTCGCGCGCTGGCCGACCCGACCAGGTCCCGGATTATCCTGGCTCTGCTCGATGGGTCCGCGTATCCGGCGGAGCTGGCCCGAGATCTGGAGCTGACACGTTCCAACGTGTCCAACCACCTCGCATGCCTACGCGATTGCGGGATCGTGGTCGCCGAGCCCGAGGGTCGTCGGACACGATATGAGATCGCCGATTCGCACCTGGCGCAGGCCCTGACGGCACTGGTCGATGCCACCCTGGCAGTGGACGAAGACGCCCCGTGCATCGACCCTGCCTGCTCGCTTCCCGGATGCGACGCAGCTGGGGAGGGCGCATGATCCTCACCTCGGTCTTACAGGCGATGGGCCTCTTCGCAGCGACCAACATCGACGACATCATCGTGCTCTCCCTCTTCTTCGCTCGAGGGGCAGGCCAGCGCGGCACTACCGCCCGCATTCTGGTCGGCCAATACCTCGGGTTCGCCGGCATCCTCGGTGCCGCGGTCCTGGTGACCATCGGTGCCGGAGCGTTCCTGCCCTCGGCAGCCATCCCGTACTTCGGTCTCATCCCTCTGGGCCTCGGCCTGTGGGCCGCGTGGCAGGCCTGGCGCGGAGACGATGACGATGACGACGACGAGGCCAAGGTCGCCGGCAAGAAGGTCGGCGTGTGGACAGTCGCAGGCGTCACCCTTGCCAACGGCGGCGACAACATCGGCGTGTACACCCCTGTCTTCCTCAGCGTGGAACCTCTCGCAGTAGTCGCCTACTGCATCGTCTTCCTCGCCCTCGTCGCGGTCCTGGTGGCCCTGGCAAAGTTCGTCGCCACTCGCCCACCGATTGCCGAAGTCCTCGAACGCTGGGAGCACATCCTCTTCCCCATCGTTCTTATCGGTCTCGGCATCGTCATCCTTGTCAGTGGCGGAGCTTTCGGCCTCTGACTCAGCTAAAGCAAACACAGGTCCCGGGCTCGATAGATCGGTCCCGGAACCTGGACCCGGGACACTTCGTCGCGTCGGCATCGTCCGAGCGGAGTCCGGATCTGAGCCCCGACGAGTTCCCACCGTTCAACGGGGAGGGCTTGCTCATGGTGAGCTCGTCTGAGTTCCAGCGCGCACCGGTCGATGGCTAGCCTGACCGGGGCTAGTGGAGTAGCTGGCGCAACGGTGAACGGGAGACAGGACAGCATGAGGATGATCGGTACGCCCCGGGGGCTTGCCCATGCGGCGAACGCAACGACCGCAGAGACGGTCGTCTCGCCGGTACGCGCAGCGGGCGCCGAGACGCGCTGCGGGGTGACCTGGTGACCTCGACGCGCACCAGGATTCTCGTCGTAGGTGCTGCGGTGCCGTGGGCTCTGCTGTGGACGGTGATCGCGGCCGCTATGGCGGGAGCACCGGTCTCGATGGAGCTGATCGATGCGGGCCCGGTGGTGCGGTGGGGATTGCCGATCGTCGATGTCCTTGGTGATCTGGTCGGTGCCGCTACCGTGGCGTGCCTCGTGCTGGCGCTCGTCGTGTTGCCCCGCCGTGCGGAACCGTCCGCGTCGGAGGCTGGTCAGGATCACGCTGCTGTCTCTCGATTCCATCCGGCGTACGAGCGGGCACTCGACATCGGCATGGGCCTGGCAATGGTGTGGTCGATGCTGCTGGTCGTCCGGATGGTCCTCGGCTATGCCTTGGCGGCGGGCCAGGCACCGTTCTCACCGCGCTTCGGCTCTGATCTCCTGATGTACATCACCCGGCTCGAGCTCGGTCAGTACCAGCTCGCCGGCGCGGTGTTCGTCGCTGCCGCCTCGACGATGTTGATCGTCGTGAGGTCCCGCGCAGGGCTCCTGATCGCGTTGGGCTTGGTGTTCGCGACGTTGGTGACGAAGTCGATGACGGGGCATGCCGCGGGGCAGACCTCTCACGAGGCGGCCACGAGCGCGATGATCGTGCACCTCGTGGCTGCCGGAGTGTGGCTGGGCGGCCTGGCGCTGCTCGTGCTGCTCGTGGGGCGGCTCGGAGCACGACTGGGGGACGCCGCCGAACGATTCAGCGTCCTGGCACTTGCTTGCTACGGAGCGTTGGCCGCTAGCGGCGTCGCCTCTGCCCTGGTCCGGCTCTCCGCTCCCCTGGATCTCGTGACCACGGCGTACGGGTGGATGCTCGTGCTGAAGACGGCGCTGCTGGTGCTGCTGGGTGGAGCAGGCTGGTGGCAACGCCGTCGGGTGCTGGTCCGCCTGCGGGACTCGGACCGCCGGAGAGACTTCCTGTGGCTCGCTGCGGGGGAAGTCTTCCTGATCGCCGCGGCGACTGGACTCGCTGCCGCACTGTCGAACACGGCGCCTCCGGTGCCGGACGAGCCCGAACCGGTCACCTCGACGGCTGAGGCGCTGACCGACTACCCCTTGCCCGCTCCGCCCGAGCTGACGGCACTGCTCACGACCTGGCGTGTTGACGTCGCCGGAATGGCGCTCGCCCTCGGTCTCGCTGTCATCTACCTCTGGGTACGCGTGCGCCGCCCTGTGAAGGACACGGGCGGACGGCCATGGCTCGTGGGCAGGACGTCCGCGTGGATCGTGGGATGCGTGGTCATCTTCTGGGCGACGAACGGGGCACCGGGGGTGTACGCACCCGTGCAGTTCTCCGTGCATCTGGGCCAGCACGCCCTACTTGCTCTGGTGGCAGTCCCGCTGCTGGTCGCCGGTCGTTTCGGTGACCTCGTGCGGGATCGGATTGCTCCTCGGTCGGATGGTTCTGCAGGACTGCGCGAGCTCGTCGACTGGAAGCCTCGCTCCCGCGTGGGTCAGCGGCTCGCCCATCCGGCGGCGTTGGCGCTGCTCGGCGCGGCGGGATTCGCGGCGATCTATCTGACCCCGGCGCTCGGCGCGGGATTGCATACCGCGCCGGGCCGACTGATCGTACTTACTGCCGCCGTGCTGGCCGGTGTTGCTGTGGCGCTGCCGTTCCAGGGCAGGGCGCTGGGCGGGGGCACGGTCGCTGGGGTGGAGCGCTGGGTGGCCTTGTCTGTGGGGACCGGCATTCTTGCTGGCTTGGCGCTTGTGGTGGCGCTGGCGCTCCCGGTCGTGGAGCCCGACTGGTTCGCGGCGATGGAGCGGACCTGGGGCACCGATGCGCTCGGCGATCAACGACTCGGTGGCCGGGTCCTGCTGGCGATGGTGCTGGTGCTGGCGGTCCTGCACGGCGCACTGATACCGCGTTCACGCCGACGCAGCGACGGACTCTCGGCCGATCGTGACGCCCCAGCGTGGCAGCGAGCTCGCTCAGCCCCTAGGCCCGGCTCGTCGTGACGAGTTGCCCCTCAGCGGGTGCCTGGTGGTCAGGTGGTGAGGCGGGTCAGTCGGTGCCGCGACCGGAGTTGCGGCGGAGGCGAACGGTGATCGCGCCGATGACGGCGAGCACCAGGAGCAGGGCGAGGCCGCCGAAGATGATCCCCAGGGGGAGGCCGCTCTCGCTCTGCGGGGCATCTGCCTGCTCGGCAGCGGTGGCTTCGGCGCTCGACTCCTCCGTGCTGGGGGCGGGCGCCTCCTCATCTGATTTGGAGTCTGCTGTGGCCGTGGTCTCGGCGCCGACCGTGACGGTGAAGTCGACTGTGCCCTCGATCGGGTGGCCGTCCGAGGAGACGACACGCCACAGGACCTGATAGTCGTCGGCGGGCAGCGGCGGCAGGTCGATCGATGCCGTGTTACCGGACACGGTGGGCGTCGCGGTGAAGATCTCCTCGCCGGCGGAGGTGGTCAGTCGAATGACCGGAGTGAGGTTGAGAACCTCGTCGCTGTAGGTGAGCTCGAGCATCTCGGGAGCCTGCTCGAAGCTCTCACCGGCTGCCGGGCTCGACGAGATCAAGGTGTCGTGCGCCGATGCTGCGGGCAACAGGGTGGGCACCCCCAGCGGCATCAGCACGGCGGCGAGCAGCCCGACCAGGCTGGCCAGCATGATACGCGCCGTCGCCTCGGTGGTTCGGCGCGCAGCCGTCGTGTCCGCCGTCATGAATTTCTCCTCCTCGGGTGACCCCTCGTGCGGGCTGTTTTGTCCCCGTGACCGGGGCGCATCGAGTGTAGCGACGTGCCACGAGCGACCCCTTCGCTCATCTCCCAGGATCGACTCGTCCAGTCCCACCCCTTTACAGAACCCCACACGACGATATCATCGTCATATGACGATTGATTCGATCCCGGCCGAGCCGCAGTTCGAGGTGGCAGACAGTCATGCCGCGCTCTTCCATGCTCTCGCCGAACCCACACGCTTGGCTCTCCTTCAGCACCTCTCGACCGGTGAGCACCGAGTTCGCGACCTTGTCGAGCACATGCACCTTGCCCAGTCGACCGTCAGCAAGCATCTCTCGTGCCTGCGCGACTGCGGTCTGGTCACCGCGCGCACTGAAGGCCGCGCATCCTGGTTCGCCCTCGCCGATCTGCGCCGACTGAGCGATCTGCTCGAGGTGGCGGACGACCTGCTCGATACCTCCGGGACCACCCTGTCCCTGAAGAACCACCGCAACCACGAGAACCTCGAGGACGGGGACCTCTGATGAACTCAGGACACGACCACTCGCACGGCGGCAGCGGGTCGAGCACCGCCCGGACGCGACTCGCCATCGCCTTCGCGATCACCGCCGTCATCGTGCTCGCGCAAGCGGTCGGGAGTGTCGTCACCGGCAGTCTGGCCCTGCTCACGGACACGGCGCACGCCCTCGTCGACGCCTCCGGTCTGCTGGTCGCGCTGATCGCGGCGACCATGATGCTGCGCCCGGCGAGCAGCGGCCGGACCTGGGGTTTTGCTCGTATCGAGGTGCTGGCGGCCTTGGCCCAGGCCACGCTCCTGATCGTGGTCGGCACCTACACCGCCGTTGAGGGCATTTCGCGACTGACGGATCCCCCAGAGATCGCCTCGGGTGAGCTGCTCATCTTCGGTGTGATCGGGCTGGTCGCGAATATCGCCGCGATCCTCATCCTGGCCGGAGGCAAGGATTCGAGCCTGAACATGCGTGCCGCGTTCCTCGAGGTTCTCAATGACGCTCTCGGTTCGCTCGGCGTGATCACGGCCGCGATCGTGATCCAGGTGACCGGGTTCCAGCAGGCCGATGCACTGGCCGGTTTGTTCATCGCCGCGTTGATCGTGCCTCGGGCGTTCCGCATCATGGCCGAGACGCTGCGGATCCTCATGGAGTACACCCCGAAGGGTGTGGATCTCGATCAGGTGCGCGAGCACATCCTTGCGCTCGACCACGTCCAGGATGTCCATGACCTGCATGCCTCGGCGATTGGGAGCAATCTGCCGATCTTCTCGGCGCACGTCGTCGTCGGGGAGGAGTGCTTCGAATCAGCCCACGCACTGCGGATCCTCGAAGAGGTCCATGTCTGCGTCAGGACGCACTTCCCGGTAGCGTTCGAGCACGCCACGATCCAACTGGAGAGCCCGTCCGTGCATCGAGGTGAATCCGAACGTCCATTGCACTTCTAGCGCCTACGGATCCGATCATCACTTGACCGCAGGCGAGAGCGACAAAAGGCGCGCACCCCACTCGATGGTGGGGTGTGCGCCGCGGTAGTCGCTGGGCTCAGCGGAAGGAGACGAAGGTGGGGTTGCCCCAGATGGTGCGCTCGGTGACGGCGCCGGGGGAGCGGCCTGCATCGACGACCTTGTCGCCGCCGGCGTAGATGCCCATGTGGCCGGGCCATACGACGAGGTCGCCGGGCTGGGCCTCGGACTTGGAGATCTGGGTGCCGGCGTCGACCTGCTGACCGGAGGTGCGCGGAAGGTCGATGCCGACCTGCTTGTAGGCGTACTGGGTCAGGCCGGAGCAGTCGAAGCTCACGCCCGGGTTGCTCGAGCCCCAGGAGTAGGCGGCACCCATCTGGGTCCGTGCGGCGTCGACGATCGCCTGCCCGGTGCTGCTGGAGGAGGATGCGGGCGTAGGAACCGACGCACCACCACCGCCGATACCGGGCACGGAACCGTTGAGCGAGCCGCGCGTCTCGGGA
Organism: Brachybacterium sp. J144; assembly: GCF_036321705.1. NCBI lineage: Bacteria > Bacillati > Actinomycetota > Actinomycetes > Micrococcales > Dermabacteraceae > Brachybacterium > Brachybacterium sp. J144. The sequence goes on from NZ_JAZDCG010000005.1 coordinate 96,030, forward strand.
CCCACCACGCCATCGACCTGCAGTCCGTTGGCCTGCTGGTAGTCCTTCACCGCACCATGGGTGCGCGGGCCGAACTTCCCATCGACGGCGAGTGAGGCACCTTCATCGTTCAGTGCGGACTGGAGCTGCTCGACCGAGGCACCCTGGGATCCCCAGCGAAGCTTCTCGGAGGAGTCCAGAGCCTGTGCCGGCGCCGGAGCAGCGGGTGCGGCGGCCTGCGTGACCGCGGAAGGCACGGTTGCGGGAGCTGCGGGTGCTGCCTGGGCCGCGCCACCGGCGAAGGCGGAGCCGAGGAGCACGGTGCCGAGGACGGCGGCGCCGCCGGTGCCGCGCAGGGCGCGTCCGCTGTGGCGAAGGGGGGTGATTGCGCGGCCAGCCGCGCGATGGGAATTGCTCGTGGCCATGAATGTTCTCCGTGAATATCCCCGCACATGCACGGGGCTGTCTGGCATTTGGTCGCGGCAACGTCGACAGCAGAGGAAGCGTCGGGAAGGAATCTCGCACCTCGTCACCGGTGCAACCAACGTACCGACCGAAACACCCTCGCAATAGCGTCATGTGCGACCCCGACCGACGATTTCGCCTTCTCTTGAACACTCTCGCCACATGGGCCCCGGGGTCACATCCTCTCTTTACCAAACGCCGATGCCGCAATGGGGTAGACGTCACGAGTGCAGTCGAGGTGGACGGACCCCATGTCGGTCACCGGCAGCAGATCGGCAGGAGAGAATGCCTTCGTGAGGCTCACACGACGGGCTGGAACGTGGCGATGGAGCCTTGCAGCTGATCCATCCATGAGGCCCACATTCCCGTGAGCAGCAGCAGGCCGATCGCCATGAGTAGCGCCCCGGATAGAACTCCAATGAGGCGGCGATGGCGTGCAAGTGCCCTGCTCACGCCCATCGCCCTGTCAAGCAGCAGGGCACTGAGGACGAAGGGAACACCCAGTCCGAGCGAGTACGCGAGCGCCAGGGTCGCGCCCCGAGCTGCGGACGCTCCGTCGGCGCCGGCATCGAGGGAGAGCGCGATGATCGCGGCGTAGGTGGGGCCGATGCATGGGGTCCAGCTCAGCCCGAAGACGAAGCCCATCAATGGGGCTCCCAGAAGGCCAGCATCAGGACGTTTCCTGGACACCTGGAAATTTCCTGTCAATCGAGGGAACGCGCCCATGAAAATGAGTCCCATGAACATGACGACCACGCCTGCCACCCGATTGATCCATACTGCGTGCGCCTGAAGGAGATATCCCATCGCGCCGGCGAACCCGCCCAGCGCCATGAATACCACCGCGAAGCCCGCGACGAACAGCAAGCTGCCGCCCAGCATTCTCCCAGTTCCGGCACGGAAAAGGGTCGTCGGTCGTTGCGCCTTCCCAGTATTCTCAGGCGTTTGCCGGGGTGGCTTGGTGGTCTTCAGTCCTTGTCCGGCGAGCCCGGAGACGTAACCGAGGTAGCCCGGCACGATGGGCAGCACGCACGGTGAGAGGAACGCGATCAGGCCTGCGATCGCGGCGACGGTGATGGCCAGCAGAAGGGACCCGGACAGGGCGATCGACTGGAAGGTCTCCGCGAGTCCGTTGATGCTCACGCGGCTCCTTCGGCGAGAACGGCGTCGAGCATCGATCTCAGGATGGAAGGGTCGATCGCTCCAGAGATCCGACCTGCGACTCGGCCGTCATGGTCGAGGACGAGAGTAGTGGGAACTGCGTTGGGCGCGACTTGGCCGCGCAGCTGGTACATGATCTCTGCGTCAGAGTCCGGCAGCGAGGGATAGGTGATGCCGTAGGTCTCCTCGAAGGCCCCGGCGGGACCTGCCGAGTCACGGACGTTGATCCCGATGAACGACACGCCCTGGTCGGCGTACTCCTCGTGGATCGCTTGAAGATCCGGGGCCTCCACCCGGCATGGCGGGCAGGAGGCGTACCAGACGTTGACCACCAGCACCGATCCCCAGTGGTCTGAGGAGTCGAACCGTTCGCCCTCGTAGCTGGTCCCGGTGAACACTGTGGGTTCGGCGCGATCGGCGGGAGCGATCTCTGTGGTCACGCCGTTGCCGGAGACGTATCCGGCGTCCTCGGAGTCGTAGCGGTCTCCGGTATCAGTGCTGCCGCAGGCAGTGAACAGACCGGTGGCGGTCAAGAAACCGGTGGCGTACAGAATCCGTCGCCGGGAGTGGGCGCGCATGTGCTCGCTCCTTCAAGGTGATCGAGAGGGGATTGGTGGGTGGGCGGAGATGTGAGCTCTCCGGCGCTTAGAACAGCGTGGACCAGTAGTCCCAGAACCTCACGGCGATGAGTGCCAGGATCACGAGGTACCAGGCCACAAGCATCGGGATGCGGAACTCGATTACGAGACGGGCACCCCGGCGAATGGCCGGGGTGGAGCTGTCTGCCAGAGCGCGGAGATGGTGAATCGTGGTGAACCAGAACAGCGGGATGGTCACTGCCCACACGACCATGCAGTAGGGGCACAGTGCCCCGATCTCGTACAGGCTCTGCCCGATCAGCCACTGCACGAAGAGCACCGCAAAGGTCACGCCTGCCTGGATGAGCACACTCATCCAGCGCGCCACACGGGCGCCGGCGAGGAACGCGAATCCGAGCGCGAGAACGGCCGCGAAGCCGGCGATGCCGAGGATCGGGTTGGGGATGCCGAAGGCTGAGGCCTGCGGGGTGTCCATCACGGAGCCGCAGGAAAGCACCGGATTGAGACTGCACGAGGGGACGTAGCTGGGGTCCTCGATCAGAGCAATCTTCTCGACCAACAGCACAACGGCCATGACCAGGCCGATAGCGCCGCTGACGGTGAAGAGCATCCCCAGGCCGCGCGGAGCCCTCGAATCCCGAGGCTCCCCGGCGGCCGGGCCGTCAGCCTTCAAGTGCGGCATCGAGAGGATCCGTGAGGTCCTCGACGCGGGTGGGCTCCAGGCGCTCCCCGTCGACGAAGAAGGTGGGAGTGCTGGTCACGCCGAGCGCCTCCGCGTCGGCAGCACTCTGCTCGATGCGTTCGAGGGTGGCCGGATCGTCATAGACTTGCTCGAAGCGTTCCATGTCGAGCCCGAGCTCCTCGGCGTACCCGAAGAACGCCTCCCGCTGCGAGGTCTCCTGGTGACTCCACTCGGCGGAATTCTCGAACAGCGCCTTGTACATGGCTTCGAACTCGCCCTGCTCTCCGGCGGCCTCAGCCGCCTTGGCGGCTTCGACAGAATTTCCGTGCAACGGCAGGTACCGCACCACAAAGGTCACGCGGTCGCCGTACTCGGCGCGAATCTCCTCGATCGTGGGGTACAGGGACAGACACGCCTCACATTCGAAGTCCAGGTACTCCACGAAGACGGCATCGCCACCTTCGGACAGCCGGGGACTGTCTTCTCGCACGAGCTGGGCTGACGCGGAACCCGTGCCCTCGGCCGGCGCCGATTCCTGCTCGTCGGGGTTGAGGAAGATGATGAACCCGGCGAGGACCAGCGCAGCTGCTGCGATCAGTCCCAGGGTGAATTTTGTGCTCCTGCTCATGCGGCGGGTCCTCCCACAGTCGACGTCTCGCGCAGATCCTGCCGGATCGGCCTGGACGGCCCCTGCGCGCCCACCCCTTGTGTGCGTGCGGCCCGCATGCCGTTGGCGATCACCACGACTTCGGCGACCTCGTGCACGAGCACCACTGCGGCCAGACCCAGCACCCCGAACAGTGCCAGCGGGAACAGCACCACGATGATCGCCAGCGCGAGGGCGATGTTTCCGGTCATGATGCGGCGGCCCCGGCGAGCATGTGCCAGAGCGGCCGGGATCTGTCGCAGGTCCGTGCCGGTGAAGGCGACGTCGGCCGACTCGACTGCTGCTGCCGTGCCGGTCGCTCCCATCGCGATGCCCACGGTCGCTGACGCGAGGGCGGGCGCGTCGTTGATGCCGTCTCCGATCATCGCGGTCGGAGCCTGCTCCGAGAGGCGACGGACGTGGGCGGCCTTGTCGGCGGGCAGCTGCTCGGCATGGACTTCCTCGATGCCGGCCTCTGCCGCGATCGCGCGAGCGGTCAGGGTGTTGTCTCCGGTGAGCATGACGGTGCGGATGCCTTGGGCATGCAGCGCAGCAACCGTCGCGGCAGCTTCCGGGCGCAGCTCGTCGCGGACGCCGACAGCGCCGATCACCTGGCCGTCCTCCTCGACCAAGACGACGCTCATTCCACCTGCGGCCATCTCGTGGGTACGGTCCTCGAGCTGGCCAGGGGAGATCCAGCGGGGACTTCCTACGCGCATCAACCGGCCACCGATGTTGCCGGTGATGCCGTGTCCGGGGGTTTCCTGGACATCGTCGGCGTCCACCGTGGTATCTGTTGCGGCGAGGATGGCGGTGGCGAGGGGGTGAGCGCTGGCGGATTCGAGAGCAGCGGCCGCTACGAGGACCTCCTCGCGGCTGCGGCCCTCGCTTGTGGCGACATCCACGACCCTGGGTTCGTTGCGGGTGAGCGTCCCGGTCTTGTCCAGTGCAACAGTGCGGATCGTCCCGAGCTGTTCGAAGGCGGCGCCGGACTTGATGACCACGCCGAGCTTGCTCGCGGAGCCGATCGAGGAGATCACCGTCACCGGCACGGCGATCGCCAACGCGCAGGGCGACGCGGCGACGAGCACCACCAGGGCACGCTCGATCCAGATCGCCGGTTCTCCGGTGAGGACGCCGATCAGTGCGACCAGTGCGGCGACGATCAGCACCACGGGGACGAGGGGGCGGGCGATGCGATCAGCGAGGCGCGCACGTTCGCCCTTGGCGGCGTGGGCCTGCTCGACCAGGCGCACGATCTGGGTCAGCGAGTTGTCTCGGCCGTCAGCCGTAGCGCGCAGTGATAGAGAGCCCGAGCCGTTGACCGAACCGGCATGCACCTCATCCCCAGGGCCGACCTCGACCGGTATGGACTCGCCCGTGATCGCGGAGGTATCCATCCAGGAGCGCCCGGAGACGATGACCCCGTCCGTGGCCACCTTGTCGCCCGCGCCGAGCAGGAGCACGTCGTCGGTGCGGACCTCCGCAGCCGCGATGGTCTCGGGACCTCCCGGGCGTGAGACGCGGGCAGTCTCGGGGATGAGCGCGAGCAGTGCCCGCAGGCCCTGCTTCGCGCGATCCATCGACCGGTCCTCGAGCGCCTCTGCGAGGGAGAACAGGAACGCCAATGCGGCGGCTTCGCCGATGTGCCCCAACAGCACCGCACCGAGCGCGGCAATGGTCATCAGCAGGCCCACGCCGAGCCGACCGCGTCCACGGCCCTGCACAAGGCGACGCAAAGTGCCGGGGACGAAGGTCCAGGCCCCGGCCAGCAGGGCGAGAACGTGGGCCGCGAGAGCGACTGTGCTGAGCCCTGCCCAACCGATCAAGAGCCCCGCTACCCACAAGACACCGGATGCGACCGGCAGCATCAGCGCACGATCGCGCCACCACGGTGAGAGCTGTTCGAGCTCGAGTGCCTCCGGCGGATCCGTCAGGCCGCTACTTCCGCAACATGCATCCTCCACCACTGGGGCCACGGGCGGTGCGGGCTTCTCGGGGCCGCAGCATTCGTCGCTCATCGCGTGCCCGCCTTGGAACGCACCTCGACGGAGGCATCGCAGCACAGCGGGATGCCGCAGTCCTCATCGGTGCACGGACGGCCATCATCGACCGCCAGCACAGTCTCGACCAGCCCTGAGAGCGCCTTGGTCAGATGCGCGTCGGCGATCTCGTAGCGCGTGCGCCGCCCCTCGGGGGAAGCGACCACGATGCCACAGCCGCGCAGGCAGGAGAGGTGATTGGACACGTTGGTACGGGTCAGCGACAGCTCTTCCGCCAGTACGGCGGTATAGCCGGGATGGTCGAGGATCGACAGCAGGATGCGGGACCGGGTTGGGTCGGCCATGGCACGGCCGAGACGATTCATGACCTCGAGGCGCGAAGCTTTAGTCAGCATGCACTGACCATACAGCTGCGGCTGCCGCCAGCGGTACCGCCTTGACGCGGGCAGTGATGTTCTCAGCCGCCACCCGCAACTCACAGATGGTCCTCCCGCTCGCGCTATCGCTTCCCGATGCCCTGGCGATCGCACCACGCGCAGTGGTTACTCAGACTCTCGTCGAACTCATCGCCATGATCGTCCTCGTCCGCCTCCTACCTGCCACCGTCCCGAGGAAGACGACAATCCCGTAACTGGTCGTTTAGGACACGGGTGCCCGCCGGGATGCCCCTCGGCGGTGCACGCAGACTGCAACGTCGCCACGAGCTGCGTTCACCGCTGTGCGCGGCTCGGCGGAGAGTAATTCTCAACCGAACGATGCCGACCCCCGGTAACCGGGGAATTATGAAGTTATGTCTCTCCTTGCGTTGGTCAGTGGGACGTCGCGGATTCAGGGAGGATTTCGGCCAATAGGTTGCGAACGTGGGTGTCGATGTCGTCGCGGACTTGGCGTGCTTGCTCGAGTGTGCTGTCTGCTGGGTCGCGGAGGTCCCAGTCTTCGTAGCGCTTGCCGGGGTAGATCGGGCAGGCATCCCCGCAGCCCATGGTGATGACCACGTCTGCCGCGCGGACGACATCGTCGGTGAGGGGCTTGGGGAACGCGGAGGCTAGATCGATCCCGATTTCTCGCATGACTTCCACGGCCCGCGGGTGCAGTGCATCGCTGGGTGTGGAGCCGGCGGATCGGACGTGCACTCGACCAGCAGCGTGGTGATCCAGCAGTGCGGCGGCCATCTGGGAGCGGCCTGCGTTCTGGACGCACACCAGCAGCACTTCGGGGACATCGTGCGGGGCGGCGCCCTTGGACTGGGCGAGCGCGGTCAATCGGTCTCGAGCGAAGCGCTCGGTGAGTGAGGGCAGGTGTGAGGTGATCTTGGAAGTGCGAGCCAGGGCGGTGTAGGACTCGAAGACGTATTGGTCGACCGTTTCGGTGGCGAACACTCCGGTGAAGCGGCGGGAGAGGTCCTCGGTGATGCTGTGGAGGACGTGCTCGGCGCTCAGGAGCGAAGGGGTCTCACGCTGCGATGTCATCTTGACCCCTCAGTTCTGAGCCGGGGCGGTCGGGGCGTCCTGCGGGAGGAGGCTGGCAATGAGTTCCTCGATGCGTGCGCGGATCTCATCGCGCACGGGGCGAACCTCTACGACTCCTTTGCCGGCCGGGTCCTCGAGCTTCCAGTCCTCGTACCGCTTGCCGGGGTAGAACGGGCAGGCATCCCCGCAGCCCATGGTGATGACGACGTCGGAGGCCTGGACGGACTCGGGGGTGAGGATCTTCGGATTCTGGTGGGAGATGTCGATGCCGACCTCGGCCATCGCCTCTACTGCGGCGGGGTTGATCGAGTCGGCGGGCGCGGAACCGGCGGAACGCACCTCGATGCGGTCACCGGCGAGCTCACGCAGCCATCCCGCCGCCATCTGGGAGCGGCCGGCGTTGTGGACACAGACGAACAGGACACTGGGACGTGCGGTCACGAGGATCTCCAAAGCAGGCAGTAGGGAATCAGGCGATATCGAGGAAGGCGCGGAGTTCTGCGAAGGCCGACGGAACGACGGAGTAGTGGGCCCAACGACCCTTCTGCTCGCGCGTGAGCAGGCCGGCGTCGACGAGCTTCTTCATGTGGTGGCTGACGGTGGGCTGGCTGATCCCGAGCGGTTCGGTGAGGTCGCATGCACAGACTGAATCGCAGCCCTGGGTGGCGACGTGGGAGAGGAGCCGGAGGCGTGTGGGATCGGACAGCGCCTTGAGCAGGGACGCGATCCTCTCGGCGTCGACGATGTCGACGGGCCCGGCGGACAGCGTGCAGCACTCGTCGGACGGGGTGCTCTCCTTGATCCCGGCAGCAACAGTCTGGGTCGTCGTGGTCATGCCCTCACCTTACATTGACAGTCATCGATGTACAGCATAGCGTTCGGATCGATATCCGTCGATGGAAGGTGCCGAACACTGATGAGTACGACCACCAAAAACGTGGAGCAGCCACGCGTGATGAAGGAGATGTCCTTCCTGGATCGCTGGCTGCCGGTATGGATCCTGGCCGCAATGGTCGTAGGGCTCCTGCTGGGACGGTTCATCCCCGGCCTGAACACCGCTCTGGAAGCGGTGAAGATCGGCTCCGTCTCCCTGCCTATCGCGATCGGGCTGCTGGTGATGATGTATCCGGTCCTCGCTAAGGTCCGCTACGACGAGACCCGCCGCATCGGCGCGGACAAGCGACTGCTGATCTCTTCGCTGGTGCTGAACTGGCTGATCGGCCCTGCACTGATGTTCGCGCTGGCGTGGATCTTCCTGGCCGACCTGCCGGAGTACCGCACGGGCCTGATCATCGTCGGCCTCGCCCGCTGTATCGCCATGGTGCTCATCTGGAACGATCTTGCCTGCGGTGACCGCGAGGCTGCCGCCGTGCTCGTCGCGATCAATTCCGTCTTCCAGGTCATCGCCTTCGGTGCCCTGGGCTGGTTCTACCTCCAGGCGCTCCCCTCGTGGCTGGGGCTGCCGACCACGTCGGCAGAGTTCTCGATCGGCGCGATCGTCCTCAGCGTGCTGATCTTCCTCGGGATCCCCCTGGTCGCCGGGTTCCTCACGCGCGTGGTCGGGGAGCGAGCGAAGGGCCGTACCTGGTACGAGGAGCGCTTCCTCCCGAAGATCGGCCCGTGGGCCCTGTACGGGCTGCTGTTCACCATCGTGTTGCTGTTCGCGCTCCAGGGCGACGCGATCATTTCCGCTCCGGGGGACGTGGCCCGTATCGCCCTGCCGCTGTTGGTCTACTTCGTGGTGATGTTCCTGGGGTCGTTCCTGGTCGGCCGGGCGATCGGCCTGAACTACGCGAAGTCCACGACCGTCGCCTTCACCGCCTCGGGCAACAACTTCGAGCTCGCCATCGCCGTCGCCATCGGCACCTTCGGCGTCACCTCCGGCCAGGCTCTCGCGGGTGTCGTCGGCCCCCTGATCGAGGTCCCCGTCCTCGTCGGCCTCGTCTACGTCGCCCTTGCGATGGGTCGCCGCCTGTTCCCCGGCGACGCCACCGTCCCTCCCCGATGACCAGCAGAAAGATCGAGTCACGATGACTACGAAACGTCCCGCAGTCCTGTTCGTGTGCGTGAAGAACGGCGGCAAGTCCCAGATGGCCGCGGCCCTCATGCGCCACCACGCCGGAGACGCCGTCGAGGTCCACTCCGCCGGCACCCGGCCCGGCAGCTCCATCAATGCGCAGTCTGCGGAGGCGATCGCCGAGGTCGGTGCGGACATGTCCTCCGCTGTTCCGCAGCCGGTCACCCCGGAACTGCTGCGCAGCGTCGATCACGTGATCGTCATCGGTGGCGAAGCCGTCATCGAGCCGGTCGACGGGATGGCAGCGCCGGTGACCACCTGGCACACCGATGAACCCTCCCACCGCGGCATCGAAGGGATGGAGCGCATGCGCCTGGTCCGCGACGACATCGACGCTCACGTCCGCGCGCTCCTGACCGACCTCACCCAGACCTCGAACTGACCTCACCAGCAGCAAGGAGTCCCATCGTGCTCACCACCGCAACGACCTCGCATCCCGTAGTCATCATCGGCGCCGGCCCCATCGGCCTGGCCGCCGCCGCCCAACTCTCCGAACGCGGCCTGCCGTTCGTCGTCCTCGAGGCCGGATCCACGGCAGCAGCGGCGATCACCGATTGGGGACACACCAGGCTGTTCTCCCCGTGGCAGTACAACCTCGATGCCGCCGCACAGCGCCTCCTCGAGGCCAGCGGCTGGATCGCCCCCGATAGCGAGGCTCTGCCGACCGGTCACGAACTGCGCGAGCAGTACCTCGAACCTCTCGCGCACCTTCCTCAGATCGCCGAGTCGATCCGTTACGACGCGCGAGTGACCGCTGTCTCCCGCGCTGGCATGGACAAGACCCGCACTGCACGTCGCGAGGAGACACCCTTCCTGGTCCGGATCCAGACCGCTGATGGATACAGCGACGACGTGCTCGCCTCCGCCGTCATCGATGCGTCCGGCACCTGGTCCGCGCCGAATCCGCTGGGCCAGGCGGGGCTCCTCGCTCCCGGTGAACGACAGGCCCTCGCCGCGGGTCGCATCACACCGCCACTACCCGACGTGCAGGGCCGTGATCGCGAGCGCGTCGCCGGCAAACGCGTCATGGTGACGGGTGCCGGCCACTCGGCCGCCAATACCCTGCTGGACCTCGCAGAACTGGACGCCGCCACCACGATCATCTGGGCCGTTCGCACCGCTGACCTCACCCGCGTGTACGGGGGCGGCGAGCAGGACGAGCTCGCAGCGCGGGGAGCCCTCGGCTCACGACTGCGCCAGCTTGTCGACTCCGGACGCATCGAGGTCCTCACCTCGTTCACCATCACCCACTTCAGCCTCGAGGACTCGTTGACTGTTCATGCGGTGACCCCGAACGGGAAGCGAGAGGTGAGCGTCGATGTGCTGGTGCCAGCCACCGGGTTCCGCCCCGATCTCGGAATGCTCGCTGAGCTTCGCCTGAACCTGGACCCAGCCGTCGAGGCACCTACGCAGCTGGGACCGCTCATCGACCCCGAGTTCCACTCCTGCGGTTCGGTCGAACCCCACGGGGAGCGAGTCCTCGCCCACCCGGAGAAGAACTTCTACATCGTCGGCATGAAGAGCTACGGACGCGCGCCCACGTTCCTCATGGCGACCGGCTATGAGCAGGTCCGCTCCATCGCGGCGGCGCTGGCCGGCGACCGCGAAGCAGCAGACGCGGTCCACCTCGAACTGCCAGAGACCGGCGTGTGCACCACCGACCTCGGCGGCAGCTGCGACGCCCCCGCCCCAACCAGCGACGCCTGCTGCTCCAGCCCGCAACTGGTCGAGCTCTCCGTCGGCCGATAAATAGACAGCGGGACGGCACAACGCTCAGTGCCGTTCCGCTGGGCTACACCCGAGGGCGCAAACCTGTGCCAGATCGGCCGTAATTGGCGCTGTGGGACGGGAAGATCTATAGGCACAGATTCCGGTGAAGCGGAGGGAGAGGTCCTCGGCGATGCTGTGGAGGACGTACTCGGTGCTCAGGAGCGAGGGGGTCTCGCGCTGGTACGCCGAGAGGGAGATGCTCCTGTCCGGCCCTCTGGCTGGGTCACGTCAGGTGCGTGCCCAGCGGCTCGGGTTCGGTGTCTTCCTCTGGGGTGCGTCCGACGCTGCCGATGGCCTGGAACAGGAGGGAGGGTCTCCCGCCGAGAGAGTTGACGAAGATCGTGGTCACGGACAGGGCCATCGCGACCATCGCCCAGACCGGGTAGACCAGCCCGGTGGCGGCGGCGGGGATGCCGATGCCGTTGAACACGAACGCCAGGGCGACGTTCTGCCGGGTGCGGTGGTAGCTGGACCGACTCAACTGCTGTGCGGTCAGGATCGCGCGTAGGTCGTCGCGGACGATGACCACGTCGGCGGACTCCATGGCAATGTCGGTCCCGCCGCCCATGGCGATGCCGACGTCGGCCTGCATCAGGGCGGGGGCGTCGTTGATGCCGTCCCCGACCATCGCCACCCGGGTGCCGCCAGCCTGGAGCTCGCGGACGAGGTCGGCCTTGTCCTCGGGCAGCACCTCGGCCCGGACCTGCTCGATGCCGACCTGTGCGGCGACGTGGGCGGCGGCCCGCTCGTTGTCGCCGGTCGCCAGCACCGGGGTGATGCCTGCTGTCCGCAGCTGCTCGACGGCCTCGACCGCCTCGGCGCGAATCTCGTCGCCGAGGGCGATGACACCCAGCAGGTGCCCGTCGGCAGCGACGGCCACCACGGTCCGTCCGATGTTCTCCAAGCGCTGGACGGTGGCCGCGACGGGGGTCAGGTCGATGCCGTGGTCGGTCAGGAAGCCGGGCCGCCCCACCACCACGGTCTGCCCGTCGACGGTGGCGGTGACACCGAAGCCGGTGACCGAGGCGAAGTCCCGGGCGGCCGGTACCGGCAGGCCGCGGGCGGCGGCGGCGGTGACGATGGCCCGCGCCAGCGGATGCTCGGAGGGGGCCTCGGCCGCCGCGGCGGTGGCGAGCACGTCCGCCTGACCGGTGCGGGCCTCGATCTCCCGGACGGCGGGCCGGCCCTTGGTGAGGGTGCCGGTCTTGTCCAGCACAATGGTGCGGACCTGTCCGAAGGTCTGGAACGCCTCCCCGGTGCGCATGATGATGCCCCGGTCGGCGGCCTCCCCGGCGGCGCGCACGATGGCCAGCGGTGCGGCGATCCCCACCGCGCACGGGTAGCCCATGACCAGCACGCCGATGCCGGCGAACACCGCCCGGCGCACGTCGGGCTCCCCGGCCAGCGCCCAGGACCCCAGCAGCCAACCGACCAACGCGAGAGCGGCCACGATCAACACGGTGGGGGTGTAGACCCGCAGCACCCGGTCGACCAGGTGCAAGATGCCGGGCTTGAGCGCCCGGGCGTCCTCGACATGGCGCACCACCTGGGCCAAGAAGCTATCCGCCCCGGCCCGGGTTGCCTGCACCAGCAGGGTGCCGGCACCGTTGATGGACCCGCCGATCACCTCGCCGCCGGCCGACCGTTCGGCCGGGACCGGCTCGCCGGTGACCAGGGACAGATCGAGGGTGGAGTAGCCCTCGACCACCCGGCCGTCGATCGGTACCCGGTCCCCGGGCCGGATGCGCACCAGGTCACCCTCCGCGACCTGGGCGACGGGGACCTCCTGCTCGGCACCGTCGCGAACCAGGCGGGCGGTGTCCGGCTGCAGGCTTAGCAGCTTGCGCACGGACTGGCTGGAGCGGGTCTTGACCAGCAGGGAGAGCCACTCGGAGAAGATGTGGTAGTTCGTGACCAGCACGGTCACCGCGAAGAAGGGCGCGGTCGGGTAGTCCGGAAAGGCGCCGGTCAGCCCGATGATTCCGCCGATGATGCCGGCGAACGCGCCGACCTCCAGCAGCACGTGCTGGTTGAGGATGCCGCGCCGTGCGGCCTGGTAGGCCATTCGCAGGATGTGTGGGGCGACGGTGAACACCACCGTCAGGGCCAGGGCCCCGGTCAGCCACCCGGCGGCCGGTTCCCCGATCAAGCCCCACTGGCGAGCCGTATAGGCCAGTGCGGCCGGGGCGAGCATCGCCACGGCACCGAGGGCGGCGCGGACACGGCCGGCTGGGCGCAGGATCGCGTAGGAGACCGGGACCATCAGGGCCACGACCGACGCGGGCACCAGCACCGACCAGATGCCGGAGACCTCCAGGATCAGGGCAATGGCGGTGAGGCTGACCGCGATCGCGGCCAGCAGGCGCTTGCCCTCCCGGACGAGCTCGGCCTCCTCCTCCTCGAACGGGCGGAGCTTGCGCGGGTCGTACAGGTCGTAGCCGATGTCGCGCAGTATGCCGAGGATGGCCTCCGGCCGGATGAGGCCCGGGTCGTAGTCGACCAGGGCCTGCTCATGGGTGAGGCTGACCGCGACCTTGTCCACGCCGGGCTGGCGGCCCAGCGCCTTCTCGATGGTGCCCGTGCACAGTGAGCAGTGCAGGCCCGCGATCCGTGCCCGGAGCCGGGCATGCCCGGCCAGGTGATTGGGCTCCTCCGCCCACAGCTGGTCTTCCTGTTCCGTCTGAGTCACAGTGCTCGTTCCTGTCTCGGAGTCGTTGCCCTGCGCCGGTTCACTCGATGACCGGGTAGCCGGCCGCGGCGAGCCGCTCGGCAATCGCTGCGGTGCTGGTCTGGGAACTGTCGAAATCCACCCTCACCTGGTTGGTGGCGGAGTCCGGGGCAACGTCCCGCACGCCACCAAGGCGGGTCAACGCCTTGCGGATCGCGTTCTCACAACCGCCGCAGTGGATGTCCTCGACACGGAACGTCTGAGTAGTCATCACACACACCTCCTGTAGGTGCGACCGAGCATAAACCTTCCATTCGACTGGAAGGTCAAGCGGGGGGCCTCTATCCCGCGATTGGTGACGAGGCCGCCCGGGCTCGACCGGGCGGTTGGCCCTCCCGTTCTCAGGAAGGCCGAAGGCGGTCATGGCCGGTAGAAGAGCGCCCGCGCTGGAGGGCCTGCACGAAAGGGCCGAACCGCCATGCCACTTAGCGACCACCGAGCCCAGCAGGTGATGAACACCCTGGCCGCATGTGTCGTGAAGCATGCGGAGTGCGCCAAGGACTGCGCGAACCAAGGCAACGCGGACCTGGCCGACTGCATCTCGCCGTGTTCTGACTGCGCCCCGCTGGGTCGGGCGTGCATCCCGCTGCTCGCCCGCGGCAGCGAGTTCTCCGCCGCGATGTGCGGCACGTGCCCCGACGCTTGTGAACGATGCGCGCAGGAGCGCGGCCGTGCCGGCATGCTCGAGTGCGCCGAGGCCAGCCGGGCCGCGGCGGAGGCTTACCGACAGGTGACCGGTGCCGCCGCCTAACCCACCCGGGGCCGCTTGGGCGAGGCCGCCTTGTGTCGGACGTGCTCGATCAGCCGGCAGGTCCCGCTGGTCTCCGGCAGACGGTCGGCTTCGGCCGCAAGCTCGGTCAGCTGCCGACGAAGGCCTTCCAGCTCTCGGATTCGGCGGTCGATGGTCTCCACCTGGGCATCCAGCACACCGTGCACGTAGGAGCACGGGGCCTCTCCGCGTTCGCGGAAGGTGAGGATCTCCTTGACCTCGTCCAGGGTGATGCCCAGACGCTGGGCCGTGCGGATGAACGTCAGCCGGTCGGCGTAGGACCCGTCATAGTCCCGGTAGCCCGACGGGGTGCGAGCCGGCGCCGGCAGCAGCCCGATGGACTCGTAGTACCGGATGGTCTTCGGATTCACGTCACCAAGCCGGGCCAGCTCTCCGATCTTCATCCTCGTATATTACAGCCAGATGGAAGGTTTTGCGGTCGCGGCGGACCCGCTCCGCCAAGACGCGGCGGCGTCGAGTTCGATGAAACGACCTCTCGGCGTGTGCGGGCGGGGCTCCCGAAACCAGTGCTTGCGAGATGCGGTCACCTCGGCGGCTTGACCTTCCCCTCCAGGGCAAGGTGCAGGCTGAAGGCAACACTGCACACGGGAGGCGCCACGGGGGCCTCCCCAAAGGTTTTGGGAGGACCCATGTCGGACGCTGTCACCTCAGAGGTCGACCTGGCGATCATCGGGTCCGGGGGCGGTGCCTTCGCCGCCGCGATCCGTGCCACCACGCTGGGCAAGCGGGTGGTGATGATCGAGCGGGCCACGGTCGGGGGCACCTGTGTGAACACGGGGTGCGTGCCGTCCAAGGCGCTGTTGGCCGCGGCCGCGGCCCGGCACACCGCGCTCGACGCCACCCGGTTTCCCGGGATCACCGCGACCGTGGGGCCGGTGGACATGCCGGCTCTGGCCACGGGCACGGCCGAGCTGGTCGAGACGATGCGGGCCGAGAAGTACCTCGACCTGATCCGGGAGTACGGCTGGGACCTGATCCGGGGCGAGGCGGCGTTCGCCGGCACCCCCCAGGACCCGGTGCTCGAGGTCACCGGGCCCGATGGCGCCCGGTCACGGGTGCGAGCGGCCCACTACCTGGTGGCCACCGGCTCTGCCCCGGTCGTCCCGGAGATCCCGGGCCTGGGCGCGGTCGACTACCTGACCTCGACCACTGCCATGGAGCTGGCCGAGCTGCCGGAGTCGCTGCTGATCCTCGGCGGCGGCTACGTGGCCCTGGAGCAGGCGCAGCTCTTCGCCCGGCTGGGCGCGCGGGTGACCCTGGTCGTCCGCTCGCGGCTGGCCTCCCACGAGGAGCCCGAGGTCTCCCGGACCCTGGCGAGCGTCTTCGCCGACGAGGGGATCCGGGTGCTCCGCCGCGCCACCCTCTCCTCGGTCGCCACCGACCCGGACACCGGGGAGGTGCTCGCCAGCGTCACGGGACCCGGCGGGCCGGAGACGGTCCGGGCCTCCCACGTGCTGGTCGCGGTCGGGCGGCGCCCGGTGACCGAAGGGCTACACCTCGCGGCGATCGGAGTCGAGACCGGTGCGGACGGGGAGGTCCTCATCGATGTCCGCACGCGCACCTCCCACCCCCGGGTGTGGGCTGCCGGGGACGTCACCGGCCACCCGCAGTTCGTCTACGTCGCCTCCGCCCACGGGGTCACCGCAGTGGAGAATGCCTTCAACGACGCCGGCCAGGAGCTGGACTACACCCACCTGCCCCGGGTCACCTTCACCACCCCGGCCGTGGGCGCGGTCGGGATGACCGACCAGCAGGCCCGCGCGGCCGGCATCCGCTGCGAGTGCCGGGTCCTGCCCCTGGAGCACGTGCCGCGGGCCCGGGTCAACCGCGACACCCGCGGGTTCGTCAAGATCGTCGCCGACGCCGACACCGGGCGCATTGTTGGCATCACGGCGGTGGCGAAGGAGGCCGGAGAGCTCGCCGCGGCCGGGGTCTACCTCCTGGCCGCGGGCATGACGGTCGACCAGGTCGCCACCCTGTGGTGCCCGTACCTGACGATGGCCGAGGGGCTGAAGATCGCCGCCCAGTCCTTCCGCACCGACGTCTCCAAGCTCTCCTGCTGCGCCGCCTGAACCCCGGCACCCCCGCCCCCGGTCGTCCCCCCGCCGGGCAGTAGCCTTGTCCCGAGGAGACCGGCCCGGAGGCGGTCCTGGAGCGAGGTGTGCCGTGCGTATTGGTGAAGCCGCCGCAGCGGCCGGCCTGACCCCCAAGGCCCTGCGGTTCTACGAGCAGCAGGGACTGCTGCCCCCGGCCGCACGCTCGGCCAACGGGTACCGCGACTACCCGCCCGCGACGCTTGCGCGCCTGCGCTTCATCCGCCGCGGCCGGGCCGCCGGACTCACCCTGGCCGAGATCCGGGACATCCTGCGGACCCGCGACGCTGGCCAGCCCCCGTGCGCCCACGTGGCCGACCGGCTGGCCCGACAGCTGACGGCCCTGGACCGGCAGATCGCCGAGCTCACCGCCCGGCGCGCCACCGTGGCCGAGCACTACGAGACCGCCGCTCACGGCGAGCCCTCCCGGTGCGATGCCCAGCAGATCTGCAGCTATTTGTGAAGCGGGCCCGCACGCATACCGGTCCATGACGGGTTTCCTCGCAGACGCAGACCGCCACTTAGCGATCACAGAAGACCGCCATGTAGCGATCACATCCACACATCGTGCCCACCGTCGTCCCGATCAAAAAGACGGCTGTTCCATAACGGGCTGTCTAGGACACGGGCGCTCTGCCCCGCTGGGGTATACCCAGTGGCGCACCCAGACCGCGACGTCGCCACGGTTGAGAGCATGGCCCCGCAGAGCATTTCGTGACAGATCTGTCTACCGTGCAGCGCCGAACACCTCAACGTGACATCCGGAGGACCTGCTCCCTGGCCAACCGAGCACCCGCGGCACGAGATGCATCACTGTTGCGCGCGGATCAGCCGGAGAATAATTCTCAACCAAACGATGCCGGTCCCCGGCAACGGGGATCGGCTGCGCGTGACGAGCACGAGTCGGATCGTCGGCGGCTGGGGACAGGAACACGAGATCACCGAGGCCGGCTGCGAGCTCGTGGCGGACGGCCTGGACTGAGCCGAGCCGTCCCGGGACGGTCTCGCCTCAGGGCTGGAGTCGGCGCACCGGCTGGCGCAGCACCGTGCGCAGACGCTCTGGGGCGGCCCGTCGCGGATCCCCGAGATAGATCTCGTGGTGAAGGCCGGTCCGCTCGAGGCCGCGAGACGGAATCTCCTCATCGTGCATCCGCTCGAGCACGGGCCCCTCGGCGTCATACGGGCCGACGTGCAGGGTCTGCACGCAGAGCCCTCCCTCGAACTCCTCCCAACGGACCGCGGAGCCCTCCCTCACCGCGTCCACGTCGGCGGCGGTGATCCACTCGGGCGTCATGAGCATCAGCCGCCACTGCCAGCGGTCCTTGTCGCACCGGGAGGTGAAGGCCTCCATATCCTCGGCCCACCACAGACCTTCGAGCGGCGGGACCACGTCATCCCGGCCCAGTTCCCGCGTCGAGCGGAACGTCAGCCGGTAGGCGAGCGGGTAGAGCGCCCCGAGCGCCGCCTTGTACTCCGTGATCAGCCGCACCGGGACCAGCGAGCCGGAGTTCGCCGACCCCTGGGCGCTGCAGGCCTTCGCCGACTGGCGCGAGGCGGAGCAGGGCCGGGACGCCGAGGCGTGGATCGCTGTCTTCCAGCGCTTCACGGCGGGACCGCATCGCACCCGCGAGCAGGTCGATCCGGCGGTGTGGGAGCTCATCGACACCATGGCCCGCGACACCCTGGCCGAGCACCTGCGGGTCGGACCCGACGGGCTGCCGCTGCCGCCGGAGCCGCCCACCCCGGTCACCGGCACCTGGGATCGCCTCGGGTCGATCACCGTCCCCGTGCTCGCCCTCTCCGGGGCGCTCGACGGGGACGACCATCGCGCGATGGGCGCGCGGCTCGCGCGCTCGGTCGGCGGGCCCTCCCGCCATGTCGAGATCCCCGAGGCGGCCCACTACCCGAATCTCGAGGCGCCGGAGCGGTTCACGGGCGAGGTGCTCCGGCTCCTCGGCGCCCTCTGAGCTTCCCCTCCTCGACGATCAGCCCGTGCAGCTCCGCGAGCTCCGGCACGCTGAATCCCGCCACCGCGAGCGCGGGGCGGATCGCCCGGGCGAAGGCTCGGTAGGACCCGGGCACCTCGGCGCCCCGGGCTGCGAGGGCCCGCCGGGCGTACTCGTCGCACAGGAACGCGGGCCGACGGAAGCAGTAGAGCGAGATCGCGTCGGCCGTCTCCTCGCCGATACCCTCGACGCCCAGCAGCTCGCGACGCAGCGCCTCGTCCGGGAGGTCCGCCGCCGGGACGGCGCGCGCCGCCCACCAGGTGGCCAGCGCCTGCACGCGACGCGGTTTCGTGCGCGGGAAGCCGGCGGCGCGGACCAGCTCCCGCACCCGCTCCTCCTCGGCCGCGGCGAGCGGGGCGGCCTCCCGGAGGCCCGCGTCGGCGAGCGCCGCGAGCGCCGCGGCGGCCTGCTCCCAGCGGCTGCGCTGGACCAGCACCGCGCCGAGCGCGATCTCGAAGGGCTCCTCCCCGGGCCACCACCAGCCCAGCGGGCCGTGGCGGGCGAGCAGCTCCCGCTGCAGGTCCCGGAGGTCGATCACGCCTCGTAGGCTGTCACGTCCTCCGCGGCGACCGCCAGCCGCACCGCGGTGCCCGGCACCAGATGACGGCGGGCGACCTCCTGGGGAGGGAGGTCGGCGGCGAGGTCCTCGGTCTGCACCCGCACCAGGTCCCCGCGCGGGGCGAGGCTCTGTACGGTGCGTGGCAGTCCGCCGTCCTCGACGAGCCGCACCGCGGCCGGGCGGAAGGCGGCGAGGACCGCCGTGCCCGGGACGAACGCGCAGCGGGCGGAGAGGCCCTCGCCGCCCCCGAGCGCCACGCGACTCCCGTCCCAGGTGCCGCTGACCAGGTTCAGCCCGGCGAAACGGGCCGCGAATGCCGTACGGGGGCGGGCGAGCAGCTCGGCCGTCGGCCCCTGCTCCCGGACCGTGCCCTGATCCAGCACGATGACGCGGTCGGCGAGGGTGAGCACGTCGAGCACGTCGTGGCTGACGATCAGCGCGGTCCGCTCGGCGAGGAAGTCGCGCAGCTGCTCGCGGAGCGTCGGCGCGACATCGACGTCGAGCGCCGCCATCGGCTCGTCCAGCAGCAGCAGCCGGGGATCCGCGGCGAGGGCGCGGGCGATCGCGACCCGCTGCGCCTGCCCGCCGGACAGCTGCGTCGGCCGACGCCCCGCGAGCGCACCGATCCCCAGCTCGTCCAGCCAGCGATGGGATTCCTCCCGCGCCCGCGACCGCGCCATCCCCTGGGAGCGCAGGGCGAAGCGGATGTTGCCCGCCGCGGTGAGATGCGGGAAGAGCACCGGATCCTGTCCGAGGGTCGTCACCCGGCGCCGGTGTGGCGGGACCCACGCGCGGGGCCCCGAGAGGATCCGCCCGTCGAGCGCGACCTCGCCGGAGGACGGGCGGAGGGTGCCCGCGACGAGGGCGAGAGCCGTCGACTTCCCCGCCCCGTTCGGACCGATCAGCGCGACGGTCTCCCCGGCGGCGACCTCGATCTCCAGGTCCACCCGGCGCTCGGTGACCGCGGCGCGCAGCGACAGGCTCATGCCGCACTCCGCCGGTGTGCGAGGGCGATGACCACGATCGCGACCAGCATCAGCAGGAAGGACAGCGCGACGGCCGCCGCGGGGTCGCTCTCGCGTCGGAGGTAGATCTCGAGCGGCAGGGTCCGGGTGGTGCCCTGCAGCGAGCCGGCCACGGTGATCGTCGCCCCGAATTCGCCGAGCGCCCGGGCGAAGGACAGCACGGTCCCGGAGCCGAGGGCGGGCAGCACGAGCGGCAGCGTGATGTGGGTGAGGACGCGCGTGGGCCGCGCGCCGAGAGACGCGGCGGCCTGCTCGTAACGGGTCCCCGCCGTGCGCAGCGCCCCCTCGAGGCTCAGCACCAGGAAGGGCAGCGCCACGAAGGTCTGGGCGAGCACCACGGCGGTGGTGGAGAAGGCGATCTGCACCCCCAGCACCTCAAGGTGCCGCCCCAGCAGACCCTGCCGGCCGACGGTGTAGAGCAGCGCGATGCCGCCCACCACCGGCGGGAGCACCAGCGGGATCAGCACGAGCGAGCGCAGCAGCGACAGCCCGCGGAAACTCGACCGGGCCAGCAGCAGCGCCATCGGCACCCCCAGCAGCACGCACAGCACCGCGGTGGTGAGCGAGGTCTGCAGGCTCAGCCGCAGCGCCGCGAGCGAGGACTCCGAGGTGATCAACGCCCAGTACCCGGTCCACTCCACCCGGCTCGCGAGCGCGAGGAGCGGCACGAGCACGAACAGCCCGCCGAGGACAGCGGGGATCAGGACCCAGCGGGGGAGGGAGCTCATGCGCCGCCGAAGCCGTACTCGGCGAGGACCGACTGCCCCGCCTCACCGGTCACGAGGTCGATGAACTCCTGGCCCAGCTCGGCATGCGCCGCGTCCTTCACCGTCGTGATCGGGTAGACGTTCACCGCCTTCGAAGCCTCCGGGAAGGCGATGCCCTCCACCGCGTCCCCGGCCTTGCGGACGTCGGTGACGTAGACCAGGCCCGCATCCGCCTCGCCGCTCGTGACCTTGTTCAGCACGTCGGTGACGGACTGCTCCTCGCTCACGGGGGAGAACTCGAGCCCGGCCGCCTGCTCGACGGTCTCGGACGCGGCGCCGCACGGCACCTCCGGCGCGCAGACCACGAGGTTCAGCCCCTCCTCGGTGAGGGAGGCCAGATCGGTGACGCCCCCGGGGTTCCCGGCCGGGACGGCGATCATCAGGGTGTTCGTCGTGAAGTCGACGGGATCGGCGGCCTCGAGCCCGACGTCGGTGAGCTTGGCCATGTTCCGTTCGTCGGCGGAGGCGAAGACGTCTGCGGGGGCGCCCTGCTGGATCTGCTCGACGAGGGTCGAGGAGCCGGCGACGTTGAACTCGACGGTGACGCCGTCGTGCTCGTCCTCGAACTGCTGCCCGAACTCCTCGAACGGCTCCTGCAGGGACGCGGCGGCGAAGACCTGCAGGGTGACCGCCTCCTCGGCGGATCCGGCCTCCTCGCCGCCGCCGCCGCAGCCGGCGGCGAGGAGGGCGAGGGCCGCGGCCGCGGCGAGCAGGCGGATGGGGTTCCTCATCGGGAGGCTCCTTCTCGGAGCTCGGGGGCCGCCTCGATGACGACCGTGGTGGCCTTGACGACGGCGCTCGCGACCTTGCCGGGCTCGAGCCCCAGCTCGCGCGCGGCCTCGCTGCTCATCAGGGACACGACCCGGAAGGGGCCGCACTGCAGCTCCACCTGGGCCATGACGGTGTCCATCACGACCTCGGTCACGAGGCCGACGAATCGGTTGCGGGCTGACGAGGCGGTCCGCCCGTGCGCCTCGGGGGTCACGGCCAGCTTGCGGGCGAGCCGCGCGACCTCCGTGCCCTCGAGCACCCGGCGCCCGGCGGCGTCGGTGCCCGCGGGCATCGTGCCCTTCTCGATCCATCGGCGCACCGTGTCCTCGCTGACCCCGAGGAAGGTGGCCGCCTCGCGTACCCGCAATTGCGTCATGAAGGGCAGTCTAAACCCGCAGGTGCGGCGAACAACAGGCAGACCGTCCTCAAGGAGCGGTGGGACTCTCCGCGGCGCGAACGGTGCGGACCGTGAGCGGTGCGGTGGGCCGACGGATCAGCCGGCCAGCAGCACGCCGCCGAGCCCGATCCCGGCGACCAGCAGCGTCGAGAGGGCGGCGAGCACGACGGGCCGGCCGCCCACCTGCAGTAGCCGCCGCAGTCGCACCCCGGTCCCGAGGGCGAACATCGCCGCGGCCAGCAGCAGGGTCTGCAGGAACGAGCCGGCCTCGAGTGCGACCGACGGCAGCGGGACGATCGAGCGCAGCGCCACCATCGCCAGGAAGCCGAGCACGAACAGCGGAACCAGCGGAGGCCGCGTCCCGTCGGCCCGCCCCGCGCGGCGCTGCTGGAGGCTGAGCACCGCCATCACCGGGGCGAGCAGCACCACCCGGGCGAGCTTGACAACGACCGCCACGGCGAGCGCCCCGCCGCCGAGGGCGCCGCCCGCGGCGACCACCTGGGCCACCTCGTGGATCGAGGCCCCGGCCCAGCGCCCCGCCGTCCCGGGCGCCAGATGCAGGAGCGCGGCGAGGGCCGGCACCGCCGCGATCATCACCGTCCCACACAGCACCACGAGCGCGATCGCGGTGATGGTGCGCTCCTCGTGCTCGTCTTCGGGATCGGTCACCCCGGCGGCCGCGGCCACGGCGGCGGCCCCGCAGATCGAGAAGCCGCAGGCGATCAGCAGCGTCAGCCCGCGCTCCACGCCGAGCAGCTGGCCGAGCCGCACCGTGCCGAGGATCCCCAGGGTCACGACCGCGAGGACCACCAGCAGCATCGGGGCGCCGAGGGCGAGGAGGTCGCCGAGGGCGACCTGCAGCCCGAGCAGCACGATGCCGACGCGCAGCAGGCGCTTCGCGGCGAGGGAGAGACCGGGCGCGAGGGTCTCCGGGAGGGAGGTGGCGTTGGCCAGCACGATGCCGACGACGATCGCGACCACGAGCGCGCTCACCCCCGGCAGCAGTGGCACGAGCAGCATCGACCCTCCCGCGACGCCCAGGGCGAGCAGCAGACCGGGGGTGATCCTCCGCAGATCCCCCGCGACACGGGACGGGCGATGCTCGCGGGTGTCGACGGCCGGGGCGACGGGGGAGAGGGTCTCGTGCATGTGACCTACTGTGTCGGCGTGAGAACGCTTCCGGTAGAGAGCAGTTCGCGAGCGGGGCATATGATTCTGATATGCCTGAGGTGCCCTCCCGACTCCCGAACCTCGCCTCCCTGCAGCTCTTCCTCGCCGTGGTCGACGAGGGCGGCCTCGGGGCGGGTGCTCGGCGCCTCGGCCTCCACCAGCCCAACGCCAGCCGGGTCATCGCCCAGCTCGAGGCCGAGGCCGGCACCGCGCTCCTCGAGCGCGACCCCCGCGGCTCCCGCCCCACCTCCGCCGGACTGCTCTACGCCGCCCACGCCCGGGAACTCATCGCGGTGGCGGACGAGTTCTCCGCGTGGCTGCAGCACAGCCGCGACGAGGACTCCCGCGAGCTGCACGTGGGCGTGAGCATGACCATCGCCGAGCACCTCCTGCCCGCCTGGCTCGCCGAGCTGCGGCGCCGCAGCCCCCGCGTGCGGGTCGACCTCGAGGTGCTCAACTCCACCCGCGTCCTCGCCGGCATCCACGATGGCCACCTGCAGCTCGGATTCGTCGAGACCCCGCACGTGCCCCGCACCGTGCACGCGCTCATGCTGCGCGAGGACGAGCTCGTGGTGGTCGTCGCCCCCGGCCATCCCTGGGCCTCCCGGGAGGAGCCGCTGCCGCTCGCGGAGCTCGCCGCGACGCCGCTCGTGGTGCGCGAGGGCGGCTCCGGCACCCGCGACGCCTTCGAGGAGCTCGTCCCCGCCGCCGCCCGCACCGACCCCGTCCAGGAGCTCGGCAGCAACGCCGCGGTGCGCATCGCCGTCGCCTCCGGCGCCGGACCCGCCGTGCTCTCGATGCTCGCCGTCCGCGACGCCCTCGGCTCCGGACAGCTCCACCGCGTCCCCGTCGGCGGTGCCCGCCTGCGCCGCCCCCTGACCGCCGTGTGGAAGGGACCGCGCCGCCTCAGCGGCCCGGCCGCCGACCTCCTCGACGTCGCCACCTCGCCCCCTGCCCCCAGGAGCTGACATGCCGATCCTCACCCGCACCTCCGAGCAGCCCGACCTGCCGCGCCGCGGCGCCGTCTGGTCCCTCACCGGCCACGACCGCGAGCTCGACGCCAACCTCATCCGCCTGCCCGCCGGGGACGAGATCCCCGCCCACCTCGGCGCCGAGGTCGACACGCTGATGCACGTCGTCCGCGGCTCCGGCACGCTCGTCACCGACGACGGCGAGGAGGAGCTCGCCCCCGGCGACCTCGCGCTCCTGCCGCGCCGCACCCGGCGCGGATTCCGGGCCGGGGCCGACGGGCTCGAGTACCTCACCGTGCACCGCCGCCGGCAGGCGCTGCGTATCGGTCGGCGCGAGGACCTGCCCGCACCTGGGGCAGACTGACCCCATGGCAGAGATCCACGACCCCCGCATCGCCGTCTACCTCGACTTCGACAACATCGTCATGTCCTGGTACGACCGGGTGCACGGACGCAACGCGTACAGCCGCGACCGACAGCGGATCGCCGAGGACCCCACCGCCCCCGAGATCGCCGAGCGGCTCGCCGCCGCGACCGTCGACGTCGGCGCGATCATCGACTTCGCCGCCTCCTACGGCACCGTCATGCTCACCCGCGCCTACGCCGACTGGTCCTCCCCGGTCAACGCCGAGTACCGCGACCAGCTGGTCTCCCGCGCCGTCGACCTGGTCCAGCTCTTCCCCGCCGCCGCCTACGCGAAGAACGGCGCCGACATCCGCCTCGCCGTCGACACCGTCGAGGACATGTTCCGCACCCCCGACCTCACCCACGTGGTCATCGTCGCGGGCGACTCCGACTACGTCCCCCTCGCCCAGCGCTGCCGACGCCTCGGCCGCTACGTGGTCGCCATGGGCGTGGCCGGCTCGACCGCGAAGTCCCTCGCCGCCGCGTGCGACGAGTTCGAGTCCTACGACAACCTGCCCGGGGTCGAGCTCACCGGGACCGAGCGCTCCGGCCCCTCCCGTCGGCGTCGCCGCGCGAC
Source organism: Brachybacterium sp. J144 (assembly GCF_036321705.1). Lineage (NCBI taxonomy): Bacteria > Bacillati > Actinomycetota > Actinomycetes > Micrococcales > Dermabacteraceae > Brachybacterium > Brachybacterium sp. J144. The sequence goes on from NZ_JAZDCG010000005.1 coordinate 121,140, forward strand.
TCCCGAGCCCGCCGCGAGCACCCGGACCAGCGAGGACGCCACGACCCCCGCGGAGGAGCCGGTCGAGGACGATCCCCATGCCGTCGCCGCCGCCCTCCTCGAGCGCGCCCTCGAGCTCGGCGACCGCGGCGACGGGGAATGGCTGCACTCCTCCGCCGTGAAGACCCACATGCGCCGCATGGACCCGAGCTTCAGCGAGAAGGCCCTCGGCCACCGCAGCTTCTCCGACTTCCTCAAGGCCAACGCCGACATCGCCGTGCTCGAGGAGACGGGGCACGAACGCCTCGTTCGCGCGAAGGACTGATCCGATGGCCGACCCGCGCACAGACCCCGCCGCCGCCGCCCCCGGCGCCGCCCCGTTGCTCTCGACCGCGCTCTCCGGGCGCCGCATCGTCGTGGCCGTGGACCGCAAGGCGGAGGAGCTCTCCGCGGCGCTGCGCCGCCATGGCGCCGAGATCGAGCACGCCCCGCCCATGTCGACCATTCCGCACATCGATGATGCGGCGCTGCTCGAGCGCAGCCGTGAGCTGATCACCGCGCCGCCGCAGATCCTCGTCGCCCTCACCGGGATCGGCTTCCGCGGGTGGATGGAGGCGGCCGACGCGGCCGGCATCGGCGAGGAGCTGCGCACCGCCCTCGCGGGCGCCCGGATCGTGGCCCGCGGCCCGAAGGCCCGCGGCGCCGTGCAGCGGGCGGGCCTGTCCGTCTCCTGGACCGCTGAGGGCGAGGTCGCCGCCGAGGTCGCCGAGCATCTGCTCGCCCGCGACCTCGCGGGGGCGCGGATCGCCGTCCAGCACCACGGCTCGGGGTCCGACGGGCTGGACGCCCTGTTCACCGGGGCGGGCGCCGAGGTCGTGAGCCTGACCGTCTACCGCTGGGGGCCGACGAAGGACCCCGCGGCGCTGCGCGCCTCGGTCGAGCACGCGGGCGGGGGAGCGGCCGACGCGGTCGTCTTCACCTCCGCCCCCGGTGCGCAGGCCTGGCTCGAGGACGCCGAGGCCGCCGGGATGCTGCCCGCGATCCGGGAGCGGGCCCGGGCGGGGGAGCTTTTGCTCGCCGCCGTCGGGCCCGTCACCGCCGCCCCGCTCGAGGAGCGCGAGCTGCCGAGCCTGCAGCCCGAGCGGATGCGCCTGGGGTCCCTGGTGCGCGCCGTCGTGGCGCACTACGGCGGCTCCACCAGCGAGTCCGCGTGACAGAACCTCCCGCGGGGAGGAGAATCGAGCACCCGCCCGGGCGACCGAGGAGTGTGCGCCATGAACGTGTTCCTGTGGATCCTGGCCATCGTGCTGACCGCCGCCTTCCTGGGCAGCGGCCTGATGAAGATCCTCACGCCCCGCGAGCAGCAGATCCGCCGCACCCCCTATGTCGAGGACTTCCCGCAGAGCTGGATCCGCGGGATCGGGGTGCTCGAGGTGCTCGGCGCCGTCGGTCTGATCCTCCCCGCCGTGACCGGGGTGGCGCCGCTGCTGGTCTCCGCCGCGGCGGCCGGTCTCGCGATCACCATGGTCTTCGCCGCCATGGTGCACGTGCGCCGCGGGGACGGCATCGCCGCGGCGCTGCCCGCGATCGTGCTCGCGATCGCCTCCGTGGTGCTCGCCTGGTCGCGCTTCGGGCCGTACCCGCTCTGATCCCGCGCGGCGCCGGTGCAGCTCAGCGTTGGTGCAGCAGGGCCCGCAGCAGCAGCCCGGCGAGCAGCGCCCAGAAGGCGGCGCTGATCCCCGCGACCGCCACACCCGAGGCGGCGATCAGCACCGTGACGCCCGCGGGGATCTGCTCGGCGGGCTCGGCCAGCGCCGCCCGCAGCGAGGAGACGAAGGTCGAGATCAGGGCGAGCCCCGCGACCGCGGCGATCACGCCCTCGGGGGCGAGACCGATCAGCTGCGTGAACGCCGCCGCGCCGAGGCCCAGCACCACGAGCACAACCCCGTAGGTCCCGCTCGCCACCCAGCGCCGGGAGCGGTCCTCCCCGGCCTCCGGCCCCGCGGCGAGGGCCGCCGTGATCGCCGCGAGGTTCACGCCGTGCCCGCCGAGCGGCGCGCCGACGAGGGTGCCTGCCCCGGTGACCAGCATCGAGCGCCGCCACGGCACCTCATAGCCCAGCCCCCGCATCACCGCGACCCCCGGCACGTTCTGCGAGGCCATCGTGACCAGGTACAACGGCAGGGCGATCCCCACGAGCGCCCCGGGGTCGAGCTGCGGCACCGTCAGCTCCACCCGGGGCGCGAGCGCCGAGACCGGCACGCCGCCGCCCGGGCGGAGCACGGACACGACGATGACCGTCGCCGCGGCCCCGAAGGCGAGGGGAGAGGCCCAGCGCGGCGCGAGGCGCAGCGCGAGCGCCCACACCGCGATCACGGGTCCGACGGCGAGCGGGTTCGCGGCGACTCCGAGCACCGGTCCGAGGCACAGCTGCAGCAGCACCCCGGCGAGCATCGCCTGGGCGATCGACGTCGGGATCCGGCTCATCAGATGGGAGAGCGCGGGCACCAGCCCCGTCAGCAGCACCAGCACACCCACCACGCAGAAAGCCCCCACCGCGGCGGGCCAGCCGCCGTCGGCCGCCCCCGTCGTCGCGAGCAGCGCCGCGCCCGGGGTCGACCAGGCGATGGTCAGCGGCAGGCGCGACCACACCGACAGCAGGATCGAGCACAGCCCCATCAGCACGCTCACCGCGAGCAGCCCGCTCGCGGCCTGCACGGGGCTCGCGCCCACCGCCTGCAGGCCCGCGAGCACCACCACGAAGGAGCTGGTGAAGGCGACCAGACCGGCGACCACGCCGGCGGAGACGGGGCGGGCGAGGTCGGTCATGGTGCGGAGGGTATGTCCCCGGTAGTGCGGAGTTCTCGGCCGCCCGCCGCTCGGACGCGCCGGATCGGTGGCAGGATCACCCCATGAGCGACGCTGCCCCCTCAGGTCCCGCCCCCGTCCCCGACGTGATCGCCTGGCTGCTGGACTCCGATCCGACCCTGCGCTGGCAGGTCGAGCGCGACCTGCTGGACCGCCCGGCGAGCGAGTGGGAGGCGACCCGGGCCCGTATCGCCACCGAGGGCTTCGGTGCGGAGCTGCTCTCCCACCAGGGCGAGGACGGGCAATGGGCGGGCGGTGCCTTCTTCCCCGCCGGCTTCTTCGACGATCCCGAGACCAAGGACCTGCCCGGCCAGCCGTGGACCGCGACCACCTGGTCGATGACCACGCTGCGCGAATGGGGGATGGACCCCGCGCCGCTGATCGCCCGCGACACCGTCGGCCTGCTCGCGCGCAACTCCCGCTGGGAGTACGAGGACCTGCCCTACTGGGGCGGGGAGGTCGACTGCTGCATCAACGCCATGACGCTGGCCAACGGGCTCTGGCTCGGCGCCGACGTCGAGCACCTCGCGACTTGGTTCGTCGAGCACCGGATGGCCGACGGCGGCTGGAACTGCGAATGGGTCGAGGGCAGCACCCGCTCCTCGGTCCACTCGACCCTCAACGCGCTGCGCGCCCTGCTCCTGCACGAGCAGGCGACCGGCGGCACCGAGGAGACCCGGGCGGCCCGCGCCGCGGGGGAGGAGTACCTGCTCGAGCGCGAGCTGACCCATCGGCTCTCGACGGGCGAGCAGTGGGGCCCGTGGGTCGACCACTTCCTGTACCCGCCGCGGCACGTCTACAGCGCGCTGCGGGCGCTCGACCACTTCCGGCGCGCGGACCGCCGCGATCCGCGGATGGCCACGGCCGTGGGGATGGTGGAGCAGGCGCAGCAGGCCGACGGCACCTGGCTGCAGCAGCACGCGCTCCCGGGTCACATCTGGTTCGAGGTCGACAACCCCGTGGGGCAGCCCTCGAGGTGGGTGACCCTCGAGGCGCTGCGCGTGCTCAGATGGTGGCGCGACGCCGGCTGACCGCATCCCGCGTGGTGGTGCGGATCCGGTACAGGCTCGTCGAGGCCGTCACGTAGAGGGTCCGGCCGTCGTCCCCGCCGAAGCACAGGTTCGCCGTCAGCTCGGGCACCGGGATCTCCGCGAGGCACTCCCCGGCTGGGGAGAAGACCTGCACCCCGGAACCCGAGGAGCTCCAGATCCGACCCTCGACGTCGACGCGGATCCCGTCGGGCAGCCCCGGCTCGATCTCGACCAGCACCCGGCCGTTCTTCGCATGCCGCCCGTCGACCACGTCGTACACGTGGATCGCGTGGCCGCGCGGCCGGCCCGCGGAGAGCTCCTCGTCGGCCGGGGAGAGGGAGGAGTCGGCGACGTAGAGCAGCGACTCGTCGGGGGAGAGGGCCAGCCCGTTCGGCGCCTCCACGTCGATCACCACCGGGCGCACCTCGCCCGAGGCGGGGTCGACCCGGAACACGTAGCGGTCCCCGTACTCCTCCTCGCCCACGTGCCCCTCGGCCGGCTTGCGGATCCCGTAGGACGGGTCGGTGAACCAGATCGCCCCGTCGGCGGCGACAATGACGTCATTGGGGGAGTTGAGCCGCACCGCACCGAAACGATCGACCAGGGGCTGCGGGGCGTGTGCGGCACCCGGCGCGACGGCGGTGTCGCGCTGCACCGCGCGGCGGCCGTGGGAGCACTCGATCACGGTACCGTCGAGGTCCAGGGTACGACCGTTGGTGAACTCGACGTCCTCGGCGAAGACGCTCAGCTCCCCGGTCTCCTCCGCGTACTCGAGGATCCGGTTCCCGGGGATGTCGCTGAAGCGCACCGCCCGCCGCGCCGCGATCCACAGCGGTCCCTCCGCCCAGCTGGCACCGGTGGCGACGCGCTCGAGAACGGCGCCGGGCTCGAGCAGGGACGGGTCGGGGATCGTCATGGAACCGATCCTAGGTGCTGCACGTCACGACGGATCGGTGACTAGCCTGTCGATTCCCGGCACCTCGCGCGACGACACCCTGAGGACGGCGAGAGGCGCCGCCCCGCATCGAGGAGATGATCCCATGGCCCGCTACACCGTGTTCCTCTACCACCTCGCCGATCAGCGGGAGACCGACCCGGAGGTGCTCGCCGCCCAGATGGCCGAGCACGACACCCACGGCAAGGAGCTGGTCGAGGAGGGCGTGATGATCTTCGGCAGCCCGCTCGCCGATCACGACGCGACCACCTCCCTGCGCGCCGGATCCGTCGTCGACGGCCCCTTCGTCGAGGTCAACGAGGTGGTGGTCGGTTTCTACGTGATCGAGGTGCCGGATCTCGACGCCGCGCTCGCCGTGGCGCGCCGCAACCCGATCCTGCACCAGGGCGGCGGGGTCGAGGTGCGGCCGATGGCCGCCGAGGAGGAGCCCGGCACCCACGGCGAGGTGGTGCGGTGAGGGATCCGTCCCTCGCCGCGGCGCTGGCCGCCGCGCACCGGACCCACTGGGGCCCGGTGCTCGCGGCCACCGCCGCCGTCACCCGCGACCTCGACCTCGCCGAGGACGCGGTGCAGGAGGCCTTCGCCCAGGCCGTCACCGCCTGGGCGGAGCAGGGCGTGCCCGATGCGCCGGGCGGCTGGTTGACCGTCGCCGCACGCCGCCGCGCCCAGGACGCGATGCGCCGGGCCGAAACCGGGCGGCGCGCTCTCCCGCAGCTGATCTGGGAGGCGGAGCACCCCGAGGAGGGCACGCCCGAGGCCGACCCGGAGAGCACCGTCCGCCGCGCCGACGGGCAGATCGCCGACGAGGCCGACCCGGTGGTCCGCGACGAGCAGCTGCGCCTGATATTCCTCGCCGCGCATCCGGCGCTCGCCCCCGAGTCGCGGATCGCGCTGACGCTGCGGCTGGTCACCGGGCTCCCCACGGAGCGGATCGCGGCCGCCTTCCACGTGCCGACGCCGACGATGGCCGCCCGTCTCACCCGCGCGAAGAAGCGTATCGCCCTCAGCCGCATCCCCTGCCGCGTGCCCGAGGCCACCGAGCTGCCCGCCCGCACGGTCGACGTGCTCGATACGGCCTCCGTGCTGCTCTCCCGCCCCGACGACGCGGTCCACGACGCCGCCCAGCACCTGCTGGAGGTGCTCTCCGAGCTGCTGCCCGGCAGCACCGAGCCGGCGGGACTGCTCGCCCAGACCCTGCTGCTGCGCGCCCGCGCCGCGACCCGGCACGACGAGCGCGGCCGCCCCGTCGCCCTCTCCGACCAGCACCGTTCCCGATGGGACCGGACGCTGATCGCGCGGGCCGATGCCCTGGTCCTGGACGCCCTCGCGGCCGGCGGGCGCGGCCCCTACCTGCTGCAGGGCGCGATCGCCGCCGCCGTCGCCGTCCCCGACCGGCACGAGGACGTCGACTGGGAGGAGGTCGTCGCGCTCTACGACGCCTTGCTCGCGCACTGGCCCACGGCGATCGTGCGCCTCGGCCGGGGCGTCGCCCTCGCCGAGGCGCGCGGCGCCCGGGCGGGGCTCGAGGAGCTGGATCCGCTCCTCGGCGAGCTCGGCGATCACCGCCGCATCCACGTGATCCGCGGGGAGCTGCTGCGCCGGCTGGGGCGTCACGAGGAGGCCGCGGGCGCCTATCGGGAGGCGCTCGCCCGTCCCGGCGAGGCGGTGGAGGAGGACCTGCTGCAGGACCTGATGACCAGCCTGACCGACAGCTGAGCGCTCAGCCGGCGAGCGCCTTGAGCACACCCTCGCCGTACTCGGCGAGCTTCTTCGCCCCGACCCCGCTGACCGTGCCGAGCTGGTCGACGCTCGTCGGCGCGGTCTCGATGATCCCCACCAGGGTCGCGTCGGAGAACACCATGTACGGCGGGATCTGCCGCTCCCGCGCGACCTCGGTGCGCCACGTGCGCAGCGACTCGAAGCGCTCCCGCGCGGCGGGCTCGAGCGCGTCGGCCGCCCGGGGGCCGCCCCCGGTGCGGGCGCTCCGGGACCTGCCTGCCTTCGCCGGGGTCCGGTCGACGGCGAGCTCGAGCGTCCGCTCGCCGCGCAGCACCGGGCCCGCCTCCGGACCGGGCACGAGCACGCCGTACTCGCCGACGGACTCGACGATCCGCGCGGAGAGGAGCTGGCGCAGGGCCGAGCGCCACTGCCGCTCGCTCAGCTCGGTGCCGATGCCCCAGACGCTCAGCTGGTCGTGCCGCGACTGCCGGGAACGGTCCGACTCGCGGCCCAGCAGCACGTCGATCACCTGTCCCGAGCCGAAGCGCTGATCGCGTTCCCGGTCCAGGCGGATCAGGGCCGAGAGCAGCTTCTGCGCGGCGACCGTGCCGTCCCAGGTCTCCGGCGGGCTGAGGCAGGTGTCGCAGTTCCCGCACCGCTCCTCGGTCTGCTCCTGCCCGAAGTAGCGCAGCAGGCGGGCGCGGCGGCAGGTGACCGTCTCGCACAGCGCGAGCATCGCGTCGAGATGGGCGCGGGCGTTGCGCTTGAACTGCTCGCTGCCCTCGCCGTCGTCGATGAAACGGCGCTGGCTGACCACGTCGCCCAGCCCATACGCCATCCACGCGGTCGACGGTTGCCCGTCGCGACCGGCCCGGCCCGTCTCCTGGTAGTAGCCCTCGACGGATTTCGGCAGATCCAGATGCGCGACGAAGCGGACGTCGGGCTTGTCGATCCCCATGCCGAAGGCGATGGTCGCGACCATCACCAGGCCCTCCTCGCGCAGGAACCGCTCCTGGTGCTCGTGCCGGACCGCCGCGTCGAGGCCCGCGTGGTAGGGCAGGGCGGGCACGCCCTGGGCGACGAGCCACTCGGCGGTCTGCTCGACGGAGCGCCGCGAGAGGCAGTAGACGATACCCGCCTCCCCGGGATGCTCGGAGCGGATCAGCCGCAGCAGCTGCTCGCGAGCACGGTCCTTCGGCTCGATCCGGTACTGGATGTTCGGACGGTCGAAGCTCGCCACGAAGTGCCGGGCGTCCTGCATCGCCAGGCGGTCGGTGATCTCGCGGTGCGTCGCCTCGGTGGCGGTCGCGGTGAGCGCGATCCGCGGCACCCCGGGGAAGGCCTCGGCGAGGACCGACAGCCCCAGGTAGTCGGGGCGGAAGTCATGCCCCCACTGCGACACGCAGTGCGCCTCGTCGATCGCGAACAGGGCCAGGCGGGCCCGGCGCAGCAGATCCTGGGTGCGGGGGAGCACCAGCCGCTCCGGCGCCATGTACAGCAGGTCCAGCTCTCCGGCCAGCAGCTGCTGCTCGACCGCCTGCGCCTCATGCGGCTCGAGCGTCGAGTTGAGGAAGGCGGCCCGCAGACCGACCGCCTCGAGCGCCGCGACCTGGTCCGCCATCAGCGCGATCAGCGGGGAGATGACGATGCCCGTGCCCTCGCGCAGCAGCGAGGGGATCTGGTAGCACAGCGACTTGCCGCCGCCGGTGGGCATCAGCACCACGGCGTCCCCGCCCGAGGCGACCTGCTCGATGATCTCCGCCTGCTCGCCGCGGAAGGCGTCGTAGCCGAAGACGGTGGAGAGGATCGAGAGCGCGTCGGGGCCGGCAGTCATGCCCGCCAGCCTAAGCGGCGATCAGCGGGTTCCCGGTCAGTCGCAGTCGTCGCAGACGCCGGTCGCGGGCAGGGCGAGGAAGCAGCTGGGGCAGACGGCGAGCGGACGGTCCGCCTCCGCGGCCGCCTCGCCGCGCCGCTGGAAGCAGGAGAGCTCGAGGCCCGTCGTCCACGGGGCCTCGGCGAGCTCCGCGGGAGCGTGGTCCTTGGCGAAGGTGATGTACCCCGGGTACAGGTGCATCACCGAGCGGCCGGCCGCATCCAGCGCGGTGACCGAGCCGTTGGAGGGGGTGCGGTAGAACTGCTCCGCCCCGGTGCGATCGAGATGCTCCCCGATCAGGCGGACGTCGCCGACCGACCAGCGGGAGTTCCAGGAGAGGGCTTCGTCACGGGTCATCCTCTGCCGCCCGGCGGCAAGATCGTCCATGAGGTCAGGGTAGGCCAGGACCCCCGGGAGGAGAAGGGCGATCGGCGAGGCCGGGCCGTGGGACGCCGGGTCACGGGAAGGTCACGGGACCCCCGCAGACTTCTCGTCGAGGTGACAGTCGCGCACTCTGTGGTCCCCGACACCCCACTCCCAGGAGCCGCCATGAATGCAGAGCCCATGATGACCGCGGTCACCCCGACCCAGCTGGTCGACCGACTCACCGCAGCCGGCGCCGCCAAGGTCGGGTACTCGACCGGCACCACCCTGCTGCGGGCCGTGATGGGCGGGGCGATCCTGGCGCTCGCCGCCGCCTTCGCCGTCACCGTGTCCACCCAGACCGGTCAGCCGCTGCTCGGCGCGCTGCTCTTCCCGGTCGGCTTCATCATGCTCTACCTCATGGGCTTCGACCTGCTCACCGGGGTGTTCACCCTCGTACCCCTGGCATGGATCGCCCGCCGCCCGGGCGTCACGCTCTCGTCGATGCTGCGCAACTGGGGACTGGTGTTCCTCGGCAACCTGATCGGGGCGGTGGCCGTCGCGGTGCTCATGGCCATCTACTTCACCTACGGCTTCTCGAGCGAGCCCAGCGCCGTCGGCCAGGCGATCGGCGAGATCGGCCACGGCCGCACCGTCGGGTACGCGGACCACGGTGCCGCCGGGATGCTCACCCTGTTCGTCCGCGGAGTGCTGTGCAACTGGATGGTCTCCACCGGCGTCGTCGCCGCCTTCCTGACCGACAACCTGCTCGGCAAGATCGTCGCCATGTGGATGCCCGTCATGCTCTTCTTCTACATGGGCTTCGAGCACTCGATCGTGAACATGTTCCTGTTCCCCTCGGGCCTGCTGCTCGGCGCGGACTTCACCCTCATGGACTACCTGATCTGGAATGAGATCCCGACCGTGGTCGGCAACCTCGTCGGCGGCCTGACCTTCGTGGGACTGCCGCTGTACTTCGCCCACCGCGCCCGCACGAACAGCTCGGCCCCCACCCCGGAGGCCCCGCGCGCCGGCGCGATCCCCACCCCGGCGCTCGCCGCGGGGACCGCCCGATGAGCCGCCGCGTCGTCGTCGTGGGCGCCGGCATGGTCGCCCACCGCTTCGCCGAGAGCCTGCTCTCCCGCAGCGCGGAGCCGCTCACGCTCACCCTCCTCGGGGACGAGGGTCGCGCACCCTACGACCGGGTGGGTCTGACCTCCTACTTCCACGGCGCCGACGCGGAAGCCCTCACCCTCGACCGCGCCCCGTTCGAGGACCCCCGCGCCACGGTGGTCCCGGGCGACCGTGCGGTCGCGATCGACCGGGACGCCCGGACCGTCCGCACCGCCTCCGGCGCGGAGCATCCCTACGACGAGCTCGTCCTCGCCACCGGCTCCACCGCCTCTCGCCCGCCGATCGAGGGCGCTGAGGGACCCGGCCGGTTCGTCTACCGCACCCTCGACGACGTCGAGGCGCTGCGGGTGGAGGTGGAGCAGCTCGCCGCCCGCCTCGACCGGCCCGTGCGGGGCGCCGTGATCGGCGGCGGCCTGCTGGGCCTCGAGGCCGCGGGCGCCCTGCAGCAGCTCGGCGCCGAGGCGACCGTGCTGCAGTCCGGGGACCGCCTGATGTCCGCCCAGCTGGACCTCCCGGCGGGCACCGCCCTGCAGCGGCTGATCGAGAAGCGCGGCCTCGCCGTGCTCACCTCCGCCCGCACCCGCCGCATCCGCACCGGGGCCGACGACGGGATGTTCGTCCTCGAGCTCGAGGACGGGCGCGAGGTGGACTGCGATCTCGTCGTCCACACCGTCGGCGTCCGTCCCCGCGACGAGCTCGCCCGCGCGGCGGGACTCGCCGTCGGCCCCCGCGGCGGCGTCGCGATCGACGCGGGCTGCCGCACGAGCGACCCCGCGATCCTCGCGATCGGCGAGGTCGCCGCCTTCGGCGGGCTGTGCGTGGGCCTCGTCGCCCCCGGCTATGCGATGGCCGAGGTCGCCGTGGACCGGCTGCTCGGCGGCAGCGCGTGCTTCGAGGGCTTCGACCTCTCCGCGAAGCTCAAGCTGTCCGGGGTCGAGGTGGCGAGCTTCGGCGACGCCTTCGCGACCGCCCCCGGCGCCCTCGACGTGGTCTACGCCGATCCGGTGCGCGGGGTCCACACCAAGCTCGTCCTCTCCGACGACGCGCGCACCCTCCTCGGCGGCATGCTCGTCGGCGACGCCTCGGCCTACGGGGCGCTGCGTCCCCTCGTCGGCGGCCCCCTCGGTGCGGATCCCGCGGCGTACCTGCTGCCCGAGGGGGCCGGGGCCGCGCCGCGCGCCGAGCTGCCCGACGAGGCGGTGGTCTGCTCCTGCGCCGGGGTCACCGCCGGCACCGTCCGCCACGCCGTGCGCGAGGGCGGCTGCACCGACGCGGCGGCGGTCACCGCCTGCACCCGCGCCGGCGCCACCTGCGGCTCCTGCGTGGTGATGGTCAAGGGCCTGGTCTCCGCCGAGCTCACGAAGCTCGGGCACACCGTCTCCAGCGCGCTCTGCGAGCACTTCGACATGTCCCGCCGCCAGCTCTTCGACGCGGTGCGCGTCGCCGAGCTCACCACCTTCTCCGGGGTGCTCGAGCGCTTCGGCACCGGCCGCGGCTGCGACGTGTGCAAGCCCGTGGTCGCGAGCATCCTCGCCGTGCTCGTGCGCAATCACGTCCTCGACGGTGAGAACGCCTCCCTGCAGGACACCAACGACCACGTCATGGCGAACATGCAGAAGGACGGCACCTATTCGGTGGTGCCGCGCATGCCCGCCGGCGAGGTCACCCCCGCCGGGCTCGTGGCCGTGGGCCGCATCGCCGAGGACTTCGGGCTGTACACCAAGATCACCGGCGCCCAGAGGATCGACATGTTCGGCGCCCGCCTCGAGCAGCTGCCCGAGATCTGGAGCCGCCTGATCGACGCCGGCTTCGAGTCCGGTCAGGCCTACGGGAAGGCGCTGCGCGCCGTGAAGTCCTGCGTGGGCTCGACCTGGTGCCGTTACGGGGTCCTCGACTCGGTGGGCATGGCGGTCCAGCTGGAGCTGCGTTACCGCGGGCTGCGCTCCCCGCACAAGCTCAAGGTGGGCGTCTCCGGATGCGCCCGCGAGTGCGCGGAGGCGCGGGGGAAGGACGTCGGCGTGATCGCGACGGCGCAGGGCTGGAACATGTACGTCGGCGGGAACGGCGGGGCGACCCCGCGCCACGCCGACCTGCTCGCCGAGGGGCTGGACGACGAGGCCCTCATCCGCGCCATCGACCGGTTCTTCATGTACTACATCCGCACCGCGGACAAGCTGCAGCGCACCGCCCCCTGGGTGATGGAGCTGGAGGGCGGCATCGACGGGCTGCGGGAGGTGATCCTCGAGGACTCCCTGGGGATCTGCGCGGACCTCGACGCGGCCATGGCGGCGCACGTCGAGGACTATCGCGACGAATGGGCCGCGACCCTCGCCGACCCCGCGAAGCTGCGCCGCTTCCGCTCCTTCGTCAACGCCCCGAGCACCCCCGACCCCTCGCTCGCCTACGTCCCCGAGCGCGGGCAGCGGCGGCCCGCGAGCCCCGAGGAGCGCCGCGAGGGCCACGTCCTGATCGCCGGAACCACCCTGGAGGTGCGCTGATGACCGCCCCGCAGACCGACACCACGTCCGCGACCGACCGCACCGCGACGACCGCGGAGCCCCTCGCCTCCGCCGCGCGCTGGCTGCGGGTCTGCACGCTCGCGGACCTCGACGTCGAACGCGGCAGCGCGGTGCTCCTCGGCGAGGACCAGCTGGCCCTCTTCCGCCTCGCCGACGGCACGATCGTCGCGACCGACAACCGCGATCCCTACTCGGGGGCGCAGGTCATGTCCCGCGGGATCGTCGGCTCCCGGGGCGAGGTGCCGACCGTCGCCTCGCCCATGTTCAAGCAGGTCTTCGACCTCCGCACCGGCCACTGCCTGGACACCAAGGGCAAGGAGCCCGCCTCGCTGCACCTCTGGCCGCTCCTGGTGCGCGGCCATGAGGTGTACGTGCTGCACGGCGGGACGTGGTGAGCGGGGGAGCCCTTCCAGCTCACCCCCGCGGCGCGACCGGCAGCCACACCCGCATCGGCCCGATCTCCCGGTTCGCCCACGCGTAGTAGGGGATCGCGCGCCAGGCGTGCGGAGTCGGAGCGGCCGACGGGGCATCCCAGGGCAGATAGGAGACGCCGTCCTCAGGCGCGGCCGCGGCCGCTCCCGGGAGATCGAGGGCGACCACCCCGTCGAGGTCCTCGAGCACCTGCTCGGCGACCGGTGCGGCGGGATCCACGAGCGCGTCGTCGACCCGCTCGGTGCCCTGCTGATCGGCCTGCTCGAGGGCGTAGACCAGGGGCCCGCGCTCGAGGGCCACCGCTCCGCGGGAGGCGTCCGCACGATGCGGGGCGCGCACGAAGCGCGCGGTCATCGGCAGGTCCAGCACGATCTTCTCGCCCGGGACGAAGACCCGCTGCAGGGGGAGCGTCCCCGGCCGGGCCTCGCGCTCGCCCTCGGCCGTGGTGACCGTGGCGCCCTCCGCCCACGCGGGCACCCGCAGCGAGAGGGTGCGCGGCTCCTCCGGCGCCGCGAGCACCAGGATCCGCACGCGCCCGCGATGCGGGTACTCGGTCTCGACCGCGATCTCGAGACCGCCGCCGGCCCAGGTGCCGCTCGCGTACTGGTGCAGCTGCAGCCCGGCCTCGTCCGCGGTGGCCAGGTACTGGTCGAGGGCCGAGAGCGTGCGCATCACGTTCGGCGGGCAGCAGGCGCAGTCGAACCAGCCGCGGCGGCCGTGGACGATGGACCGGCCCTCGTCGGCGATCGCCCCGTCGCGCAGCTGAAGGGAGTTGACGTAGAAGAACTCGGTGCCGGCCAGTGACACGCCCGGCAGCACGGCGTTGAACAGGAAGCGCTCGATCGCGTCGGCGTAGACGGGATCACCGGTCGCCAGCAGCAGGCGCCAGGCCCACTGCACGGCGGCGATCCCCGCGCAGGTCTCCGCGTAGCCGCGGTCGGTGGACAGCTCGAAGGGATCGCCGAAGGCCTCCCAGTCCCAGCGCGAGCCCATCCCGCCGGTCACGTACGCCTTGGTGTGCAGGGCCGTGGTGAACAGGGACCGCAGGTGCTCGAGAAGGTCGGCGTCGCCGTCCTCGATCGCGAGGTCCGTGGCGCCCGCGGCGAGATAGAGGGCGCGCACCGCATGCCCCTCGACCGTCTCCGTCTCCCGCACCGGCACCCGGTCCGAGAAGTAGCCCGGATTCGAGATCGCGTTCGCGTTGCGGCCGCGGGCATCGGTCAGGTGCCGGGCGAGATCGAGCGCGTCGCGGCGGCCGGTGAGCCGGAACAGCTCCACGAGCGCCATCTCGATCTCCGGGTGCCCGGGCACGCCCTGGTGCGCTCCCGGGGCGAAGACCTCGCCGAGATGGTCGAGGATCCGAAGCGAGACCTCGAGCAGGGAGTCCTCGCCCGCGGAGCGGGACACCGCGACCGCCGCCTGGAACAGATGCCCGTAGCAGTACAGCTCGTGGTTCCAGGCGAGGTTCGAATAGCGCTCCTCGGGGGAGTGGCGCAGCTGGTGCACCGCGTTCAGATAGCCGTCCTCCTGCTGAGCGGCGGCGACGATCGCCGTCACCTCCTCGAGCAGCCCGCGCAGCTCGGCATCCTCGCCGCGGCCGAGCTCATATCCGACGGCCTCGAGCCACTTGTACGCATCGGAGTCCTGGAAGATCATGCCGCGCGCCTCGCCGGTCGCCGCGCCCGCCGCGATCCGGAAGTTGTCGAGCGTCCCGGACTCCTCGAGCTGACGGTGACCCGCGCGGAGCGCATCCCGGCGGTTGCGCTCCTGGCGCAGCGCCCAGAAGCCGCCGGTGATGCGACCGGCACCCGGGGCGAGGGGACGCAGGGAGGTCGGTGCGACGGGGGAGACGGGCGGAGCGAGGGCGACGGCGGTGTTCCGCGGGGTCATGGGCTCTCCTTCGAGGCGGATGGTCGGCGGCGTGCAAAGAAAACGTTTGCCTGATGGTGGTCAGTATTCTCCGCGGGACACGCCGCCGCAAGGGTCTCGCGTAGAGTCCTCCCATGTCATCGACGCGCCCCACCTCCCAGGCTGTGCGGATCGCCGACGTCGCCCGCGCCGCAGGAGTTTCCGTGGGGACCGTCTCGAAGGCGCTCAACGGCACCGGCAGCCTGCGCGAGGAGACCCGGCGCCACGTGCAGGAGACCGCCCGCCGGCTCGGCTTCGTCGCCGATGCGCGCGCCCGCGGCCTCGTCTCCGGCCGCACCTACACCGTCGGCTTCGTGACCACCGACAGCTTCGGCCGCTTCCTGCTGCCGATCCTGCGCGGGGCCGAGGACGCCCTCGCCGTCGGCCAGATGGCCGTGATCCTGGCCGACACCCGCGACGACCCCGCCCGGGAGCAGCACCTGCTGCGCTCGTTGCGGGCGCGCCATGTCGACGGGCTGCTGGTCACCGGGCGCAGCACCGACCCCCGCGAGCCGCTCGACGTGGACATCCCCGTCGTCCATGCTTTCTCCCCGTCCACGGACCCCACGGGCCACGCCGTGCTCAGCGACGAGGAGGAGGCCGCCGCGCTCGCCGTGCGCCACCTCCTCGCCCTGGGGCGGACGCGGATCCTGCACCTCACCGGCCCCGCCCACCACCGTTCCGCCCAGCTACGGGCGCGGGCGGTCGAGCAGGCGGCGGGGGAGCGTCTCGCCGGACCCGTGCACTACGGCGAGTGGAGCGAGGAGTGGGGCAGACGCGCCATCGACCTCGCCCTCGCCTCCGGCACCGAGATCGACGCGGTCTGCGCCGGCTCCGACCAGATCGCCCGTGGCGCCGTGGACCGGCTCCGCGAGCTCGGCCGCCACGTCCCCGGCGAGATCGCGGTCACCGGGATCGACGACTGGGACGTGATCGCCCTCGCCGCGCGGCCCCAACTGACCACCGTCGACCTCTGCCTCGGCGAGCTCGGCCGACGCGCCGGGCAGATGCTGCTCGACCTCATCGAGGGGCGCGAGATCCTCGAGCCGCGCGTCGTCGTCACCCCGCGCCTGCAGGTGCGGGGCTCGACCGTCTGAGCGCCGCGGAGAGCGGGGCCTGCGGAGGGCGGGTGCCCGGCCGGGAGCCGGACGCTCAGCGCGCGGCGGGGGAGAGCTCGTGCTCGAGGTAGAGGGTCGCGGCACCGATCGCGGCGGCGTCGTCGCCGAAGGTCGAAGAGCGCAGCACCACCCGCTCCGGCACGCCCGCGTCCGGCAGGGCCCGCTCCCGCACCCGCGGCATGGCGAGCGGCTCGAGGATGCGCCAGTAGGGACCGCCGATCAGCACCAGGCACGGGTCGTGCACCCAGATCAACGAGCGCAGGGCCTCACCAAGCGCCGTCCCGTGCGCCTCGATCTGTTCCCGGGCGAGGGTGTCCGGCCTCGTGCCCGCGGAGCCGGTCGCGCGGTGGGCGAGGGCTGCGAGGCGCGCGGAGGTCGTGGAGGGGCCGACGGGGTCGGAAGGCGTTCCGGGGCCGGGGGAGCCGGTGCGGTCGTTCTGTTCGGCCGGCCCGGCGTCGCCCGCTCGGGACAGCATCCCGGCGACGTCTGTGAAGGTGGAGAGGCAGGCCAGGCGACCGCACTGGCACAGTTCCCCGGGCAGACCTGTGGGGAGGTGGCCGATCTCGCCGGCTTGGGTGGTCGATCCGGCGTGCACCCGCCCGCGCGCGGCGACGGCGGATCCGATGCCCGCGCCGACGTAGACGTACAGCGTGGTGTCCTCGCCCGTCGGCCGATCGGGCACCGCCGCGTCCCCGGCGCGCCGACCGCCCGCCCAGAGCTCCGCGGTCAGGGCGGCGGTGGTGTCCTTGTCGAGGACCACCGAGCGGCCGGTCGCCGCCGAGAGCTCGGCCACGAGGGGCACGTTCCGCCAGCCCGGCAGCCAGGGCGGGTTCAGGACCACGCCGGCGACGGCGTCCAGCGCGCCCGGCGAGGCGACGCCGATGCCCAGCAGGGCTTCGGCGGCGTCCCTCCCGTCGGCCGTGCTCCAGCCGTGGCGGCGCAGATCCTCCAGCAGCGACTCGAGACCAGCGGCGATGCGGCGGATGTCGCCCGACGGGTCGTCCCCGGGCGGCGGCAGGGTGCGCTCGGCGACCACCTGCGCCTCCAGGTCCACGATCACGACGGAGATCCCGGCCGGGTCCAGGTGCACCCCCGCGGCGAGCAGGGCGCTCGGGACCATGCGCAGCACGGTGCGGGGCTTGCCGCGACCCACGCCGCGGGTGCCCGCCGTCTCGATCAGGCCGCGCTCGAGCAGGCGCCGGGTGATGAGGGAGACGGCCTGACGGGAGAGTCCCGAGCGCCGCATCACCTCGGACTGCGAGCTGCCTTCCCGGGCGCCGCGGATCGCCTCGAGCACGACCAGCTCGTTGCGCGCGCCGAGATCCGCCATCGATGCGCCCTGCGCCATGTGGGACCTCCTGCTCCGCCCGGTGGATGCCGTGATGCTCCCACACACCCGGGAGGCGGGGCGGGAGCGTCCGTTGCATTTAGTCCAACAGTGTGAGTAGTCTACGTCACAACCCGAGGACCGGTGCATCATGCCTGGTCCGACCCTAGATTCTGAGTTCCGGGAGTCCCCCATCATGACCCAGCCCCTGCGCATCGCCGTGCTCAGCGCGTGGCACGTCCACGCCGAGGAGTACGGCCGCGCCGCGCTCGACCACCCCGACACCGAGCTCGTCGCGGTGTGGGACGACGACGCCGAGCGCGGGCAGGCCCTCGCCGACACCCTCGGCGTCGAGTTCACCGCCGACCTCGAGGCCCTCCTGGCCCGCGAGGACCTCGACGGCGTCACCTGCACCACCGCGACCACCGACCACGACGACGTGCTCGGCCGCACCCTCGCCGCCGGCAAGCACGTCTTCACTGAGAAGCTGCTCTCGCCCACCGTCGAGGGCTGCGATCGCCTGCTCGCCGCCGCGACCGAGAACGGCGTGCAGTTGACCGTCTCGCTGCCGCGCCTCTCCCACGGGTACACCGTCGCCCTGCGCGAGGTGCTCGAGGCCGGGACCCTCGGCCGCATCACCTACTCGCGGGTGCGCCTGGCCCACAACGGCTCCACCGCCGACTGGCTGCCCGCCCGCTTCTACGACCCGGCCGAGGCCATCGGCGGCGCCTTCTCCGATCTCGCCGCCCACCCGGTCTACCTCACCCAGCTGATCCTGGGCGAGGAGGTCGCGAGCGTCCGCGCCGCCTACACCGACATGACCGGTCGCGGCGTCGAGGACAACGCCGCCGTCACCGTCACCACCCCCGACGGTGCCATCGGCGTCATTGAGACCGGCTTCGTCACCCCGTCCAGCCCCTTCACCATCGAGGTCCACGGCACCGACGGCTCGCTGCTGTACGGCTTCGACGAGGGGCGCATGCGCCTCGGCACCGCCGAGGGCTGGCGGGACGTGGAGGTCCCGGCGGACATCGATCCGCCCTTCGTCCAGTGGGTGACGGCCATCCGCACCGGCACCCCCACGGCCGAGAACCAGCGCCGCGCCCGCGCGCTCACCGCCCTCACGGTCGCCGCCAACGACGCGGCCGACCGCTGACCCCGACCCACCCCGATCCAGGAGGATCCCCCATGACCGTCCAGCTCCCCGTCCGCATCGGCCTCATCGGCGGCGGCGGCATCGCAGGCGCCCACCTCAAGGGCTACGCCACCATCCCCGACCGGGTGAAGGTCACCGCGATCGCCGACGCGGTCCCCGAGACCGTCGAGAAGCGCGTCGCCGAGACCGGTGCGACCGGCTACGCCGACTTCCGCGAGCTGGTGCAGGACCCGAACGTCGACGCCGTCGACATCTGCCTCCCGCACCACCTGCACAAGGACGCGATCGTCGCCGCCGCCGAGGCCGGCAAGCACATCCTCTGCGAGAAGCCGCTGTGCCTCACCGCGGAGGAGGCCGCCGCCGTCCGCGACGCCGTGCAGAAGGCGGGCGTCACCCTCATGTGCGCCCACAACCAGCTGTTCATGCCCGCCGTCGCGAAGGCGAAGGAGGTCATCGACTCCGGTGCCCTCGGCGACGTCTACGAGGTGCGCACCACCGACTCGTTCTACAACGACTTCGACCCCGAGTCGATGGGCTGGCGCGGACACTCGAAGACCTCCGGCGGTGGCGAGTACATCGACACCGGTTACCACCCCACCTACCTGCTGATGCACCTCTCCGGAGGCCGCCCCTCGCAGGTGTTCGCGATGATGTCCACCCACCGCCTGGACTTCATGGAGGGCGAGGACTCCGCCCAGGTGCTGGTCCGCTTCGACAACGGCTCGGTCGGCCAGCTCGTCACCTCCTGGGCCTACGACGCCGCCCCCGGCACCGACCGCTTCTCCGTAGTCGGCAACAAGGGCTCGCTCAGCTCCGACGGCTCGACCCTCCGCGTCAAGCTGCGCGGCGAGGACGAGCAGGTCTACGCGCATGAGCCGGTCGACACCTTCGCCGCCGAGATCGACGACTTCGTGACCTGCCTCGAAACCGGTCGCCGTCCGCTGAACACCGAGGAGGAGGGCATCGCCGTGCTGGGCATCATCCTGGCCGCCTACGAGTCCGCCCGCACCGGCAAGGCGGCGGACGTCCTCAGCGTGTGAGGGAACCCGCGGGACGGGCCTACCCTCGGGGCATGAGCCTCGCAGCGGAGCCCGCCCCGCGCATCGTCCCGACGCCCCCGCGACGCCCTGCGTCGACGGGGGCGTCGGCGTGTGTGCTCCTGCTCGCGGTCGCGCTGCTCACGGGGTGCGGGAGCGGGGACGACGGGGGCACGAGCGGAGCCGGGACGGGTGTCGATCGGCCCGCGTCGAGCGGGCTCCCGCGCAGCGGAGCCTTCGACTACCAGCTCGGCGGGGTCTCCGACGGGGAGTTCGCCGTCGTGGTTCGCGATCCGGCCGACGGGCCGCTGCCGGGCGCCTACTCGATCTGCTACGTGAACGGCTTCCAGACCCAGCCCGACGAGGCCGAGGTCTGGATGGCCCATCCCGAGCTGCTGCTGCACGCTGCGGACGGCGCGGCGGTCGTCGATCCCGACTGGCCCGACGAGCTCGTGCTCGATCCGTCGACGGCCGTTCGGCGCGAGGGGATCCTCGCCCTGATCGGCCCCGAGATCGACGCCTGCGCAGAGACCGGCTTCGACGCCGTCGAGCTCGACAACCTCGACGTGGCCGAGCGCTTCGACCAGCTCGATCCCGCCGGGGTGCTCGCCCTCGCGGGGGACTACGTGGACCGGGCCCACGCCGCCGGCCTCGAGGTCGCGCAGAAGAACGCGGCGGAGCTCGCCCCTGCCGCGCGCACGGAGCTGGGCTTCGACCTGGCGGTGGTCGAGGAGTGCGGCGCCTACGACGAGTGCGCCGCCTACCGGGAGGTGTACGGGGAGGCATTCGTCCAGATCGAGTACCCGGACTCCCTCGCCGCGCAAGGGGTCACCTTCGCCGCGGTCTGCGCCGACGCCGACCGCGCTCCGCTGACGGTGCTGCGCGACCGGGACCTGGTGCCCGCCGGGGAGCCCGGTCATCTCCGCGAGCAGTGCTGAGCGGGACCGCTCGCCCTACGATGCCCGCATGAGCTCTCCCGTCCCCGCGCGCGACCCCGGTTTCTCTCGCGGGTTCCCGCGCGGTCTCGTGCTGCTGCTCTCCCTCGCCGCGATCTGGCTGGTGCTCGCGGGGATGCGGGAGCTCGCCGGACTCGTCGTCCCGGTCTTCCTCGCCCTGAACCTGATGATCGCCGCGCAGCCGCTGAGCGATCTGATCCAGCGGGCGGGAGCGCCGCGGCTCCTGGGGTCCCTCGCCGCCATGGTCGCGGTGCTGCTAGCCCTCGGAGTGTTCTTCCTCGCGATCGTCTGGTCGATCCGCACCCTGGTCCTCGAGCTGCCCGAGTACTCCGCCTCGTTCAACGAGCTGCTGCAGCGCAGCCTCGAGGCCCTCGCCGAGGTCGGGGTGAGCCAGGAACAAATCAGCGCCTGGCTCTCGCAGTTCAGCTTCGCGAGCCTGTTCGGCCTGCTGAACCAGGCGCTGAGCTCGGTCAGCGCGGTGGGTGGCCTCGTCGCCGCCGCGGTCGCGACGATCATCTTCTTCGGCCTCGACGCGACGGGCCTGCCCGAGCGCATGGCGGTCATCGAGCGGCTGCAGCCGCGGATCGCGCACGCCCTGGCCGATTTCGCGCTCTCGGTGCGCACCTACTGGCTCGTGACCACCGTCTTCGGTGCGGTGGTCGCAGTGATCGACGGGCTCGCGCTGTGGGCGCTGGGGGTGCCGCTGCCGGCCGTCTGGGCGGTGCTGCTGTTCGTCTGCAACTACATCCCCAACATCGGCTTCGTGATCGCCATGGTGCCGCCCACGCTGATGGCGCTGCTCGACCAGGGGCCGTGGACCGCGATCGCCGTCATCGCCGTGTGCGTTGTGGTGGCGATGGTGCTCCAGGGACTCGTGCAGCCGCGCGTCACCGGCCGCGCCGTGGGACTCGCTCCGAGCATCTCCTTCCTCTCGGTGCTCTTCTGGTCCTGGGTCCTCGGGGCGGCCGGTGCGCTGCTCTCGGTGCCGATGACCCTGCTGGTCAAGGAGCTCCTGGTGGACGCCGACGACGAGGCGCGCTGGCTGAACGCCTTCGTCGCCGACTCCCCGCGCGCCGCGCTCGAGTCGCCGCAGGAGCGCGTCGAGGGCGCTGCGCGCGCAGGCGGCGCGTCGGCCGGCGGGGACCCGCCGTCCGCGGCGACTGGGGCACCCGAGGCAGGGGAGTGACCGCTCAGGAGGTTCCGCCGAGCTGTTCCCAGACCTCCGGCCCGCCCGCGTCCCAGATGTCCCCGGGATCGGCGACGACCACCAGCAGCGAGCGGGCTCGGGAGAGCCCCACGTAGAGCAGCTGCGCGGCCCGCTCGTCGGTGCGGAAGCCGTTGACGGCGAGGATCACGACCCGCCGCTCGAGGCCCTTGATGTTCAGCACGTGGCCGTAGAAGACGTCATCGCCCGCGAAGAACTCGTCCCAGTAGACGTCGTGGCCGCCCGCTTCGATCCGCGCGACCTGCTCGGGATGGCGATGCAGCGTGGTGATCAGGGCGATGTCCCCGGGCGCCCAGCCCTCGTCGAGGAGTTCCTCGACGAGGTCGTCGGCCGCCGAGACCGCCTCCTCGGCGGTCGAGGGGATGAAGCGCACCGGGAGCCCCTCGTCGAGGCGGGGGCGCTGCTCGAGGGCGGTGAGCGGGGCGAAGGAGCGTGCGATCGCCCGGGTGTTGCGGAGGTTCTCGTCGAGCGGGAAGGGGTTCAGGGTGATCGGCGCGCGGCCCTCGCGGTCGAAGACCGTCTGGTGCTCGTCGGTGAAGACGAAGAGCACGCCCGTCTCGGGATCCCGCAGGCAGGGCAGCAGCGCGTCCCACCAGGTGTCGGAGAAGTCCTGCGCCTCGTCGACGACGATCGCGTCGAACAGCTCGTCCTCGGACTGCGCGTCGGCGACCTCGGCGAGGCGGGCCGGGAGATGTTCCTCGTAGTACACGGTCGGGGGTCCGTCGAAGGCCTCGAAGTCCTCGGCGCCCCAGCGCACCGGCAGGTCGTGGAAGAGCCCCACATAGGCCGGTCGCTCCTCGGCAGGCCAGGTCGAGGCCTGCAGCTCGAAGTGCCGGGCGAGGCCCCGCGAGTAGCAGAGCAGGGCGGTGCGGAAGCCCTCCCGGGCGAGGGTCCGGGCTTTGATCATCGCGAGGTGGGTCTTGCCCGAGCCTGCTCCGCCGACGATCTGGGCGCGGTGCTGGAAGCGGAGCAGCGAGATCGCGCGCTCCTGCTCGCGGGTGAGCTCGTTGGACTCGTCCTCGAGGGCGTCCGCCAGCAGCTGCTGGTTGCGGATCGCGTGCTGGGTGGTGCGCAGCCGCTTCACGAGCACGTCGCGCTGGAGCTCGTCGAGAGGACCGGGTCCCTGGCGGGCCTCCGTGTTGAGCGCGGCGACGATCCGCTCGGCGATCCGCGGCAGATCGGTCCCGTCGATGATCAGGCTCCGCGGCGCCTCCGGGACCTTCCAGCCCGACGGCAGCTCCGTGTAGGGCAGCACGGCGAGGTGCACCGCTCGGCCGACGGGCCGCGAGGTGGCGCCCTTCAGATAGTGCAGGATCGCGTGCTTCGCCCGCTGGGCCTGGTCCAGCGGGGCGATGGGCAGGAGATGGCTGCCGTTGCGGTCCGCCTGGCGCCACTCGCCGTCGACGACCGAGACCGTTCCGCCCTTGACCTCGATCACGGCGAGGCCCACGCCCGGCCACAGCACCACCAGATCGGCCTCGACCTCGACGCCGCCGCCCGTGATGCGCTGCCCGGTGAGGATCGCGGCGCTCGGCGGGAGCTGATCGACAAGCTCCCTCCACACGGCGCGCTCGGCGGCGGAGGCGAACTCGGGGTTCTCGGGCAGCAGGATCGGCATGGCGCTCCCTGGGGTCGGCGGGGCGGGGTGGACGCCCAGCTCAGGCTAACCGCTGGGCAGGCCCCGCGGCGGGGCATCGCTCATCCGTCGGACCCGCACGGTAGACAGGGGACATGAGCACCGACGCCTCGCCGTCCTCCGCCCTCGAGACCCTGGCGCATGAGTACGCCCACTTCTGGGTGGACGGCGGGGACGCGCGCTGGCTCGTCCACGCCTGGCGCACCCTCGCCGTGGTCGGCGCGGTGCCCGAGGAGCTCCCCGCCCGGGGCGTGGCCGCCGCGGATGCGCGGATCCGGCTCGCGGCGCTCGCGAGCTTCTCCGCCCTCTTCCAGCAGGTCGTCGACGGGAATCCCGACGGGCCCGAGCCGCCCGAGCTCGTCGGCGGCCCCCACGGGCTGGTCGAGTCCGAAGTGATGGCGTGGATGGGCGAGCACGGACTGCAGACCATGGCGCAGCTGCTCGAGCAGGCCACCGACCACGACGACTCCGCCCCGGACACCGTGCCGTGGGGCCTGGACCCGAGCGACGTCGAGAGCTGCCTCGACGCCGTCGCGGGCGAGATGCTGCGCGCCTACGCGGCGCTGCGGCCCCATGCCGAGTTGTTCGCGGAGCTGTGGGCGCAGCGCTGGCCGCTCGAGCCCACCGAGCTGGACCCGGGGGAGTGCTCCCGCTATCCGCTCACCAGGGCCCAGCTCGAGGCGGCCCTGAACCCGTTCAGCGTCGACGCGGCCACCGCCCACGACTGGCTCGAGCAGCACCTCGCGGCGCTGGGCACCTGAGCGGGGACCGTCGCCGGGAGTCAGCTCCGTGCGGTTCGATCCGGATCGGAAGGGGCGGGAAGGGCTCCTGACCTCCAGCACAGCAATGAGACGAGCCAGCAGGTGGGGAGGATGCCGACGACCGGGAGCAGACCAGGCAGCGTCCCCCACAGCCAGAGGGTCGCCGCGAGCACGGCGGCGATCGAGAGGGTGAGGGGAATCCGCGCGGCCATCAGCACCATCGTCATCCGGAGCAGTCTGGGGAGCGGGTCGGTGAAGTGGGCGGAGAGCGGCCACACCACGACAGAGACGAGGGCCCACAGGACGGTCAGGACGACGAGGACCCCGCTCGCGAACCCCGTCACTTCCCCGATCCCGGCGCGGACGACCAGCCGGTCGACCAGGAGGAGCGCCCATCCTGCCACGAGGAGGGCCCCGAGCCACTGAGAACGCCCGAACTCCGACCTCCAGGCGCTCCAGAACGAAGCCCACAGACGGTCTCGGCGCAGGGGCGCCGATCCGTCCCGCTCGCGTGCGGCGTCGACCAGGTCAGCACGGAGGACGGAGTGGACGGCGGCGGTGGCGGGGAACAGGCCCAGGACCGCGCCGCCGGCGAGGACGCCCAGGATCCACAGCAGGTGCAGAAGGAAGAGTCGCAGCCCGAGTTCCCCGAGGCCCACGTGCCAGCGGACGAGCGAGGGCATCAGCCCCCGTCGTCCCGCGGCGGTTGTGGCAGTCATCCCTTCACCGAGCCGATCAGGACGCCCTTCTCGAAGTACCGCTGCAGGAACGGGTAGAGGATGATCACCGGCAGGGTCGACACGATGATCACGCCGTACTTGATCTGGTCCGCATAGCGCTGGCCGTAAGCGCCTCCCGATCCGCCCGCGCCGCCGGCCCCTCCGGAGAACGCCTGGTTCGAGAGGAGGATGTCGCGCAGCACGATCTGCAGCGGTTGCTTGTCGTAGTCGC
This sequence comes from Brachybacterium sp. J144, assembly GCF_036321705.1. NCBI lineage: Bacteria > Bacillati > Actinomycetota > Actinomycetes > Micrococcales > Dermabacteraceae > Brachybacterium > Brachybacterium sp. J144. Next base: position 146,088 of record NZ_JAZDCG010000005.1, read on the forward strand.
GCACGAATATCAGTCCCGTGAAGAAGTCGTTCCAGTGCTGGACGAGGTAGTACAGGCCGATCACGGAGATCAGCGCCTTCGAAAGCGGCAGAGCGATCGTCGCGAAGAAGCGGAAGTAGTCGACGCCGTCGATCATCGCGGCCTCGAACAGCTCCTCCGGCAGGGAGTTCTCGAAGAACGCGCGGGCGATGATGAGGTTGTAGACGTTCAGGGCCGACGGCAGGATGAAGACGAGCCAATTGTCGAGTAGCCCGAGATCCCGGTACAGCAGGTAAGTCGGGATCAGCCCGCCGCTGAAGAACATCGTGAAGGCGAAGAAGAGCATCAGCGGACGCCGCGGTCGGAACTCCCGGCGGGAGAGCGCATAGGCCGCCGGCAATGTGACGACGAGATTGAGCAGGGTTCCGACGACGCTGTAGATCAGCGTGTTGCGATATCCCGTCCAGATCCGCGAGTCCTCGAAGATCTGCTGATACCCGAAGAAGCTGATGTTCCGGGGGAAGAAGACGACATTGCCGGTCGCCACGGCGGTGGGATCGCTGATGGACGCGATCATCACGAAATAGATCGGGTACAGGGTCGCGAACAGCACGGCGCCGCAGATGACGACGATCGTGACGACGAAGGGCAGATCGCCAGAGCCGATCCTTGTGCGGCGCCGGTTCGCTGCGGGGCGGGACGCGCTGGGGGCGGTGGAGGTGGTGCTCATCGGGTTCTCCTCACCACAGGCTCGTGTCGGAGGCCCGCTTGGCGATCTGGTTCGCCAGGACGAGGAATCCGAAGTTGATGATGGTGTTGAAGAGGCCGATGGCCGTGGAATAGCTGAACTGGCTCGAGAGGATGCCGATCTTGTAGGTGTAGGTCGCGATGACCTCGGAGACCGGCAGGTTGAGCGTGTTCTGCATCAGGAACACCTTCTCGAACCCGGTGTTCAGCACCCCGCCCATGTTCAGGATCAGCAGGATGATCATCGTCGGCACCAGGGCTGGGATGTCGACGTGGCGGATGATCTGGAACCGTGTGGCGCCGTCGATCCGAGCTGCCTCGTAGAGCTGGGTGTTCACCCCCGCGAGCGCCGCCAGATAGATGATGCTGTTCCAGCCCGTGTGCTGCCAGATGTCCGAGATGACATACACCGGCACGAAGGCCGAGGTGCTCCCCAGGAAGTTCACGTCCTCGAGGCCGAAGAAGGCCAGGAACCGGGTGATCAGCCCGGTGCTGGGCGAGAGGAACACCTGCAGCATTCCCACGATCACGACGATCGAGATGAAGTGCGGAAGATAGGTGACGGTCTGGACGAACCGCTTCAGCCGGCTGCGGAGGATCTGATTGACCACGAGGGCCAGCAAGATCGGGGAGAAGAAGCCGAACACCAGGGTCGACAGGCTGATGACGACCGTGTTGCGCATCAGCTCCCAGAAGAGCGGGCTCTCGAAGAACTGGATGAAGTACTTCAGCCCCACCCATTCCCCGCCGGTGAGCCCCGAGGCGAAGTCGAACTCGCGGAACGCGAGCTGGATCCCGTACATCGGGACGTAGGCGAAGACGGCGACGAAGGCGATGGCCGGGGCGAGCATCACCCACAGCTGCCAGTAGCGGCTCAGGTGATGTCGAGCCCGGGCCGCCATCCGGCGGTGCGGGCGGGCCTCCTGCGGTGCTGGCGGTGGGCCCGACGGGGCGCGTCGCCCGGGGGCGGCGACCTCGGTGCTCATGGGTGACTCCTTCCGATGCGAGGTCGGCGGTTCAGGACTTCGAAGCCATGTACTCGTCGTAGTAGCGCTGCATGGTCGCGATGTTCTCGGCCACGCCCGTCTCCTCGACCTCCGCCACGTACGCATCCCACTGCTCGTCGATCCCGCCGTTGGTGACCCACTCGGCGAACCTCGTCATGGTGGAGTTCATGAGCGTCGTGTTCACGAGGGTCATCGCGTTGAGGTCCTCGGTGCTCATCTTGATGAACATGCCCGGGTAGACGTCCTTCTCGAGGTCCATGTTGTCGATGGCGGGCTGCAGCGGGACCGCCTCGTCATTGGCTTCCTGGAGGTCGGTGGGCAGCTCGACCTCGATGTCATCGCGGATCCACATCGGGCCGTTGTCGGCGAGCGAGGAGGTCCACTTCCACGTCGAGGGGTCGGTGCCGTCGGCAGCCGGCAGGACGCGGTAAGAGTTGTCGCCGGTCTTCTCGATGTTGGGGCCGATGTCGCCGAAGAGGACCTGGATCGACATGTCCTGCTCGTAGAAGGCGTTGATGGCCTGGAGCGCCGCCTCCTTGTTCTTCGAGGTCGCTGAGAGCAGCACCTGGTTGGCCGGGAAGTTCTCGCCGTTCTGGTCGAAGCTCCAGGTGACGGGCTCGGTCTGGCCGGCGGTCACCTGGAGCACGCCCATCGCCTCGTACTGCTCGTAGATCTCCGGACCGAAGCGGTCGGACCGAGTCCAGCCCCAGGTGAAGCCGACCGTCGCGACGCCGTCGCCCGGCCCGCGGGCGACCGACTGATAGGTCGAGTAGTCCTGGGTCATGACATCGCCGGAGATGAGACCTTCGGCGTTGCAGCGGGCGAGGAAGGAGACGACCTCGCGGTAGCGCTCGTCGGTCAGGAAGTTGCCGACCGTCCCGTCCTGCAGGAAGTAGCCCTGGCCTCCGCCACCGGCGAGCGGCAGGCCGGTACTGCCGAGCAGGAGGATTGACTGGAAGTACCCGAAGCCCCCGGTGCCGACGGGGCTCCAGTCCATCGGGATCACGGCCGCTCCGGTCCCGGTCGGGTCCCCGTCGCGGAACGCGATGAGGACGTCGAAGAGCTCGTCCCAGGTGGTCGGCATCTCGAGGCCGAGGGTATCGAGCCACTGCCGGTTGATGTACTGGTGCTGCACCGTCGGCGGCCAGAAGCGCTTGTACCCGGGCACGGCGTAGATCTCCCCGTCGGGTCGGGTGGCGAGGGCCCTCAGCTCGGGTTTCGCCTCGAACATGGCCTCCACGTTCGGCAGTGACGCGAGGTCGTCGGTCAGATCATCGAAGAGGGTCCCGTAGGTGGCCAGGTCGGTGTCGTTGATCGCGTTGGTGCCGACGATCAGGTCGGGGATGTCTCCGGCGGCCAGCATCGTCGACTTCTTCTGGTCCCAGTCGGCCGAGACCTCCTCCCACACGATCGGGATGCCGGCGGCCTCCTCGAGGGCGGCGGTCCAGGCCATGTCCGCCATGGGCTTGGTCAGCGAGTGCTTCAGCACGAGGATGCGCAGCTCGCCCTCTTTGCTGCTGGCGTTACGCCCTCCGCAGGCGGTGAGAGCGCCGGTGAGCGCGACGGAGGTGGCGAGGCCGCCGAGCACGGTGCGGCGACGCGGGGTGAGGGGAGAAGAGGGGCGGGTGGTTTTCGACATCGTTGTCTCCTGCGGGGTGAGGTGCGGCGGGTGCCGCGGGGAGGTGGAGCGGTTTCGGGTCAGTCAGCGAGGGGGAGCCAGATGCGCATGGCTCCGGGGCCACGGTTCCCCCAGGTGGCGAAGGGGACGGCCGTGATCTCTAGGGGAGCCTTCGGGGAAGCGTCAGTCTCCTCCGCGGAGGAATAGAGGGTGGGAGCGGGGGGCGCGTGCTCCACGAGCAGCGGGATCGCCCGGTCTTCGGCGCGCGGGTCCCGCGGCACCGTCGAGGTCCGGACCCGTACGTCGTCGAGCGCGACTCCGTCCGGGACGTCGACCTGCTCGAGGCAATAGACGATGGGGCCCCGCTCGAGGGCCACGCATCCGCGCAGGGCGTCCACTCGCGGATGGGCGGACGTCCACCGCGGGGGCATGTCGAGGGTGAGGCGGGTGCCGTCCACCTCGTCGAGGCCCAGGCGGAGCCGCCCCTCGGTGAGCTCTGCGGCGGTGATCGCCCGGGCGGTGCCGTCGGCCAGGACCACCTGCCCGGTGCGCACCCAGCCGGGAAGGCGCAGGGAGATCCCCGCCTCCGGCCGGCCGGAGGCGGACGCGAGGTGCAGTCGGATCTCCCCGGTCGTGGGATACCCGGTCTCGAGCCGCAGCGTGCCCTGCCCGATCTCCTCGGGGAGGTCGATCTCGGCGGAGGTCCACTGCAGGATCTCCAGGGTCGCGACATCGCCGCTGCGGCGGACTCCCGCGACGTAGCTCCCCAGCTGCGCGATCACGCGCGCGATGTTCGGCGGGCAGCAGGCGCAGGCGTACCAGGGCTGGCGCTCGGCCGGAGCGTTCTCCTCGTCGAAGCGGTCCGGGCGGCGCTGCATCGGGTTGGAGTAGAAGAAGCGGGTACCGGTGACGTCGACCGACGCGGCCAGAGCGTTGTGGATCTCGCGCTCGATGACGTCCGCGTAGCGGGGGTCGTCGCCGGCGAGCATCATGCGCCAGGTCCACTGGAGGTCCGCGATGGTCGCGCAGGTCTCCGCGTAGGCGCGATCAGAGGGCAGCTCGTAGTCGTTGCCGAAGGACTCGTCCCGATGTCGGGAGCCGAAGGCGCCCGACAGGTACATCTTGCGCTCGTGGGCGCGATCCCACTGCTCACGCTGGACTTCGAGGAGGGCTGTCTCGCCGGTCTCGAGGTAGAGGTCGGTGACCCCGGCGTTGAGGTAGAGCTGCCGGACGGCGTGCCCGGTCGGATCGACAGCCTCGCGGACGGGCCGATGATCCTGGAAGTAGTGGGTCCCGAGGTGCCCGCCGGGCAGGATGTCCCGTCCGCGCTGATCGACGAGATGCTGGGCGAGGACCAGGAATCGCTGTTCGCCGGTGTGGCGGTGGAGCTCGACCAGGGCGGTCTCGATCTCGGGATGGCCGGGGATCCCGTCCTCGCGCCCGGGGCCGAAGCGGCGCTCGACCAGATCGACGAAGCGCACGGCGATCTCCAGCAGGTCGGCACGCCCGGTCGCACGGTCCAGGGCGATCGCTGCCTGGAGCAGATGGCCGAGGACGTACATCTCGTGGGTCCAGTGGAGCTCGGCGAAGCGCTTCTCGGGGTGGACTCCTTGGATCCAGGTGTGGAGGTAGCCGGTGGAGTCCTGGACCCGCTTTACGAGCGCGATCATCTCGTCGAGCCACGCCTCGTGCTCCGACGTCCCTGAGCGGGCGATCTCCCAGGCCACCGCCTCGATCACCTTGTAGAGGTCGGAGTCGGCGAAGACGAACCCTCGATGATCGGCCCCGGACTCCCCGACCACGCGACGGAAGTTGTCGATCACGCCGGAGGCCTCGAGCTGGGCGATGCAGTGGGGGATCGTGGCTTCGGCGTTGAGCTGCTGCCAGGCGCCCAGACGTGATTCGGGGGAGAGCCGCACCGCGCGGAGATCGAGCGGTATCAGACCCTGCTCCCGGGAGGAGCGGGGGAGGGCGGGGGCGATCCGGGGACGCCGAGAGGTCATCGATGACTCCTGAGATGTCGTGTGATGGGCGTCATCCTGCGGTGCGTGATTAAGCGTTGTCAAGGCCGGACACAACGTTGCAGAGTCGGCGTGACCGAAGCGTGACCCCGAGCGCACGGGTCGGAGGAGAGGTTAGGCGGTGCGCTGAGCGAGCGTCGAGCTGCGGACGACGAGCTGTGTCGCCGCCATCTCCCGTCGTGCCGGGCTCCGATCGCCGTCGAGGCGGGAGCGGAGCATGGAGACGGCGAGGCCGGCCATCTCCGGCGCCCCGGGATCCACGGAGGTGAGGGGAGGGGTCATGAAGGCGCCCTCGTCGGTGTTGTCGAACCCCGTGATCGCCACGTCCTCGGGGATGCGCAGCCCTGCCCGCGAGATCGCTCGCATCGCCCCCGAGGCGACAGCATCGTTGACGCACATGATGCCGTCGAAGGCGACACCGGTGCGGAACAGGCCGATCACGGCCTCCTGGCCCGTCTCCCGACGGTCCCAGTCCGACCCCGCGACCTGCAGCCGCGGGTCCGGCTCGAGCCCCAGCTCGGCGTGCGCGTCGAGATAGCCGCGATGGCGCTGGCTCTTCGTGGAGTCGAGCCAGGGATCGGCGACGTAGGCGATGCGTCGACGACCGGAAGCCAGGAGGTGGCGCGCCGCGGCGAGGGCTCCCTCGTACTCGCTCATCACCACGCAGTCGATTCCGTCTGTCGGGGACCCGCCGACCTGCACGACCGGCAGCGGCGGCGTCCGGCCCTCGAGCAGTTCCGCGGTGATGAAGTGCGGACAGACGATGACCCCGTCGACGTCTCGGGTGGTGCGCCCGAGGACGGCGTCGCGCTCACTCTCGGGGGTGCGCGAGAGGCGCAGGGTCGTGGTCAGTCCATGCACCTCGAGGGCCACCGCCAGCGACTCTGCAATGCGGGCGAAGTAGGGCTGCTGGAGGTTCGGGACGAGGATCGCCACACGTCCTGCGCTCCCGGCGGCGAGCCCTCGGGCGGCGGCCGAGGGGACGTATCCGAGCTCCGCGGCCGCCGCCCGGACGGTGGCCTGGGTGGCCTCGGAGACGCGGATCGTCCCGCGCTCGAGTCCGCGCAGCACGTGGGAGGCCGCCGCCGGGGAGACTCCCGCCCGCTCGGCGACCTGGGAGAGGGTGACCCGCCTCATCGCGCGCTCCCGAGGCCCAGCGTCGACTCCCCGCGGAGCAGGTTGACCGGCAGGAGGGTCCGGGCGGGCGGTCGCGAGGCGTCGTCACGCCGAGCGCGCAGGAGGTCGAGCGCGTGACGGGCGATCTCCGCGATGTCGATGTCAATCGTGGTCAGCGACGGTGTCGTGAACCGACCGTCGGGGAGGTTCCCGTGTCCGGTCAGGAGGGTCCGGGACGGGATCGCCACCCCGTGCTGCCGGAGCGCGGAGAGCGCGCCGATCGCGAGCTCGTCGTCGGCGCAGACGAGGGCGCCGGGAGTGCGGCCTTCGGCGATCAGCACCTCGGTGAGCGCCTGGCCGCTCGCGCGGTCGGCCCGTCGCTCGGGGCGGAGGACGGTACTGCGCGGGAACTCCCTCTCGAGGGCGGCAGTGAAGGCGTCGGGCGTCGTCGCCGGCAGGCCGAGGATCGTGATGTCGTCGGCTCCGAGCGTCCTCAGGTGCTGGCCGAGCAGGCGCGCCGCCGCCGTCTCGTCGACGTCGAGCGTCGCGACGCGGGGCGGGGGTGACTCTGCGTCCCCTCCGGTGAGGAGCGCGACGACCGGCAGCGTCGGATCGAGGTCCTCGAGCACGTCGTCCGGAAGGGGTCCGAGATGGATGGCGCCGTCGAAGGTCGACCCGAGTGCGGAGAGGGTCCTCCCGACGCGTTCCGGTCGGCCGCGACTCGGCTCGAGCGAGATCTGCAGGTCGTGCCGGGTGGCCTCGAGGACCAGGGCCTCGGCGAACTGTGCGAGCCGAGGGGAGCGCAGGTCGTCGAGGCTGAGCGCGATCAGCCCGGTCCGCCCCGTCCGCAGTGAGCGGGCGTGGGTGTTCGGCTGCCACTGGAGCTCCTCGATCGCGGAGCTCACGCGGGTGCGGAGCTCAGCGCTGATGTTCGGATGGCCGTTGACCACGCGGGAGACGGTCTTGACCGAGACGTCGGCGAGCGCCGCGACATCCTTCATCGTCGGCGGCATCGACCCTCCTTCCCGCCTGGTCAGCGACCGGACCCCGACTCGGAGGATAGCCCGGGGCGGGCCGCAGGACGCTCCGCTGGGGTCGCGATCTCCGCCCCTCAGATGTCCCGGAACACCTCGATGCGGGCGCCGAGGGCGTTGAGGCGCTCGGCGAGATCCTCGTAGCCGCGGTTGATGACGTACACATTGCGCAGCACCGAGGTGCCCTTCGCGGCGAGCATCGCCAGGAGGATCACCACGGCGGGGCGCAGGGCGGGCGGGCACATCAGTTCGGTGCCGCTCCAGCGGGTCGGGCCCTCGATGAGTACGCGGTGCGGGTCCATGAGCTTCACGTTCCCGCCCAGCTTGGTGAGCTCGGTGAGGTAGATGGCGCGGTTCTCGTACACCCAGTCGTGGAGCAGGGTCTGCCCCTCGGCGGTCGCGGCGATGACCGCGAAGAAGGGCAGGTTGTCGATGTTCAGCCCGGGGAAGGGCATGGGGTGGATCTTGTCGATCGGGGCCCGCAGCTGCGAGGGATGGGTGGTGATGTCGACCAGGCGGGTCTCGCCGTTGCGGGCGAGGTACTCCTCGCTGCGGTCGTAGCGGAAGCCCATCTCCTCGAGGATCGCCAGCTCGATCTCGAGGAACTCGATCGGCACGCGGCGCACCGTGATCGAGGACTTCGTGACGATCGCGGCGGTGATCAGGCTCATCGCCTCGATCGGGTCCTCGCTCGGGGCGTAGTCGACGTCCTGGGAGATCCGCGAGCGGCCGCGGACGCGCAGCGTGGTGGTGCCGATGCCGTCGATCTCCACCCCCAGACGGACCAGGAAGAAGCACAGGTCCTGGACCATGTAGTTGGGGCTCGCGTTGCGGATTACGGTCTCGCCCTCGGAGCGGGCCGCGGCCAGCAGCGCGTTCTCGGTGACGGTGTCCCCGCGCTCGGTGAGCACGATCGGACGGGAGGGTCCGGGGGCGTCGGCCGACGCGGTCGCCTGGTAGTGGCCGTCGGTCGCGACGACCTCGAGGCCGAAGGGGCGCAGGGCGGTCATGTGCGGCTCGACGGTGCGGGTGCCGAGGTCGCAGCCTCCCGCGTAGGGCAGCTGGAAGGACTCGGCGCGATGCATCAGCGGACCGAGGAACATGATGATGCTGCGGGTGCGACGGGCGGCGTCGGCGTCGATCGCGGAGAGGTCGAGGCGCTCCGGCACCTGCAGCTCGAGGTCACCGTCGTCGTTCAGCCAGCGGGCGCGCACGCCGATCGAGGTGAGGACCTCGAGCAGGCGGTTCACCTCCTCGATGCGGGCGACCCGGCGCAGGGTGGTGGTGCCGACGTTCAGCAGCGAGGCGCACAGCAGGGCGACTCCCGCGTTCTTCGAGGTCTTGACGTCGATCTCGCCGGAGAGGGTGGTCCCGCCGTGCACACGCAGGTGGCTGGGGCCCGACGTGCCGAGGCTGACGAACTCGGAGCGCAGTGCCCGGCCCAGTTTCGAGAGGGTCTCCAGGGTGAGGTTCTGCTGCCCCTTCTCGATGCGGTTGATCGCGCTCTGGCTGGTGCTGAGCTGCTCGGCGAGCTGGGCCTGGGTGAGGCCCGTGCGCAGGCGGGCGTCGCGGATGATGCCGCCGATCCGCTCCAGGTAGGTGGTGTCCTCGGTGATCGTCATGAGCGCGACCGTATCTCATCTATGAGATAACGATTCCCAGGCGGGGTGCGGTGCTCGTCACTGTCCGTGATCCGACCTCCGTGGTCCTACGATCGACGCCATGCGTCGGCGTATCCTCCTCGCGACCGGGCTCGGCCTCGTGGCCGGCGCCCTGCTGCTGCTCGTGGTCGACGTGCCGCTCGCCGTGATCAGCGGGATCGCCGTCGCCGAACTGAGCTTCCTGCTGCGATCGTGGTGGGTGCTGTGGCCCAAGGACGCCGAAGCCACGCGGGAGCACGCCGGCGACGAGGACCTCGATCCCGCCGTCGACACGACGCTCGTCGCCGTGCTCTCCGCCCTCGCGGTGATCTCGATCGTGGTCCTCCACCTCGGCTCCGCCGGGCACGAGCCGCTGCGCAGCATCGGCGCGGCCGTGACCCTGCTCGGCGCTTTCGGTGCCTGGGCCAGCGTCCACCTGACCTACGCCGTCCGCTACGCCCATCGCTTCTATGCGGCGGGCGGCGGGCTGGACTTCAGCAGCGATCTCCCGCCGCGCTACTCCGACTTCCTCTACGTCAGCTACTCGGTGGGCATGACCTACGGCATCACCGACACCGACACCACCGATCCCGTCATGCGCGGCATGGTGCTGCGCCACGCCCTGCTGAGCTTCGCCTTCGGGATGATCGTCCTCGGCGCCGCCGTCAACCTCGTCGCGGGAGCCCTGGGCCTCGCCTGAGCCGACTCGGACGGACCGCGCCGTCGCCGCCCGTCGGCTGTGCTCAGGCGGGGACCGGCAGCGGTTCGACGTGCCCGCCCACGCGGTAGGAGAGCGAGGGGTCGTAGGGCTCGACGCGCAGATCCATCCCCGCCTCCTGCGGTGTGCGATCCGCCTTGCGGTTGTTGCACTCCTTGCAGGCGGAGACCAGGTTCAGCCAGGACGAGGGGCCGCCGCGGGAGACGGGCAGGATGTGGTCGACCGTCGCGAGCAGCGCCTCGCTCGGCGGGGTCTTCGACACGCTGCGCCCGCAGTAGGCGCAGGTCCAGTGGTCACGCTCGTGGACCGCCCGGTACGAGAAGCCGATCGACCGCTGACCGATGCCCTCCACCCAGGCGCCCGAGAGCTCGTGGGTCAGCTCGAGGGCCAGCGGCACGATCCGATCCTCGACGAGCGTCAGCTCGACCGGGTTCGCGACCTCTCGGCGGATCATCCCGAAGGCGTGCCGCACCGTCGTGGTGTGCAGCAGCTCCCCGATCCCGGTCCCGGGGTCGTACCCCAGGTTGAACACCTTCACCTGCGACATGCTCATCACCTCGTCCCTCGTCCGCGGATGCGCGCCATGACTCGACCTGGCCGCGGGAGGGGAGAGCTCGCGACCGGCACGAGCAGTGTGACCCGGATCCCTGCCCGGTCACCATTGAATTGTCCGGCACGGGCCCTCCCGGCAGATGGCATCCGCGTGTCGTGTCGCCGAACACGAGGTGCCGATCCCGTCGTGCCGATCCCACTGTGCCGATCTCGTGGAGCGCCGCGCGGGAGTCCCGGCGGACTCCCCGGGACAGGGTGGGATGCTGTGCCCGCGAGCGTCGAGACCGACGCCCGACGCCCGGACGACGACCCGACCCGATCCGCACAGGAGGACCCGTGCACCTCGAGCAGCTGGAGATCGTCGGCGTGATCGCCGTGCTCGTGATCGTCGCCGCCTCGCTGGCCTCGCGCCGGCTGGGCCTCGCGACTCCGATCCTGCTGGTCCTCGTCGGCCTGGGCGTGAGCCTCGTGCCCGGCATGCCGCGGATCGACGTGCCGCCTGAGCTGATCCTCACCGCCGTGCTCCCGCCGCTGCTCTACTCGGCGGCCGTCAACATGCCCGTGGTCGACTTCCGCCGCGACCTGCGCACCATCACGGCGCTGTCGGTCGTCCTGGTGCTCCTCTCCAGTCTCGGCGTCGGCCTGCTGCTGTGGTGGATCTTCCCCGACCTGTCGCTCGCCGCCGCGATCGCGGTCGGTGCCGTGGTCAGCCCGCCAGACGCCGTGGCCGCGACCTCCATCGGCAAGCGGCTCGGCCTGCCGCCCCGGCTGCTGACCATCCTCGAAGGGGAGGGGCTCGTCAATGACGCGACCGCCCTCGTGCTCCTGCGCACCGCGGTCGCCGCCACCGCGGGCGCCTTCTCGTTCTGGCGGGCCGCCGCGGACTTCGCCTACGCCGTCGCGATCGCCCTCGTGATCGGCGCCGTGGTGGGCATGCTCGCGGTCCGCATCCGCTCCCGCATCGATCAGCCCGCGCTCACCACCGCGATCTCCTTCGTGGTGCCCTTCGTCGCCTTCCTCCCCGCTGAGCTGCTGCACGCTTCCGGGGTGCTGTCCGTGGTGGTCGCCGGTCTCGTGACCGGGGCCGCCGGCGTGCGCCGGCTCAGCGTCCAGGACCGCTCCGCGGAGCGCACGAACTGGACCACCGTGCAGCTCCTGCTGGAGAACGGGGTCTTCCTGCTCATGGGCCTGCAACTGGTGACCCTCGTGGACGACGTCGCCGACGTCGGCCTGTCGGTCCTCACCGCCGTCTGGGTGGGCCTGCTCGTCGTGCTCGCGCTCGCCCTCATCCGGCTCGCCGTGGTCGTGCCCGTGGTGCACTCCGCCCGACGGCGCCAGGACGATCACCGCCACACCGAGGCGAAGATCGGCAGGATCCTCGAACAGGTCTCGTCCGACGAGCGCCTGCAGCAGCACCCCGCGCTGCCGAAGGCGGAGCGCTGGCTGCGCCGCCGTCGGGCCGACGCCCGTTTCTACGCGGAGAACGGTCTGGGCTGGCGCGGCGGGGCGGTGATCGCCTGGTCCGGGATGCGCGGAGTGGTCACGCTCGCCGCGGCCCAGTCGCTGCCCACCGACTTCCCCTATCGCACCCAGCTGGTGCTCATCGCCTTCGTGGTCGCGCTCGTGACCCTCGTCGGTCAGGGCGGCACGCTGCCGCTGTTGATCCGCCTGCTCGGCATCCGCGGGAGCGACGCCGAGCGGGAGCGGCGCGAGCTGCAGCTCCTGCTCTCGGAGGTGGGCGAGGCAGCCGTCGCGCAGGTGCTCGACAACCCCTCGCTGCGGCGCCGGGACGGGGGCGAGTTCGCCCCGGAGGTGCTGCACGCCGCCCGGGCCTGGCAAGAGCGGATGCGCCAGGACCCTCCCCGGGAGGACGAGGGCGATCCGGTGCGCGCGCAGATGCCCGAGCTCCTGACCCTCGTCCAGGAGGCGCAGCGCGACGCGCTCGACGAGGCCCGCTCGACCGCCGCCTACGACTCCCACGTGATCGCGCGGGCGCAGAAGCTGCTGGACCAGCGGGCGCTGCGCGGGGACGCGCCGTGATCTGGCCGTCCCGCCCGCGGACCGGCATGCTGGGGGCATGACGGCATCGCAGGGTCCCCGGCAGGGGCCGCACGGCGGCGAGGAGCGTCGCACCTCCCTGCTCGCCGACCTCCTCGCGTGGCGGCGGCGCGAGCTGCCCGTCGGCGCCGAGGAGGAGGCGCGCCTGATCGGGACGCTCCTGCGACTCAAGGACGAGCAGCTCGACAGCCCCGATCCGGAGGAGTGGACCGAGGACCTCGCCACGGAGCTCCTCACCCGGGCGGTGCCGCGGCACGTCGTGCAGACCCGCGAGGACTCGATGGAGCTGGTCCCCGCCCTCCGGCAGCTCTTCGCGTTCCTGCAGGAGACGGGACGCTGGCGGGAGGACGCCCCCACCCCCGGAGCGGCCTCGCTGCTGCTGCAGAGCCTCGAGTTCCCGACCCTCGAGGCGGCCGACGACCCGACCCGCCGCTCCTTCTCGACCAACGTCCTCGGCTACGGACTAGAGCGCGGGGTCGACCTCCACGACGCCGAGGAGCTCGCCGCCTACATGCGCTGGTACACGACGCGCTCCGACGAGGACCGGGTGGCGCTCGCCGAGCTCGGCACCCTCGCCCGGATCTCCGACGCCTACGACCGGGAGACGGCGCTCGAGGTGCTGCGCGCCGAGCCGCCGAGCCGAGCGGAGCAGGCGAGCTGGCCCTGGTTCATCCCGGAGATCGGCGAGGGCCGCTCGGGCGATGACCCCCTGCTCGAGGAGGACCCCGACCCGGAGCTCTACCGCCGCAACGGCCTGCTGCGCGCGGCGGAGGCGATCCTCGACGTGGTGGGGGAGGGATGCCGGGTCACGGACTCGGGGGCGCTGGGCCGCGCGGAGACGGTTCGCGTGAGCGAGCTGCTCGGCCTCCCCGCCGGCGCCCGCAGCATGTGGCACCGTCCGGAGATCGCCGGGGCGTGGGTCGCGCTGCTCGACGGCGGCTGGCTCGCCCTCGGCGCTCGGCGGGTCACCGCTCTCGCGGGGCCGGTCCCGTTCCGCCCCTTCTCCGAGGACCCGTCGGCCTTCGCCGAGTGGGGGCATGCGGTGCTCACCGCCCTGCTGCTGGGCCGACACGCCCGCGCGGGCGGGGAGGGCGGCTTCCGGGGCCTTCCGGAGACCCTCGCCGCGCTGGTCAGCGCGTGCGTCGACGGCGGGGTGGATCTGCCGGTCGCGCAGGTGATCCACGAGGCGGACCACAAGAGCCTGGAGGACCTGGTGCTCGTGCGCCGGGACCTCGACGACCTGGTGCGCTGCGGCCTTCTCGAGGGGGACGGCTCCCACATCGAGGGCTCCGCCGCCGTGCTCACGGCGGTGCTGACCCTCCTGGCCGAGCGGCGCGGTCAGATCTGAGGCGGGGCGGGTGCTCGTCCGCGACCCCTGACATCTGTCATCGATCCGCCGCCGACCCTCCGGTCACCTCGGGTCCCGGACCTAGCGTGGCGAGCATGGACACACCCTCGACCACCCCCACGACCTCACTCTCGACCGCTTCCGTCGCCTCCGCCCCGAGCCCGGTCCGCCGAGTGCAGGTGCTCGCCGTGAGCATCGCGGGCGGCCTCGCCGTGCTGCTCTACCTCCTCCACCTCCTGCTCGGCGGGGACGCGGGGGCGGGCCTCCGCGCCGCGGCGGTCGCCTGCGCGTTCGTCGCGGCTCTTGTCGGCGTGAGCTTCGCCGTCGTGGGAGAGAAGCGATGATCCCGGCGCTGATGGTCGTCGGCGCCCTCGCCGTGCTCGTGTTCCTCGCGTCCCTGGTGCCGGGCCTCCTGCACGGCTGGGACCACCCGACGGCGCGGCTGCTGCTGCGGATCGCCGCGGCGCTCGGCATCGTCTGCGCGGTGCTGGGGGTCCTCCTCGCGATCCTCGGCCCCTGAACGTCACGAGCCGCCCTGCCCTAGGGGGCAGGGCGGCTCGTGCGGACGGGCGCGCCGGGGCGCTGCGGTCAGCGCACGCCGCGCATGCCCTTCGCGACGGGTCGGGCGATGGCCAGCATGATCAGGCCGATCCCGATCGTCACGGCGCCGAGCACGCCGAAGTAGGCGACCTCGGCATCAGCCGAGTAGAAGCCCGCGAGGGAACCGGACAGGGCGGTGCCGAGGGCGACCGCCAGGTTGTACAGCGCCATCATCATCACCGGGTAGGACCGCGGGGCGAGCTTGGTCGCCAGCGAGAGGCCGACCGGGGAGATCCACAGCTCGCCGAGGGTGGCGACCAGCATGATCATCGCGATCCACAGCACCGGCACCGAGACCACCGAGGACATCGGCAGGAACAGCACGAAGGCGGCGCCCATGAGGGCGATGCCCACGCCGAACTTGGTGGGGGTGGTGGGATTGCGGTGACCGAGCTTCGTCCACAGCGCGGCGAACAGCGGCGCCAGCACGATGATGAAGAACGGGTTGAAGGACTGCACCCACGAGATCGGCATCTCCCAGCCCAGGATCTCGCGGTTCAGCCGCGTGTCCGAGTACAGGGTGATGACCGTGAACTGCTGCTGGAACAGGGCGAAGAACGCCGCGGTGCCGATGAACAGCGGGATGAACGAGACCACGCGCGAGCGCTCGTCGCCATCGAGCTTCTTCGACGTGAGCAGCAGGGCGAAGATCGCCACGGCGCCCACCACCGCCAGCACGGAGACGATCGTAGCGAGGTTGCCGGGGTTCACGATCCCCGTCGTCGCCAGGAGCACGGCGAGCACCACCACGACCACGGCGATGCCGGCCCAGAGCGGGTACTGCGAGCGCGGCAGCGGATCGGGGACGCGGTGCACGGAGGCGGGCAGGCCCTTGCGGGTCAGCGCGTACTGGGTCAGGCCGATCGCCATGCCCACGGCCGCGGCGCCGAAGCCGAGGTGGAAGCCGAAGGACAGCTGGAGGTAGCCGGTCAGCAGCGGGCCCAGCAGGCCGCCGATGTTGATGCCCATGTAGTAGATCGAGAAGCCCGCGTCGCGGCGCGGGTCATCGACCGAGTACAGCGAGCCGACGAGGGTGGCCGCGGTCGACTTCAGACCGCCCGAGCCGACGGCCACGAGCAGCAGGCCGACCACCAGTCCAGGGACCCCCGGGATCACGGCGAGGGAGATGTGGCCCACCATGATCATCACGGCGGAGCCGAAGAGGGTCTTCTCCGGGCCGAGCAGCCGGTCCGAGACCAGCGCGCCGAGGATCGAGAAGATGTAGACCGAGCCGCCGTAGGCGCCGACGATGCCGAGCGCCGTGGTCTCGTCGATGCCCAGGCCGCCCTGGGTCGCCGAGAAGTACATGTAGATGGCGAGGATGCCCTGCATGCCGTAGAAGCTGAAGCGCTCCCACATCTCGACGCTGAACAGGTTCGCGAGCGGGGCCGGTTGTCCGAGGAAGAGGCGGCCCGAGGGGTTGTGCTCCGTGTCGTCGGAGGGCTCGACGGCGAGGTCGGCGGCTCCGGCGACAGGCGCCGTGGGCTCCGGACGGCCGGGGGATCGAGGGTCTGGTGAATTCACGGGAAGACATCCTGCGCCTTCCTCCGACGCATTGCCAGCCTCGACGTGTCCGTGTGACCGGTCGTTCATCGCTGCAGACGTCAGAAAACTCTGCCGCTCTCCGGCTCAGAACCGGACGGAGAGGCGAGGCGAGAGGTCCGGGGACTCCTGGATCCCGAACTCGTGGCGCAGGGCCCGACGCGCCGCGTGCCAGCCGTTCATCCCGTGCACGCCGGGGCCCGGCGGGGTCGCCGCCGAGCACAGGTACCAGCCGGAGTCGGCGAGGCGGTAGGGGTCCGCGGACGGGGTGGGTCGGGCGATCATGCCCCACATCGTGACCCGCCCCATGGTGACGTCGCCGCCCACGAGGGAGGCGTTGTGGCGGGGCATGTCCGCGGCGCAGATCCCGCGGGAGGCGACGACGACGTCCCGGAACCCGGGGGCGAAGCGCTCGATCTGCGCGGTCACCGCCTCGGTCGGGTCGGTGCGGTCCCCGGCGGGCACGTGGGCGTAGGCCCAGAGCGGTCGCAGCCCGCCGACGATCCGGCTCGGATCCGCGACGGCGGGATCGCTCACCAGGGTCATCGGCCGACGGGGGAGCCGTCCCGCCGCGACCTCGGACTCCGCCGCGGCCATCTCCTCCCGGGACCCGCCGAGGTGCTGGGTGCCGGCGCGGCCCACCTCCGGATCGCGCCAGGGGACCGGCCCGGAGAGCACGAAGTCGACCTTCGCCGCGGCGTCCCCGTGGGGGAAGCGGCGCAGCGCCGTCTCGAGCCGACGGGGCAGCCGGTTGGCGAGGATCTCGGCGGCGGCGCCGGCGGTGGTGTCGAGCAGAACCGCGCGCGCCGGCGGGACGTCACGCCAGGTCCGCACGTGGTGGCCGGTGATGATCTCCCCGCCGTGCGCCTCGAGGTCGTCCACGAGCGCGTCGACGATCCGGCCCGAGCCGCCGACGGGGATCGGCCAGCCGACCCCGTGCGCGATCGTCCCCAGCAGCGCCGCGGTGGCGCTGAGCGCGAAGGAGGGCATGCGGCCGATCGCGTGCGCGGCGACGCCGCCCAGCAGGGCGCGGGCGCGCTCGGTGCGGAAGGGCAAGTCCCAGGCGGGGCTTCCCTGCAGTCCGAGGAGAGCCCCGAAGAGGGGTGCGGCGAGCACCCCGCGCGGGGTGAGCAGCTCCGGCGGCAGGGAGCGCTTGTCGCCGAGCGCGAGGGCGACCACCTCGTCCTGATGGGCGGCGAGGGTGCCCATCACGGCACGCCAGGCGGGCCCGTCGGCTCCGAGCCCGGCCGCGGTGCGCTCGACGTCGTGCCAGGCGATGGCCGCCGGGGCATCGTCGAGGGGCTGGGCGTAGGACGCCTCGGGGGAGACGAGCCGCACTCCTCGTTCGGTCACGTCGAAGTCGCGGAAGAAGGGGCTCGCGAGGGCGAGGGGCTGCACCGCGGAGCAGATGTCGTGCACGATCCCGGGGGCGAGGCCCAGGTCGAGGGTGCGCGCTCCGCCGCCGACGGTGTCCTGCGCCTCGAGCACCTGCACCCGCAGTCCGGCCCGGGCCAGGGTCACGGCGGCCGCGAGACCGTTGGGGCCCGATCCGACGACGACGGCATCGACCTCGTGGGTCGCAGAGGGGGTCATGCCCTCACCCTAGAGGTCGACGACTGGACAGGCATTTTCGAAAGCGGGATGTCGCGTAATGTGGGGGACATGGAGACCACCACCGCCCCCGAAGCCCCGGCCCGTCGGCCCCAGAAGCGCCAACAGGCCGTGCTCGAGGTGAGGAGCAAGACCCGCCTCTCCCCGCGCCTGCTCCGCATCACCCTCGGCGGTGAGCTGTTCTCCGCCCTGAACCGCAACGAGCAGGCCGACGCCTATGTGAAGCTCCTGCTCCCCGATCCCTCCACCGGCCTGCAGCCCCCCTTCGACCTCGAGCGCCTGCGCGAGGAGAGCCCCGAGCTCCTGCCCTCCCGCCGCACTTACACGGTGCGCCGCTGGTTCGACGACGAGCAGGCCATCCAGCTGGACGTGGTGCTTCACAGCGCCGCGGACGGCCAGGCGGAGGGCGTCGCCTCCCGCTGGGCCGACGCGGCGCAGCCCGGGGACCGCGTGGCCCTGATGGGGGCCGGGGGCGGGTACACCCCGGAGCAGTCCACCGCCCGTCACCTCCTGATCGGGGACCACTCCGCCCTCCCGGCCATCGCGGCATCGCTCGAGGCCATGGATCCCGCCGCCGTGGGTTTCGCCCTGATCCATCTCGACCATGAGGAGGACCGGCTGCGCCTCGAGGCGCCGGCGGGCGTCGAGGTGCGCTGGGTGATCGGGGATCGCGAGCGGCTGCTCGAGGCCGTCACTGCCCTCGACCTCGCAGAGACCGCGGGCCTGCAGGTGTTCTGCCACGCCGAGCGCGGTCTCACCAAGCGCCTGCGGCGCGTCCTCGTCGCCGAGCGCGGCGTCCCCCGCGAGCAGATCTCGATCTCCGCGTACTGGGCGCTGGGCCGTGTCGAGGACCAGTTCCAGGCCGAGAAGCGCGAGCCGATCGGCGCGATCGACGACTGATCCGGTGCGGCGGGTGACCCGAAGGGCCACAGTCCGTCACACGGCTCGCGATGGTGCCGTCCCCTCCTCGATGCTGGCTGGACCGCATCGACAGGAGGGGGAGCATGAGCACCGCAGCGATCCACGCCGGCTGGCGCGCCGACGACGCCCACGGCGCCGTCGTCCCGCCCGTGTACGCCACCAGCGCGTATGCGCACGAGTCCCACGCCTCCCTGCGGGATCTCTTCGCCCGGCGCTGCGACGGCTTCGCCTACTCCCGCTCGGGCAACCCCACCACCGCCGTGCTGGAGCGCCGGATCACCGCGCTCGAGGGCGGGATCGGCGCGATCGCGGTGGCGAGCGGGCAGGCGGCGACCACCATCGCGCTGCTCGCCCTGTTGGAGCCGGGCAGTCACCTCGTCGCCTCCTCGCTCCTCTACGGCGGGACCACCGAGTTCCTCGACGACACCCTTGCCGACCTCGGCGTGACCACCACCGTCGTCGACCCCGCGGATCTCACGGCCCTCGCCGCCGCGATCACCGAGGACACCCGAGCCGTGCTCGTCGAGTCGATCGCGAACCCCGGCGCCCAGCTCGTGGACCTGCCGGCGATCGCCGAGATCGCCCACGCCCGCGACGTGCCCGTCGTCGTCGACTCGACCCTCGCGAGCCCCGCGCTCTACCGGCCCGGCGAGCACGGGGCAGACCTGGTGGTGCACTCGGCCACCAAGTACCTCTCCGGCCACGGCACCACCATCGCGGGCCTGATCGTGGACACGGGGCGCTTCGACCCACGACGATGTCCCGCGCGCTGGACGCGCCTGACCACGCGCAACCGCCGCTTCGGGGTCACCTTCGCCGACGACTACGAGCGCGGCTGCTCCGGACTGCTCGCCTACGCGCGGGCCAAGTACGTCACCGACCTCGGCGCGACCCTCCCCGCCGCGAGCGCCCAGCAGATCCTCGTCGGCATCGAGACGCTCGACCTGCGGATGCGCGCGCACAGCACGACGGCCGCGGACCTCGCCGCGCGCCTCCACGGAGCGGACGGCGTCGAGCGCGTCTCGCATCCCACGATCCCCGGTCGCCCGGACGCCCCGCTCGCCCGGCGCGACTTTCCCCGCGGGACCTCGGGGGTGTTCTCCCTCGAGCTGGCCGGCGGGGAGGCCGCCGCGGCCGCCTTCTGCGACGCGCTGGAGCTGTGGACCCTCGCCGTCAACGTCGGCGACGCCCGCTCGCTGGTGTGCCATCCCGGCACCACCACGCACTCCCACCTCACCGAGGCCCAGCGCCTCGCCTGCGGCGTGACCCCCGGGACGGTGCGGCTCAGCGTCGGACTCGAGGACGTCGAGGACCTCTGGGAGGACCTCCGCCGCGGACTGGCCGCCGTCGCGGCCCTGCCCGCCGCCGACGAGGCGGCGCCGGTGCCGTAGCCCGCGTGATCCCGCTCGCTCCCGGGAACACCGCCGGCCCGGCGAGGGTTCTGGGAACCATGGAGGCCAGAGGGGTCAGAGGGGTTAGAGCGGCCAGAGGGGTCAGAGCGGTCAGGGACGTCCAGGTGGTGGTGATCGGCGCCGGGCAGGCCGGTCTCTCCGCGGCCCACCATCTGCACCGGCGTGGCATCGCCCCGGTCGCGGTGCTGGATGCGGAGGACGGCCCCGGCGGCGCCTGGCGCCATCGCTGGGACAGCCTCACGATGGCGACCGTCAACGGGATCCGCGAGCTGCCGGACATGCCCGTCCCCGCCGTCGATCCCGACGTCCCCGCGAACCGGGCCGTCCCCGAGTACTTCGCCGCCTTCGAGCGGCAGCAGGGGATCGAGGTCGAGCGACCCGTGCGGGTCACCCGCGTCGAGGACGACCCGTCGGCCGCTCCCGGATCGCAGCGGCCCCTGCTGGTCCACTCCGTCGGCCCGGACGAGCGCGCCCGGCCCCTGCTCCGCACCCGCGCCGTGCTGAACGCGACCGGCACCTGGACCCGGCCCTTCGTCCCCACCGTCCCCGGGGCGCGCGACTTCCGGGGCCATCAGCTGCACACTGCGGAGTACGTCGCCGCCGAGGAGTTCGCCGGGCTGCGGGTCGCGGTGGTCGGCGGCGGGATCAGCGCGCTGGGCCACCTGCAGGAGATCTCCGAGGTGGGGGAGACATTCTGGTACACGCGGCGGGAGCCCGTGTTCCGCGACCGCGAATTCACCGAGGAGGCCGGTCGCGAGGCCGTCGCCGGGGTCTGGGACGCCGTCCGGGAGGGGCGGCCCGTCGGCAGCGTCGTCTCCCACACCGGGCTGATCTGGACTCCCGCGCTGCGCCGCGCCGCCGAGGCCGGGATCCTCACGCGGCGGCCGATGTTCGCGCGGATCCTGCCGGACGGGGTGCTCGAGGTCGACGGCAGCCGCACCGCGCTGGACGTGATCCTCTGGGCGACCGGGTTCCGGCACGAGCTGCGGCACCTGCGGCCGCTGCGCCTGACCGGTCCGCTCGGCGGCATCGCCATGGACGGCACGGCCGTCGCCTCGGATCCTCGCATACACCTCGTCGGCCACGGGCCCGGCGCGTCGACGATCGGCGCCAACCGCGCCGGTCGCGCCGCGGTGAATCGTCTGGTGAGGGACCTCGACCGGGAGCTCGTCCGCGCCTAGGGTGTGCGCCATGGACGCTGCCGCACCGTTGCCCCCGTTGCCCGAGGACGGGCTGCGCCGCGTGCTCTGCGTGGTCGCACATCCCGACGACATGGAGTACGGCGCCTCCGCCGCCGTCGCCGCCTGGACCGAGGCCGGCTGGGAGGTGACCTACCTGCTGCTGACCCGCGGCGAGGCCGGGATGGCCGAGCCGCCGGAGAGCGTCGGCCCGCTGCGCGAGCGCGAGCAGCGCAGCGCCTGCGAGCGCGTCGGCGTCACCGACCTGCGGTACCTCGGCCACCCCGACGGGATGCTCGAGGGCACGCTCGCGCTCCGCCGCGACATCGCCCGGGTGATCCGCCAGGTGCGACCCGACCTCGTGCTCACCGCGAACTTCGAAGTCGAGGCCTACGGCGGGCTGAACCAGGCCGACCACCGCGTCGCAGGGCTCGCCGCCGTCGATGCCTGCCGCGATGCCGCGAACCCGTGGGTGTTCCGCGAGCTCGCCGAGCAGGAGCAGCTCGCCCCGTGGTCCGCGCGGGCGGTCGCCATCGTCGGGCATCCCCAGCCGACCCATGCGCGGGCCGTCGGTGCCGACCACGTCGAGGCCGCGGTCGCCTCGCTCCAGGCGCATGCGGCCTATCTCGCCCACGTCACCGGTCATCCGGCGCCCGAGGTGCTGATCCCCGCGATCCTCGCGCAGGGCGGCGCTGCCGCGGGCACCGAGCACGCCGTCGTGCTGCGGGTCGTCGACCTGGGAGGACTCGGCGGCGAGGAGTGAGCGGAGGGGCCGGGGTCGGCGTGGCGGGGCCTCGCGGGGTGAGCCCCCGCGGGGATCAGCCGGCCCGGCGGCCTTGCTCCGCGTAGTCGTCGAGCACGGCGAGGATCCCGCGGTGCTGCCAGATGCGGTTCCGGGAGCGACCCGTCGCCTCCTCCAGCACTCCGGAGGCGGTGAGCTGGTCGAGCGCCCGCTGCACGGACATGGCGGGAGCGTCCAGCTCGCGGCGCAGATGCGCCGCGTTCACGATCGGCTGCGCCACGAGCAGGGGCAGGACCCTCCAGGCCAGCGCGTGACGTCGCACTCCGGACAGCAGCTCCCGCGCCTCCTCCAGCTGCGCCGCGAGGTCGTCCACGAGGGCGGTCCCCGTGACCGCGGCATAGCGAGCCGCTCGCGAGAACTCCTCGACGATCGGTCGGGCGTCGCCCGCCCGGAAGGCGGTCAGCGCTGCGGTGTAGGCCTCGAGGTGGGTGAGCAGTCCGGCGGAGAGCGGGGCCGTGGCGCGCAGCATCCCCTTGCCGCGCAGCAGGGCATGGACCAGCGCGCGTCCCGTCCGGCGGTTGCCGTCGACGAACGGGTGGATGGTCTCGAACTGCGCGTGGGCGATCGCCGCGTGCAGCAGCACCGGCAGCTCATCCGTGGACAGGAAGCGGATCAGATCCTCGAGCGCGGCGGGCACAGGGGAGCGGGGAGCGACGCCGCGTACGGACCCGAGCCGCGTCGTCGCGACCCCCGGGAGGCGAGCCCGTCGTCGGGCACCCGCCAGTGCCCCGGGCGGGAGCTCGCGGCGGGGACGACGAGCGGATCCGGACCCGGAAGTGTGCTCATGACGCGATTCAAGTAACACGTTCTCTGGAAAGTGTTACTAGAGGAAGCGGTGCCGAGCAGTTCGTCGACTCCCGCCGGAGCGGATCAGTCCTGCGCCGCGGTCTCGAGCCGCTCGAGCTCCTGAGCCGCGATCTCCGGATCGAGCTTCACGAAGATCGGAGTCGGCTTCACGACCGTCTGCCCCACGACCACGGGACGATGCTCCCAGGCGGGGGCGCCGGTGTAGTCGCCGGTGATGATCGGGTAGCCGGGGCCGCCGTCGAGATCCTCGACCTCGTCGATCCGCGGCATCGGGGCGATCACCCGGTCGCCGCCCAGCGCCCTCTCCACGGCGTTCGCCGAGGAGGGGAGGAACGGGGAGATCATCGTGTTGAGGTCGGTGACCGCCTGGGCCAGCACGTGCAGGACCGTGAGCAGGCGCGGACGCTGCTCCTCGGCCTTGAGCTTGAACGGCTCGGTCTCGGAGACGTACCGGTTCGCCTCGCCGACCAGTCGCATCACCTCCGCGATCGCGGCCCGCTGACGGTGGGCCTCGATGAGCCCGCCGACGGTGGTGAAGCCCTCGCGGATCGCGCCGAGCAGCGTCTCATCGATCTCCTCGAGCTCGCCCGCGGCGGGGATCTCGCCGACGTTCTTGGCGATCATCGCCGCGGTGCGGTTGACCAGGTTGCCCCAGCCGGCCACGAGCTCGTTGTTGGTGCGCGCGACGAACTCGGTCCAGGTGAAGTCCGCGTCCTGATTCTCCGGGCCCGCGGCCGAGATGAAGTAGCGCAGCGCGTCGGCCTGGTAGCGGTCCAGGACGTCGCGCACGTAGATGACCACGTTCTTGGAGGAGGAGAACTTGCGCCCCTCCATGGTGAGGAACTCGGAGGAGACGACCTCGGTGGGGAGGTTCAGCACGCCGAAGCCGCCGGGCTCGCCCCCCTTGTCCCCCTGGCCGTTCTGCGCCAGCATCTCCGCCGGCCAGATCTGCGAGTGGAAGACGATGTTGTCCTTGCCCATGAAGTAGTAGCTGAGCGCCTCGGGATCGTTCCACCACTTCCGCCAGGCCTCGGCATCGCCGCTGCGCCGCGCCCACTCGACCGAGGCCGAGAGGTAGCCGATCACTGCGTCGAACCAGACGTAGAGGCGCTTGGTCGGCTGGTCCTCCCAGCCGGGCACCGGGATGCCCCAGTCGATGTCGCGGGTCATCGCGCGGGGCTTGATGTCCTCGAGGATGTTCTGGCTGAAGCGGATCACGTTCGGGCGCCACAGCCCCGTCGCCTCGCGCTCGTCGAGCCAGCGACCCAGCTCCGCGGCGAGTGCGGGCAGGTCGAGGTACCAGTGGGTGGTCTCGACGAACTCCGGCGTCTCGCCGTTGATGCGGGAGACCGGATCGATCAGATCGGTGGGGTCGAGCTGGTTGCCGCAGGCGTCGCACTGGTCTCCGCGCGCCCCGGGGGTCTTGCAGATCGGGCAGGTGCCCTCGATGTAGCGGTCCGGGAGGGTGCGTCCGGTCGACGGGGAGATCGCCCCGTGGCCGGTCCTCTCGATCATGTAGCCGTTGTCCCGCACGGTCACGAACATGTCCTGCACCACCTGGTAGTGGTTGCGGGTCGTGGTACGGGTGAAGAGGTCGTAGCTGAGCCCGAGCGCGACGAGATCCTCGACGATGAGGCGGTTGTTGCGATCGGCGAGCTCCCGGGCGGTGAGGCCCTCCTCGTCCGCCTTCACGAGGATCGGCGTGCCGTGCTCGTCGGTGCCGGAGACCATGAGCACGTCGTGGCCGGCCATGCGCATGTACCGCGAGAAGACGTCGGAGGGGACGCCGAAGCCGGCGACATGGCCGATGTGGCGGGGACCGTTGGCGTACGGCCAGGCGACCGCGGACAGGACTGTGCTCATGGGGATCGATTCTAGGGGAGGCGGGGCCCGGTGCGGCTCGCGTCGTCCGGGCGGTGCAGCACCGCGTGCCATCCGCACGCCCGAGCGCCCTCGATGTGACGCGGCGAGTCGTCGAGGAGGACGATCCGCTCCGGCGGCACCTGCTCCCCGAGCACCTCCTCGATCCGCCGACGGGCCCGGGCGAACGCCTCGGGGTCCGGCTTGGCCGCGCCGAGGTCCGCCGTGTTGAGCAGGAACCTCCGGTCGTCGCCGACGACGTCCCCGAGCTCGAGCTCGGCGAGCTCCTCGGGGACGCGGTCGGTGCCGTTGGTGAGCACGAGGACCGCGGTGCCGGACGCTCGCAGCGCGAGCAGGGCGGAGCGCACGCCCTCGTCGACGACCGCGGTGGTCGCGGCCCAGCGGTCCACGGCGGCGCGGGCGAGGTCGGGGCGGCTCCCCGCCGCCACCAGCTGCTCCGCCGCGAGCTTGCGCCAGCGGGCGTGGGTGCCGCGGCCGCGCACCACCTCGTCGAGGTAGGGGTGCCCGAGGATCGCGTCGACGCTCGATCCGCTCGCGGTGCCGGTCATCGCGTCGAGCTCGTCCCACAGCGACGGGTCGAAGACGCGCAGCACGCCGTCGAGGTCCGAGACCACGACGCGGATCCGCGCGGTGGTCACGAGGTCGTGGAGGACACGAAGGGAGTCGTGGGGCACGGCACCATCCTAGGGAGCGGCCCTCCCGCGCCCGCTCCTCCCCGAGAGCTCCCCGCTCTCTCCCCGGAATCCTCCCGACTTCCCGCGGGAACCTGCGCACCGCCTGCCCAGACTGGTGCCATGAGCCCCCAGCGACCGCCCTTCACCCCGCCCGAGGAGCGCCTCGACCGGTGGGCGCAGCGTCGCACCGCCGCGCTCACCGGCGCCGCCGGGGCGCGACGCAGAGTTCTCGTGGAGGTCGCCGTGTTCGGGCTCAAGCAGTCCTGGGCGTGCGTGTTCGGCGCCGCCATGCTGCTGCTCCTGGTCGCCGCGCGCACGCTGTACCCGGAGGATGCGCCGATCGCGCGGGCCGACGTGCTCGTCGTCGCGGCGATCGCGCTGCAGGTCGCGATGCTCGCCCTGCGCCTCGAGAGCCTCCGCGAGATGGGGGTGATCGCCGTTTTCCATGTCGTGGGCACCGTGATGGAGCTGTTCAAGACCTCCGTCGGTTCGTGGCAGTACGAGGCCGAGGGGATCCTGCGGATCGGGGAGGTGCCGCTCTACACGGGGTTCATGTACGCCGCCGTCGGCTCCTACATGGTGCGCGTGATGCGCCTGTTCGACCTGCGCTTCACCCGCTACCCGCCGCTGTGGGCGACCGTTCTGCTCGGCGCCGCGATCTACGCGAGCTTCTTCACCCACCACTACCTGCCCGACGCCCGCTGGGTGCTGCTCGGGGGCGTGGTCGTCCTGTACGGGCGCTGTCTGATGACCTTCCGGGTGCACCGCCGGGCTCCGTGGCGGCGCCTGCCCGTCCTCGCCGCCTTCCTCGGCGTGGCGCTGCTGCTGTGGATCGCGGAGAACGTGGGCACCGCGGCCGGGGCCTGGATCTACCCGCATCAGCAGGAGGGCTGGCACCTGGTGCCGCTCTCGAAGCTGGTCTCCTGGCTGCTGCTGATGATGGTGTCGGTGGTGCTGGTGACGCTCGTCCACCGGCCGCGGGGGCCCGATCCGGCTCCGTGATGCTCAGTTATGCGTGCCCGTTCGGCCGAGCGTCGTCTCGGCCGTCGCGCCGGGACGCGTCCACTGCGCCGCGGGCCGGCCCGTCGGTCCCCAGGTCGGGTTCCCGTCGACGTCGATGCGCCAGAGCCAGCAGGCGTCGTTCCCCGCGACGCGTCCCGGGGGCATGTCCTGCCACGCCTCGCGGCGGCCGAAGGCCGTGAGGTCGAGCAGGCCGAGGGCCGGATCGGCGACCTCCGTGCCGCGCCCCGTGATCGCATAGGTGAGGAACACCCGCTCGCCGTCGCGCAGGTAGCACTGCAGGTAGCCCATGTCCCCGCCGATCGGCGCCGGGGTGTCCCGCACCGAGAAACACGGCTCGGTGTAGCCCATGAAGGCGACGAAGGGCTCGACCTCCTCCCACGCGCCCGTGGTGAGGATCGCGAAGGACACCCCGGGGGCGCGCAGGTAGGCGGAGTCCTGCAGATGCCAGGCCGTGAGGGTGCAGCCCTCGCACTGCCCCTGGTGCGGGGCGCCGTCCCACCACATGTGCTGGTAGACGAGGAGCTCCTCGCGGCCGTCGAACAGGGTCCGGAAAGGGACCGGGCCGTTCGGGCCGACCACGGTCGCGTCGCCGTCGACCTCGAGCATCGGCATGCGACGGCGCTTCGCCGCGAGCGCATCCCCCGCGCGCGTGTGCGCCTTCTCCTCGACCAGGAGCTCGGCGCGCGCCGCCTCCCAGGTCTCGCGGTCCACCACCTCGGGCAGACCGGTCGCGGCGGGACGGGACGGGGCGGGGACGGGATCGGACGAGGACATGGCGCCCCCCAGGGCTCACTCGACGGACGACGGTGCCCGGCGCTGGTGCTGAGTCAAGCACCGCTCCGCGGCCGGGGGAAGGGCCCGGAGCGGTTCGAGGCGACCGCTGCCCAGAGGGCAGTTCCCGGTGAGCGGTCCCGATGCGGACCTCGCGGCGCGGTCCGACGGGCGGGAGTCGATACGCTGTCGGCATGAGCACCGAAGGACTCGCCGCCGCCCAGCAGAAGATGGCCGACGCCGGGGTCGCACAGACCGCGATCGACGTCTTCACCCACTACTACGGACAGCTCGAGGAGGGGGTCACCGGCTCGATCCCCGAGGGGACGATCGAGCCCTATCTCGACCCGCCCCGCCTCGAGGACGTCTCGATCGACCCGGCGCACGCCAAGTCCGTCTTCGACCAGCTGGTGGTCATCAACCTCAACGGCGGGCTCGGCACGTCGATGGGCATGGACCGGGCGAAGTCCCTCCTGCCCGTCCGTGACGGGAAGAGCTTCCTCGAGCTGATCGTCGAGCAGGTCCTCGCCGCCCGCCGCGCGACCGGATCCCGCCTGCCGCTGGTGTTCATGAACTCCTTCCGCACCCGAGAGGACACCCTCGAGGTGCTCGCGAAGTACCCGGATCTGCCCGTGGGCGACCTGCCGCTGGACTTCCTGCAGAACAAGGAGCCCAAGCTCCGCGTCGACGACCTCCACCCGGTCACCTGGGAGGCCGAGCCCGATCTCGAGTGGTGCCCGCCCGGCCACGGGGACATCTACACCGCGCTGCAGACCTCCGGCCTGCTCCAGCAGCTGCTCGACGCCGGTTTCAAGTACGCCTCCGTCTCCAACTCCGACAACCTCGGCACGGTCCCGAGCCCGGTGCTTGCCTCGTGGTTCGCCTCCACCGGCGCGCCCTACGCGGCCGAGCTGTGCCGCCGCACCCCCGCCGACCGCAAGGGCGGCCACCTCGCGGTCCGGAAGGCCGACGGCCGGCTCATCCTGCGCGACACCGCGCAGACCCCGGCCGAGGAGATGGACTACTTCACCGACGAGCACCGCCATCCGTTCTTCCACACCAACAACCTGTGGTGGGACCTCGAGCAGCTCCAGGCGATCCTCGCGGAGCGCCAGGGGGTCATGGGCCTGCCCCTGATCCGCAACGAGAAGACGGTTGACCCCTCCGACAAGGGCTCGACCCCCGTCTACCAGATCGAGTCCGCGATGGGCGCCGCGATCGAGGTGTTCGACGGGGCGACCGCGATCGTGGTGGGCCGCGACCGGTTCCTCCCGGTGAAGGCCACGAGCGACCTGCTGCTGGTCCGCTCCGACCTCTACGACCTCGACGAGCGTGGCGCCCTGGTGCAGCGAGCCGAGTCGGTGCCGACCGTGTCGCTCGATCCCGGCTCGTACAAGCTGATCGGCGACTTCGAGGCCCGCTTCCCCCAGGGGGTCCCCTCGCTGCGCGAGGCCCGCAGCGTCGACGTGCAGGGGGACTGGACCTTCGGCGCCGACGTCTCGCTAATCGGCGACGCCGTGCTCGGCGAGGAGGGCGGCGCGGTGCCCGAGGGCGCCCGCGTCGGCACCGCCGGCTGAGCGCTGCCTGTGGACCGCTACTTCTGGCCGAGTGCTGCGTTTGGACCGTTCTTCTCGCCGAGTGCTGCGTTTGGACCGCTCTGAGGGTCCGGTGACGGTCCGAACGCAGCACTCGATACCGCCTCCTCCCGCCGAGTGCTGCGTTGCGACCGCTTCTCCCGGGTGAGTGTTGCCTTTGGACCGCTTCTCCCGGGTGAGTGTTGCCTTTGGACCGCTTCTCCCGGGTGAGTGTTGCCTTTGGACCGCTTCTCCCCGTCGAGTGTTGCGTTTAGACCGCTTCGAGGGTCCGGTGACGGTCCGAATGCAGCACTCGGCGCGGCGACGAGGGACGCCTCTGCGGTCTCGTCGGCGAAGTCGGAGCCTGATCCTGACGTCTGTCACCGGAATGGGGAGGACCCATGCGTTCCCGCGGTGACCTGGGCGATGTGCAGGGACACGGGGGACCACGCTGCGGTCGGCCGATGCTGTGGGCATGCCGCACGCCCCGAGCCCGCTCCCCGAAGGCCTGACTCATGCCGTCTTCAGGCTCTTCAGAGTTGAGTGTGGGGTGAGGCGTCGAGGCCGCCGGTGATGAGGAGCATTCGGAGGCGGTAGTGCTCGAAGTTCCGGAACCCACGGGCAATACGGCGGCCGAGCTCGATGATCCCGTTGACGGCCTCGGTGCCGCCGTTGCTCGCGCCTTCGGTGTCGAAGTAGGCCAGGAACGCCGTCTCCCAGCGTCGCAGGGTCTTGCCCAGCCTCGCGATCTCGGGGATCGGACAGCTGGGCAGCGTGTCGATGAGCCGCTGGGCGAGTCGACGTCCCTGCGCGGGCGTGGGCTGGTGGAACACGTCTCGGAGGTCTTGGGAGCAGCGGTAGGCGACTTCGACTGCGATGTGCGTGGAATCAGCTGCGAACGCAGTCTCCAGCCGTGCCTGCTGGCGTGTGGTGAGACGTTCACGCCCAGCGCGGAGGATGTGGCGGATCCCGTAGAGAGGATCACCCTTGCGGCCGCGATGACCGAGGGTCTCCTGCTGGATCCGGCGGCGAACGTCATCGACTGCAGCGCCGCCAAGCTTGACGATGTGGAACGCGTCCAGCACGCAGGTGGCGTCCTCGAG